>CAZSYS010000151.1:5277-8870 GCA_964611365.1 uncultured Planctomycetales bacterium
AGGCCGGATCGGCCCCGGCGACCGGCTCGGCGGCGACGGGCTCATCGTCCAGGTAGGGCCCCTCGGATGCCGGGTCGACGGAAGCCTCGGGGCCGGGGACCATCTGCTGCACCTGGGTGGTCAGTCCGTCCAGTTCGCAGGCGGCCTCCTCGAACGCCGAGGCGATAGCCTGGAGTTCCGCGTCGTCATCGACGATGTGGGTGGCCACTGTTTCGGCATTGTCCGGCGGAGGCGGCTGGACGGGCATGATCTCGGCGTCACCGGCGGACCGGCCGGCAGGACCGCCGGCGGTAGCGATCTCGTCGAGGCCGTCGCCGACCGGTTGGAAGGTCGAATCCACGCCCCCGGGTGCATCCCCGGCGAACAGGGCTGGATCGACGGAATCCTCCGACGGCGTTTGGGCCGGCAGGATGCCGCTGTCTTTGGCCAGGATCCGGCCGGCCTCCTCCTCGGAGAGGATTTCGCCGGCCCGGGTGAGTGCTTGCTCGATATCGTCCAGCGAGCCCTCCAGCGACGGCTGGTCCTCCCCGCCGGCCTGGGCAGGCGCCTCGGCGGCCAGCAGTGCGGCGATGTCCGCGTCGTCATCGCCGGCCGGCAGAGGGTTCGGTCGCACGCCGGAGGCGGGCGCGTTTTCGGCCTGCTCCAGCGCCGCCAGGATCGCGTCCACGTCCTCGGCATCGCCGGCGGCGGACAGATCGGTGAGCTCCTGTTCGAAACGCCGCTGTTCTTTTTCGATCTCGCTCATGTCCGTGCTCGTCAGTAGACGGGGAAACTCGGCGTCGATCCCCGCGATGGCCGCCCGGTTCTCGGCCGCGCTGGCATCCGCCAGGATGCCGAGGCACTCGGTCAGGCGTCTGCAGGCCCGACTCTCTTCCGGCTGCCCGGCGGTCAGCAGGCGTCGGAGCATGACCCGGAGCCGATCCGCCACGCCGTCGTCGCAGGACGCTGCCAGCCGGACCACCAGTTCCAGCCCCATGCGGATCGTCCAGAGGTCATCCGGCCCGGCGGCGGTGACCGTGGCGGGTTTGCCGTGTCGCACAAGCTGATACGTCCGGGGCCAGGAAGTCATCTTCTTGTGCCGTGCCCGCCTTTTCCCGCGTTTGGCCATGCGGCCTGATCCGGCAAGGCGCCAGTGGGGCGCGGCGCAGGCGGCCGGTGGCCCCGCGGGCGAGGCGACCTCTTGGTTCTTTATCGACCCGGCTTCGGGGGGATGTGACTGCCCCGGCGGGCATTTTCTCGCCTGGCGGCGGTTATCGGGCCGCAGCCCTTCGAGGCGGCTTCTGCGGCCCGCGCGGCCGGAGCGCACGGGGCAGATTATCGGATGTCAGCGGGCCGCGGCGCTGCCGGTCGGCATCAGCCTTCGGTCCAGAAGGTCACGGCAGTTGATCACCTTCTCGGCGAGGTCCAGCGGGTAGTAGGCGTAGTGGTTGGTGGCCTCGAAGCCGATGCGTGCATCCCGGCGGGTCAGTCCGAACAGCGTACGGGCCAGTTCGATCTCGTCGGCGGCCGCACGACGCATGCGATCCAGGTGTGCCTGCCGCCGGTCGGCGGGCAGATCGGGTTCGGCCCGCAGGGCGTCGCGCGACAGCGTGAACCATGACTGGTTGGCCACCGACTTGAGATGGCAGAACGCGGCCTCGGCGATCCGCAGGTCGCTCGCGGCGGCGGCGCGCTGCGTGGGAGTCCCGGTCATTTCCAGAGCCCGGCGAAGCAGGTCCAGCCCCCGCTTCCAGCCGTCGGCGACCTTGTTGAACTGGCCGGCGAACACTTCCGCCGGATAGACCGCCCGCCACTGATCCAGGGCGTCATAAGGGAAGCCCACCATCGAGGCGGCGTACCCGGTCGGCTCGGCGTAGAGCAGGTTGGCCGGTCCGACCTGGGCGGGGCCGGCATAGAGGCCGTGAACGTGGAACGGGTATTCCCGGAAGGCGTCGCTGAAGGCCTTCCAGGCGGCCCGTCCGTGCCCGCCGGCCGCCGGGCCGTAGCGTTCCCCGGCCAGGCGGTCCAGGGCCTGGTCGACGGTGGTGAATCCCGGCCGGCCCCAGCGATGCACCAGTTCGAGATTGGGCGAGGGGTACCCGCCGAGCGTCCAGCTGAGCATCAGGTTCTCCACGCCGGCGGCTGCGAGGTTCGCGAGGTGCTCGGCCACGAGATCCATGACCGGAAGGTAGGGCAGCGAGGACAGCTCCCAGCTGCAGTTCACCTGTACCTTGGCGAAGACCTCCAGGCCGCGGTCGCGGGCCAGCCGCCAGTGGCGCGAAGCCCGGGGCCCGGGGCCGGGGGCGGAAAGCGCGTACTCCCCCACCGTCGTGGCGACGCCGCCGCGCTCGATCGGCAACGACCACTCGCTGACGCTCATCAGGCTCACGCCGGCCGGAAGCGCCGCGATGATCGCCTCGGCCCAGTCGTCCGGCCAGCCCCAGTCCCAGACGATGACCCTGGCATCAGGGGCGGCGGCCTTCACGCCGGCGGCGATGAGCCGGTTGACCTCGGCCACCACTTCCGGTCCGCTTCGAGCTGCACAGCGCGGGCAGCGGCATCCGCCCGGGGCGCGGCTGTAGCAGTTGGTCTGATTCTCCGACATGGTGATGGTGAAGACGCCGCCCAGGCCGGGAACCTCGCGGAAGACGAAGGCCGTGGCCTCCTGCAGCCACTGCTGCACCTCCGGCGTGCTGGAGCACATCGCCGTCCCCGCGGTGGCCGGATCCGCGTGCCCCGCCAGGCCCGGGTAACGCTCAAAAAAGGCCGGCGGCATGCTGCGCGGCTCATTGAAATACAGGTACACGTCGATGCCGCAGCGGCCGGCGCGGGCGACCAGATCCCGCAGACAGGCCAGGCGGGTCTCGTGACCCCGGCCGAACTCGGGGAACTGCCGCGAGCAGGCCAGGTCGCGCAGGACGGTGTGCAGCCACACGCCGTTCACCCCCACCGACGCGAGGCGCTGCAGCAGGCCGTCCGGGTAGGGGTCCAGCGCGGGGTCCGACAGCGGGTCGCCGTAGACGGCGGAATACGAGTACAGGAACCGGACCGGTCGGTGCGCACCCGGAGACGCCGTCCGGGCGGCGGCGCCGTCCTGCTCCACCGGCCGCGAGAACTCATCCAGAAAGGCGAAGCGCGGCTCCATCCCGCCGCTCAGGGCGGGTCCGAACGCTTCGGCCATGATGCCGGCGATCCCGGCGGCCCGGGCGGCTTCGGCGGGTGTGGGATCGTGCCAGGCCAGCGGCTGGCAGCGCGGCTTGAGCATGCCCAGCTTGACCCACAGGAAATCGTCCTCCTTGAGGGCACAGGCCAGCCGCTGGACCGGCCAGTCCAGGAGCGTCAGCAGCTGCTCGTAAGGCAGCAGATGCCAGTTGCGGCGGATCAGCGTGACGTAGCCGCGTTGTTGCCGGCGGTCATCGACCGGCCCGGGCCCGGGCAACCCCATCGAGCGTCCCAGGGCCAGCACGCGATCCGGGGAGGTTCCCAGCATCCCGGCCATGCGGCCGGTCTCGACCGACTCCCAGTTGCGCCAGACGAAGGCGTGCAGCCGGCTGGGAAAATGCCCGGCGGCGATGGGTTCCGGTTCCGGCCCGGCCGGCAGCATCGACCAGGCG
>CAZSYS010000151.1:8880-10228 GCA_964611365.1 uncultured Planctomycetales bacterium
CGCAAGGGCCCGACCGATCCTGCTTCCGCGACGGTCGTGGCATCGCTCAGCCATGCTCGCCTCCCTCACTCGCGGTCCGCCTGCGGCGCAGGGCACGCGTTCAGCGTGCAGGATAGCGGATCCGGCACGGACGGCATGAAGCCACAAATTAACTCTTTTTACCATCTGGACGTACAGTGACTTATCCGTGGCCTTGCAAGCGCCGTGGATTCCCGCGATCATGCTTGAGCATCCCCAACATTGAAAGAAGGCCACGGACGGCTCATCTTACGCGCTGGAAGCCCCGTCCTCAAACCGATCTGGCGGTCCAACCCGGAATCGACGAGGCCCCGTCCGGAACCGGCAGGGCCCTGTCGCCCTCGGTGATCGAGAACCTCTGCCGCCGGGCCGGACAGGGCCACCAAGGGTACCGATACCTTGCCCGCGTCACGGGAGGCCGGCGCCGCACGAGGCGGGATATCCCCGGGGAGCGGCGTTGTCCGCCATCGGCGGCCGGCAGGGGCGCCGGGCGGTACAGCCAGTGGCCAGGTCGCGAAGCCACGCGCTCGGCCGGCAGGGGCGCCGGGCGCTACGGCGCTTCGCGGCGCCGAGCGCACCTCTTTCGGCGGCCGGCAGGGGCGCCGGCCGCTACGGTGCTTCGCGTTGCCAATGTGAGGTCGTGACGGTGCTTCACGGAGCCGAGTGCACCTCTTTCGACGGCCAGCGGTGGCGCGGGGCGGTACAGCCAGTGGCCAGGTCGCGAAGCCACGCGCTCGGCCGGCAGGGGCGCCGGGCGCTACGGCGCTTCGCGGCGCCGAGCGCACCTCTTTCGGCGGCCGGCAGGGGCGCCGGGCGGTACGGCGCTTCGCGTGACTCACGTTCGGCGCGGGCAGAGCTTTCAGTTCGCCCCGATCGTCCGGAGCCGGGCGACCGCCTGCCGCGTGGCGGCGACCGCCTGTTCGATATCCGCCGGGCAGGTGAACCGCGACAGGCTGAAGCGTACCGCCCCGTGGGCCAGAGCCTCGTCGATGCCCATGGCCTTGAGCACATGGGAGGGTTCCAGCGAGCCGCTGCTGCAGGCCGACCCGCTGGAGGCGCAGACGCCCGCGTCGCTCAGGAGCATCAGCAGGGCCTCGGCCTGCAGCCCGCGAAAGCCGATGCAGGCGGTGTTCGGCAGCCTGCTGGACGGGTCCCCCAGCGTCCGGGCGTCGGGCACGGCCTGGAGGATGGCGCTTTCGAGGCGATCTCGCAGCCCGGCGATGCGCGGGCGGTCCTCGGCAAGGGTGGCCAGCGCCAGGGCCAGGGCCTCGGCCAGTCCGACCGCGCCGGGGACGTTCTCCGTACCCGGCCGCAGCCCGCGTTCCTGTCC
>CAZSYS010000152.1:0-10209 GCA_964611365.1 uncultured Planctomycetales bacterium
ATGTTAGCCTGACGGTCGCCGCGGGCAACGTCGGCCGGGCGGCGGGGTTCGGCGGCGGCCGGCAGCGCCCGGGCGGGCCGGGGAAGTCCGGGCGTCCAGCGGGGTTCCGGCCGGGCTTGCCAAAGGGCCAGAATCAGGTATTCTCATACAATTCGTCCCCTGAAATCGCTCCGGCGAATGCAGCAGTCCGCCGGCGCCGGCCGGCACCGGGGCGCAGCCATGGGGACGTCATCGCCCGGGGCCCGTGTGCCACCTGGAAGGAGACCGATCCCATCATGAGCGGAAGCGCGACCCGACTGCAGGCCATCTCGGCGGTCACCGGTTACAAGCCGATCACCGCCCCGCTGAACTTCGCCGAAACCAAGCCGGGCGAGTTGTTTGGCACGAACGTGTTCAACATGCACGAGATGAAGCGGCGGCTGCCGAAGGAGGTCTACAAGTCGCTGAAGAAGACGATCGAGGCCGGCGCCCGGCTGGATCCCTCGCTGGCCGACGCGGTGGCCGCGGGCATGCGCGACTGGGCGATCGAGAAGGGTGCCACGCACTACGCCCACGTCTTCTTTCCGCTGACGGGTCTGACGGCCGAGAAGCACGACTGCTTCCTGACCCCCGACGGCAGCGGCGGGGCGATCGCCGAGTTCAGCGGCAAGGCTCTGATCCAGGGCGAGCCGGACGCTTCGAGCTTTCCGTCCGGGGGGATCCGGGCGACGTTCGAGGCCCGCGGCTACACGGCCTGGGACGTCACCAGCCCGGCCTACATTCTGGAGAACCCCAACGGCACGACGCTGTGCATTCCGACGGCGTTCGTGTCCTGGACGGGCGAGGCCCTGGACAAGAAGACGCCGGTACTGCGTTCGGCCCAGGCGCTGAACCGCCAGGCCCAGCGGATCCTGAAGCTGTTCGGTCACAGCGACCCGGGCATCGTCAGCGCGACCGCGGGACCGGAGCAGGAGTATTTTCTGATCGACCGCCACTTCTTTTTCGCCCGCCCGGATCTGATCAACGCCGGCCGGACGCTGTTCGGCTGCCGTCCGCCGAAGGGGCAGGAGTTCGAGGACCACTACTTCGGCGCGATCCCCGAGCGGGTTCTGGCGTTCATGCTGGAGTGCGAGAGCGAGCTGTTCAAGCTGGGCGTGCCGGTCAAGACCCGTCACAACGAGGTGGCCCCGGCGCAGTACGAGATCGCGCCGCTCTTCGAGCAGGCGAACGTGGCGACGGACCACCAGCAGCTGATCATGATCACGCTTCAGCGGGTCGCGCAGAAGTACGGCATGGCGTGTCTGCTGCATGAGAAGCCGTTCGCGGGCATCAACGGCTCGGGCAAGCACCTGAACTACTCGATCGGCTGCGCGAGCCTGGGCAACCTGCTGGACCCGGGAGACACGCCGCACGCCAACGCCCAGTTTCTGGTGTTCTGCGCGGCCATTCTGCAGGCGGTCCACAAGCATGCGGCCCTGCTGCGGGCGGTGGTGGCCACGGCCAGCAACGACCACCGCCTGGGGGCCAACGAGGCTCCGCCGGCGATCATCTCGGTGTTCCTGGGAGACCAGCTGACCGCGATCTTCGACCAGATCCGCAAGGGCGAGGCGGCCTCATCGGCGCAGAAGGGCGTGCTGACCGTGGGCGTGGACGTTCTTCCCCCGCTGCCCCGGGACACCGGCGACCGCAACCGTACCAGTCCGTTCGCCTTCACGGGCAACCGCTTCGAGTTCCGGGCGGTCGGGTCGAGCCAGTCCATCGCCGGCCCGCTGGTGGCCCTGAACACCATCATCGCCGACGCCCTGGACGAGATCGCCACCCGGCTGGAGAGGGAGACCGGCGGCGACTCCCGCAGGCTCAACGCCGCCGTGCAGGCCCTGCTGAAGGATGTGATCAACGCCCACTGGGACATCATCTTCAACGGAGACAATTATTCGGCCCAGTGGCATGAGGAGGCCGCCCGCCGCGGGCTTCCCAACCTGCGGACCGCGGTCGACGCCCTGCCGGCGCTGCTGGACGAGGAGGTCGCGGCGATGTTCGAGCGCCAGCAGGTGCTGTCGCGGCGCGAGCTCCACAGCCGGTACGAGATCTACCTGGAGCAGTACTGCAAGACGGTCCATCTGGAGGCCAGCCTGGTGCTGCGGATCGGCCGGACGCAGATCTTCCCGGCGGCGATCCGCTACCAGAGCGAGCTGGCCACCACCTGTGCCCATCTCAAGGCGGTGGGCTACACGTTCGACACCGACACCCTCGACCGCATCACCGCCCTGGTCAAGCAGCTCCAGGACAGCCTGACGGACCTGGAGACAGCCCTGGGGCACGAGGCCGCCACGAAGGAGGACGAGGCCCGGCACGCCCGCGATGTGCTTCTGCCGAAGATGCAGCAGATCCGCGGGGTGGCCGACCAGCTCGAGGGCATGGTGGCCGACGACCTCTGGCCGCTGCCGACGTACCAGGAGATGCTGTTCATCAAGTGACCGGCGGTTCGACGGGCTCGCCGTGCAGCGTCAGGGCGGTAGCCCCGGTGATGCGGACGCGGACCGTCCGGCCGATCAGCGACGCCGGCCCGGAGAACACCACGATCTCGTCGCCGGGGGTGCGGCCGGTCAGCTGGTCGGGCCGGGGCCAGGAGGCCCGGGGTCCCGGCCGGGCGCCAGCCCGGGCGCGTCGGGCGGCCTTGCTGTAGCCCTCGACCAGCACTTCCACCTCGCGGCCGATGAAGGCCCGGTGATGGCGCAGGGACATGCGGCGCTGCAGGGCGGCCAGCTCGGCGTGCCGGCGGCGCTTCACCTCCGCCGGCACGTCATCGACCAGCCGGCGGTCGGCGGTGGTATCCGGTCGCGGGGAATACATGAACATGAACAGGCTCTTGTAGGCGGCGCGTTCGACCAGGGCGAGCGTGGCGGCGTGATCCTCCTCGGTCTCGCCGCAGAATCCGACGATGAAGTCGCCGGCCAGGCTGATGCCGGGCACGAGCTCGCGGGCCCGGGCGAGGAGCTCCAGGTACTGCCCGGCGGTGTACTGCCGCCGCATCCGCCGCAGCACGGCGTCCGAGCCGCTCTGGGCCGGGATGTGCAGATACCCGCAGACCCGCGGAAGGCAGCGCATGGCGTGGAAGATGTCGTCGTCGAAGTCGCCGGGGTAGCTGGTCACGAAGCGCAGGCGGTCCAGGCCGGGCACGGCGTGGACCCGCTCCAGCAGGTCGGCGAAACGCACGGTGCGTCCGGCTTCCTCGAAGCGGTAGCTGTTGACCGTCTGTCCCAGCAGCGTGATCTCGCGCACCCCGCCGTCCACCAGACGCCGGACCTCCTCGACGATGTGCGCCGGCGGGCGGCTGCGCTCCGGGCCGCGGGTGTAGGGTACCACGCAGAAGCTGCAGAACTTGTCACATCCGCGCTGCACCCGGACGTAGGCCTGAACGGCCGGGCGATCCGCCGCCGGGCGCCGGGACATGTCCAGGGCCTCGATGCCGTCGGGCTCCTGCATCCGCCGGGCGCGGGGTATGCGCCGCGCCCGGCCCTGCTCCAGCGCCACCGCCGGGCGGCGCGACGCCTGGACTTCGGCGATCAACCCGGGGATCTCGTCGAGCCTGCCCGGACCGCAGAGCAGATCGATGAACGGCGCCCGGGCCAGCAGGCCGGTATGGTCGCGCTCGGCCATGCAACCGATCACGCCGATGATCCGACCGGGGCGGGCGGAACCGTCGCGGGCGATCTCGCCCAGGCGGCTGTAGACCTTGTCCTCGGCGTGCCGGCGCACGCTGCAGGTGTTCAGCAGCACCAGGTCGGCCCGGGCGTGGTCGTCCACGGGTTCGTAGCCCAGGTCGCGGAGCATGCCCAGGACGAGCTCGCTGTCGAGCACGTTCATCTGGCAGCCCATGGTTTCCAGGTAGACGCGTTTACCGTCCAACAGGCCTCTCCGCGACAGCGGGCCCCCGCGGCCGGCAGGGATCGGGCCTGAGCCGCGGACGGCGGGTCGGCGCCGGGGGCACCCCGTCGGCCCCCGGCGATCTTAGCGGAGCGTGGAAGCCGCGGCCAGACGGACGCCGGGCTTGAGTGCCCCGGCGCCGTTCAGATCAGTTCCACGGCCTGGCTGCCGCGGCGGATGCGTCCGATCACCAGGGCGTCCAGTCCGCGCCGGCGGAAGTGTCCCACGATCGCCTGGACGAACGCCGGCCGGACGACCAGCACGTAGCCGATGCCCATGTTGAAGACGCGGAACATCTCCGCGCGACGCACGCCGATGGACTGGAGGAATCCGAAGATCGGCGGAATCGGCCAGGAACGTGTGTCCAGCCGGGCGGTGCAGCCGTCCGGGAGGATCCGGACCACGTTGCCCGGCAGTCCCCCGCCGGTGATGTGGGCCATGCCGCGGACGACCCGCTTGCGGTGATAGCGCCGCAGGACGCTGAGCACCGGCCGGACGTAGATCCGCGTGGGCTTGAGCAGCTCGTCGCCGATCGGACAGCCGACCTGCGGAACCACCGAGTCGTATCGCAGCCGGGCCTCCTTGAAGACCAGCCGCCGGGCCAGGGCATATCCGTTGGAGTGCAGGCCGCTGGAGGGAAGTCCGATGACCGCGTCGCCGGGTTCGATGCCCGACCCGTCGATGATCCGCCCGCGGTCGACCAGGCCCACCGCGAATCCGGCCAGGTCGAAGTCGTCCGGGCGGTAGACGTCGGGCATCTCGGCGGTCTCGCCGCCCAGCAGGGCGCAACCGGCCTCGCGGCAGCCGGCGGCGATCCCCTCGACCAGCACGGCCACCTGCTGGGGCACCAGGCGGTGCACGGCCACATAGTCCAGGAAGAACAGCGGCTCGGCCCCCAGGGTCAGCAGGTCGTTGACGTTCATGGCCACCAGGTCGATACCCACGGTGTCCAGGTGGCCGGATTCGCGGGCGATCAGGACCTTGCTGCCGACGCCGTCGGTGCATCCGACCAGGACGGGATCGCGGAAGTCGCCGTGCAGCAGTCCGCTGTCGCCGTTGAGCCGGAACAGGCCGGCGAATCCGCCGTGGGCGCCGAGAACGCGCGGGCCGTACGTCGCCCGGACGATGGGCCTGATCAGCTCGACCATGCGGTCGTTGGCCTCGATATCGACGCCCGAGGCCTTGTAGGTGATTCCTCGCTTGCTGGCCATGGCGGCAATGTATCCGATGGGCCCCCAGGCGGCCACACCGTCAATCCCACGCGCCGCTGCCCGGCGGAAGACCGGCGGTGCGCGGCCTTGGGCGGTCGACCCCCTGCGGGTTCAGGCTCCGGCGGCAGGAGACGACGCCGGTCCGCCCGCGGCGCGCTCAGCCGCCTGCCGCTCGATCCGTTCGAGCAGGCGTTTCCACCAGGGACCGCCGAGGTCCGGCGAAAGCCCGCGCTGCTGGCGGACGGTCTGTACGATCGCGTCCGGTTCGGTTCCCAGTGCCAGGTGCGAGGCCAGGCTTCCGGTCAGGGCCCGCCACCAGTCGTCGCTGCGCTCCGGCAGCCGCCGCCAGGCTTCCATGAACAGCGGCAGAGCCTCGGCCGGCCGGTTCAGGTCCAGCAGGCACTCTGCCCGGCCCAGCTGGACGACGATGAGCCAGCCGGGCTCGCCGGCCGGCATGGTCGCCAGGGCCGCGACGCAGGCGTCGTAAACCTGCAGGGCCTCGGCCGGACGCCGGGCCAGTCGCAGCGCCAGGCCGCGGGTCTCCAACAGGGCCGACCGCTCGGCCGGAGACATGCCTTCCGGATGGGCATCCGCCCAGTCCCGGAGGCGCCCGGCCAGGGCCGCGGCCTCCCCGGCCAGGCCGGCAGCGGCGTCGGGCTGGTCGCGTTCCAGTGCCGCCCGGACCTCCCGGCGCATCGACTCCAGGAGTCGGGCCATGACCGGCCCGGCGGCGTGCGGATCGGCCTGCAGGCACTGCTCCACCACGGCCCGGGCCTCCGGCAGGCGGTTGAGCGCCTCCAGGGCGCGGACCCGCTCCCGCAAGGCCCAGCCGAGCGCCTCGCCGCAACCGGCAAATCGGGACTCAAAGCCCTCCAGTACCTCCAGGGCGCGGGCGGCGCGCGACACCAGTGGATGATTGAGCAGCGCCGCCCAGGAGGCCGCCGTCAGGGCCGCCGTGCATCGTGCGGCGGGGTCGTCATCCCGCATGACCGCCAGGGCCGCCCCGGCCTCCTCGCCCGCCTGCACCGCCCGGGCGGCCAGCGCCGTCGTCCCGCCATCAGCATGGGCACCGGCACCCGCAGCCTGCTGGAGCAGCGTCGTCCAGCATCGCAAACGCCCCAAGGCCGCCGACAGGGCGAACGGATCGTCGGAGGCGACGGCGGCATATTCCTTCTCGGCCGATTCGGGATCCGCGGACCGCTCCAGGGCCGCGGCCAGCCTGAACTGCAGCCCCGGCGTCAGGGGAGCATCGGGGCGCAACCCGCGCAGGCCGCGGACGGCGCGAATGAACGCCTGGAGCACCCGTGGCGAAGGCGAGTCCCCCGCCTGCCCGAGAAGCTCACCGGCCAGGGCGACCGCCTCCTGTGCCGCGGCCGGTCCGCGATCGTGTCCGGGTGTTTCCTCCAGCAGACGCGTGAGGGCCTCGACCGCCTCCAGCCGCCGCCCGGCCAGGTAGTGGGCCCGGGCCAGGAGAAAGAGGCGTTCACCGTCGAGAGGACTGCCGGCCGGGCCATGCGGCGGGTCGGCCAATGCCTCGACGAGCATCTCCGGCGGGGCGACGCGGTCTTCGGCCGCCTCGGCCAGCACGGCCCCGGCGGTCAGCTGCAGGCCGAAGCCCCACAGCCGGCCGGACGAAGGAAAACGCACGGCGCCGGCGAATGCGGCGTACAGGCCGTCGCGCCACGCCGGGGAGCGGGCGGCGAAGGCCTCCAGCGGAGCCAGGGATTCCGCGCGGTCCAGCCAGCCGGGAAGGAAGAACCGGTCCAGGGCCGGCTCGGCCGGGCTGCTCTGGGAGGTGGCGGCGGTCTTTGCCGCGGCGGCGGTGCTCTCGATCAGGGCCAGACCCAGCCACGCCGCGGCCTCTTGCGGGCGGTTCTTCTGAAGCCACGAGCGCACCTGTTCGATCGACGACCGCAGCTGATCGGATCTGCCGGCGTCGCGTGCCGCCCGGAGCTGTTCGAGCACGGCGGCCAGGACCTGGGTTCGCACGGCCTGGCGCTCTGCCGGCGAGCGGATTCTGCCGGCGACGGCCACCACCTGCCGGGCGCAGGCGTCGGCCTGTTCGAATCGTTCCAGCAGCCGCGCGGCCACCGCTGCGACCAGCAGCTGCCGGCAGTGCAGGCGTTCCCGTCCGGGCGGCGGTTCGGGGGCTTCGATCGCCGGGGCGGTCTGTTCGAGCAGTCTTTCCAGCGCCGGACGCTGCTCCTGGGACGGGGACGGGCTTGCCAGGGCCCCAAACAACCCAGCCCAGCACTGCAGGCACGCGGCGTCGGCCTGGATGGACTCCAGCAGCACGGTCATGCCGCCGGCGTTGAGTCGGGCGATGCCTTCCTCGTCGAGTTCCTCCAGGGCCGCCCAGGTCGCGGCGATGTCCTTCTGCAGGGACGCCAGCGTCGCGGACGCCCGGCCGGCTAGCGTCGCGGCCCGCCGCCGATCGCGGCCTGGAATCTCAAAGAGCAGTGCTGCGTCGAAGGCTGGCGGGTCGATGCGTTCGAGGTCGTCGCGGGCCAGTTCGAGCATCAGGGCCAGCCGCCCGGCCGGGGGAGGGTCGGCGTTCAGGACCTCCTCCAGCAGTGCCCGGGCCTGGCCGACGGCTTCCCGCCGCCGGTCGGCCGGCAGTTCGGGGGCTGCGGCGCGGGCCAGAAGCGACTCGCGGCGTCGAAGTTTCTCGTCGGCCTGATCCACCGGCGGCAGGTCGACCAGATACTGTTCCAGCAGGCCGGTCAGCCCGCGGCGGTGGAGGCCTTCCCGGAATGCGGCCTCGCCGGTGACGCCCTCCATCGGGCAGGCCGGGCGGGAAGTCGGCTTGGCCCCGTGGGCGGCGAGGGTGAGAACGGCGGCACCGGCCGCCGGCAGCCAGATCCGCAGAAAGCTGAAGCTCACGGCGCCCCCGCGAAGAAGATCCGTTCGTATTCCGCGGCCAGGGCCGCGTTGTAGGCGTTGACCACGTGGTCCCAGGCGACATCGTCGTCGGCGATCAGGTGGACGGGCGTCAGGTGGTCGAAACCCGGCTCCTGGAGGCGGATCCGCCGCAGCGCCGGCCCCAGCGCCCGGAAGGGCATGGGCGATTCGTTGAACCGGTCGATGGTCACGCGGCAGTCGGCCGGGGATGCCGGGTCGGCGGCCAGCCGCACGCGGACCGGGGTTCTGGGCAGTTCCGTGGCCGGTGCGGCGGCGGCGTCGGAGGGCAGCCGGGCCGGCAGCATGCCCTCGCGCGGTTCAAAGCGGCTGAGCACGAGGAAGAACAGCAGCAGATTGAACACCACATCGATCATCGGCGTGAGGTTCAGCGACATCCGCAGCACGGGCAATCGTGAGCGCAGCCGTGGCCGGAGCGGTTCCTTGCGGGCCCGCCGGGCGGTTTGTGCGATCTTTGGTTGCGGCGCGTTCATCCGTCCTCGCTCAACTCGGCGGCGACCTGCAGCCGCGTGAGGCCCTGGGCGGCCACGATTTCCATGACCCGGCGTACCACCCCGTAGGGCAGCCTGCGATCCGCGCGGAGAATCACCTGTACCCCGGGGTCGCGCCGTGCCACGCCCTGCAGCCCGGCGGCCAGTTCGGCCAGCGAGCCGGCGGGCATGGCCCCGAGGGTGAACCTGGGCGGGAGATCCGGCCCCTGGTGGACCAGGTTGATCATCACCTTGTCGAGGAACCGCCGGTCCACCGCCCGGCTGTCGTCCGGCGAGGGCAGCTGGAGGCTGACCTTTTCGGAGGAGGCGAAGTGGCTGGCGAGCATGAAGAACGTCAGCAGCAAGAAGGTGACGTCGATCATCGGCGTCATGTTGATGCCGCCGGAGGGGCGTGGGGCGTATTCGCGCGAGCGGCTGCGCATGGCCGGAAGCCCTCCCGGATCACTCCGCCCTGGCCGCAGGGGCGCGGGTCAGAAGGGACAGCAGGCTGTCGGAGAACTTGACGCACTCGGCCGCGAAGGCGTCGATGCGGTTGCGAAGCACGGCGAAGCAGGTCAGGGCCGGGATCGCGATCAGCAGGCCCCAGAACGTGGTCACCAGGGCCACGGAGATATCGCCGGCGAGCTTGGCCGCATCCGGCATGCCCCCGCCGGCGGCGAAGATGCGGTTGAAGGCCCGGATCATGCCCACCACCGTGCCGAACAGCCCGATCATCGGGCTGACGTTGCCGATGACGTTGAGATACTCGATGCGGCGCATCAGGCGGGTTGCCCGCTCGTGGGCCGCCTCCTCGACGGCCGCCCGGGCCGGTTCGGCGCCCTCGCCCACCCGCGCGCAGGCGGCGAACGCGCACTGCCCGAGCATGGTCTCGTCCTCGCCGGTCAGCTCGAGGATCGAGCGGACCTGCCCGCGGGTGGCTGCGCCGACCAGGGCTTCGGCCAGGGCTCCGGGCACCTGGGTCCTGCGCCGGATGGTGATCATGTAGTGCAGGGCCAGCGCGGTGGTCACCACCGAAAGGGGCACCAGGACGAACCACGTGATCCAGCCGCCGTCGATCACGAAATGCCTGAAAAGCGAGACGGACGTGATCTCTTCGACCGCCAGGGCCGGCCGGGCGTGCAGCCACAAACCTGCGATGATCTGATTCATCTGCTCTGTCTCCGCTCTCCACTCATCCCGGCGCGGGCGCCGAGGCCGGCAACTCCGCCAGGCTCTCGGCGGGCCCCGCCGGGGCCATTCCCCCGCGGCGGGATGATCCCGGGTCAGCTCCAGCCACAATCCGCGGGCCTCCTCGGGACTGCCTGCGGCTCGACAGGCCTCGCCGGCGCGGTAGAGGCACTCGGGGACCCGGGCATGGCCGGGATACTGGATCACCACCCGCATGAAGGCCAGCGCCGCCCGGCGGAGGTCCGCCTGGGGGTTCTCGGAGCGGCGCCCGTCATGGTCCGGCCGGAGCCCTCGCTCAGCCAGAGCCCGCCCCCGCCAGTAGAGGGCCTCGGCGTGCCCGAACCGCGGAAGGGCTTGAAGCAGGCGGTCAAGGTCGGCCAGCGCCTGGTCGAAACGTCCGGCGCGGATATCGCGTTCGGCGGTCTGAAGGACCTGGGTCTGGGGAACGGGCTCGACCGCCGGCATTGCCGGGGCTGCCGCAGGGGCCGAGGCAGGCTGCAGGCCCGGCCAGGTCT
>CAZSYS010000153.1:0-10123 GCA_964611365.1 uncultured Planctomycetales bacterium
GTTCGAGATAATGGCGCCATCGGGACCGCCGGCCGGGGCCGGGGGGAGGTCGCAGGCGGCCGTGGTCCCGCCGACGGGAAAGGCCTCCGGAGACTCTGGGCATGAAGAACTGGCTGGGGGCGCACTGCGACGAGTTCCTGATCACCTCGCGCCTGTTCCTGAAGATGGACTGGTCCCTGGAGCGGGAGGCGGTGCTGCATTTCTTCGAGCGCATCCGCCGCGAATACCCCGGGATGCGCCGTTTCCGCCGACGCGAGGACGGGGCCCTGCTCCTGGAGGAGTCCGAGCCGCAGACCGCCGACGGGCGACTCCGCCGCTGGATCCGGCTGGAGCCCGGGGCCATGCGTTTCGGATACGCCGAACCCCCGACCACCGCCGCCTGGACGGCCTTCTCCGAGTTCCTGCTCTCCCAGGTGCCCTACCACCTGACGCTGACCGACCTCGAGATCGACTACCTGGAACTGGTGTACGCCTTCGATCTGGACTACCAGGGCAACCACGATCAGCTGGTGGCCGAGACGCTCCTGGGTGACAGCCCGCTGGGAGCCCTGTTCGGCCGGGAGCCGGGCGTCCGGACGATCGACTGCCAGCCGTGCCTGGGCATCACCCTGACCCAGGAGTGCGACCTCCAGGCCTACGTCGAGCTCAAGAGCCGCACCAGCACCTTCGAGGTCCGCACCGGCGAGTACGAATGCCGGCCTCTGTCGGTGTGCCTCACGCTGCGGCGGTACTGGGGCTTCGGCCGGTCGGCCGGGCTGGTGGAAGCCCAGGCCGAACTGGCTGAGATCGCCGCGCAGACGGCCTGCGACCGGGTCGTGCCGCTGCTGGTCAATCCGCTGGCCGTGGCCATCGCCAGCCGACGATAGAACGCTCGTGCGCCCGAGCCCAGGTGCGCCTTCAGCGTGCAGGGGGGGCAGGTACCTTCGGGCGGGGTTGGCAGGCATGCCGCGGCCTCCCTTGCGGGCGACGGGCGCCGCCGTGGCGAGCGAAAAAACGTCTTCCACGAAAAGGAGCCGGACCCGGCACGCCCAACACGCAAGACGCGCGGGAATTGACCCCCCAAGCCGCGGTTTCTAGAATCCGCCCCACCCGGCCTGTCCATCGCCCGGCGGCAAGGTCCGCGGCGGCTGAGGTCCGCACCGGGCGGCGCCGAGGGACGACCGCTGCCGTCTCAAAACGCCGTTGCTCCCACCGGCGGGCACGGACCGGCCCGGCGACCGCCGGCTCTGAAGACCACCATGGGATGGTTCAACAAGCTGACGCGCGAACCCCGGCACCCCGACGAGGTGCGCATGACCCTGGGCGAGCACCTCGAGGAGCTTCGCTCCCGGCTGGTGCGGGCCATGGTCGCACTGGTGGTCGGCGCGGCGGTCTGCCTGGGGTTCAAGGACTACATCATCGCCTTCCTCTGCGCCCCGATGTTCGCCGCCCTCGCCCGGCACGGCCTGGACACCCGCCTGGTGGCCCTGAACCCGATGGAGGAGTTCATCACCGACCTGAAGGTCTCGCTGATTCTCGGATTCATCACCACCGCCCCCTACAGTCTCGCCCAGATCTGGGGGTTCGTCGCCGCCGGGCTTTATCCCCACGAACGCAAGTGGGTGCGATCCTTCGTGCCGGTGTCCATCGCACTGTTCTTCGCCGGGGCGATCTTCTTCCAGATCTTCGTCATGCCGATGATGCTCAACTTCTTCGTGGGCTACCGGGCGGAGCTTCCGGGCGTGGGCAACTACGCCTCCTGGTTTCTGCCTGGGCCCCCGGCCGATCGGATCCTGCCGGCCACCTCCCGGCCCGGGGAGTGGGGCTCGGCCGGCCCGATCCCGGCCAGCATGCCCGCGTTTCAGGGCGATCCGGCCGACGCCCCCGAGGGGATGCCGTGGGTGAACCTCGCCGCCGGCGAGTTGCGGATGCGGCTGGGCGACAAGACCTTCACCGTCGCGCGGCTGAAGGAAAGCGGCCGGGGCCCCCGGGTGGAGCAGCAGCCGCGACTGACCGAGTACGTGCTGTTCACGCTGCAGATGGCCGCCTCCTTCGGCATCGGCTTCCAGGTTCCGGTCATCGTCGCCTTTCTGGCGGCCGTGGGCATCGCCCGGCCCGCGGACATGGCCCGGTTTCGAAGGCACGTCTACTTCGGCATGGCCATCGCCGCGGCGGTCATCACGCCGTCGCCGGACCCCGGGAGCATGCTGGCCCTGCTGGGACCGATGGCCTTGTTGTTTGAGGCCGGGCTGTGGGCCGCCCGCACGATCGAGTCGCGCCGCGGCAGCCCGCCGGCCTGAGCATCCGTACCCCCGCGGTGATTCCGTTTCCGGCCGGGCGCCGTTTCCAGGTTCGGCGAGACCGGGCCAGGACGGTTTTCCGTCCCAGGCAGGCATACTGGGCTTGCAGTTGCCTTAGTTCACGGACACCGCTATCGCCCCGGCACGAGCCAATAATCCTGACGTTTTTCCGTCTCGATTCGTTTTGTCATGAACACAGATCAAATCAAACCACAACTGGATGTGTATGTCCATGAACAAACGCCATCGGATTAGCGCCGCGCTCACATTTTGCTGACGGTTCCAGCGGTGAATATGAACACATCGGCCGCGCCGCGGTCTCAGACGCTTAATAGATTTTTCGCACTGTCCTGCCATCTCCTTCTCGTAGACTTAACAATCCGGAGGTATTCTTGCGGTGGTGATTGGCGCGATATCACTCTGACAATGTCCGTTCCACTTCTCTTTCTCTGAAGGAGCAGCCTGATGAAGCGGCAGTTGAAGAGGCAGACACGATTTGCGGGGCGAGAGGCGTTCACGTTGATTGAAGTGCTGGTGGTGATCGGAATCATCGCGATCCTGGTGGCGATCCTGTTGCCGGCGCTGAACGAGGCCCGCCGCGACGCCCGGGCGGTGCAGTGCGCCGCGAACCTGCATCACGTCAGCCAGGCCTCGGCGATCTACTCCTCGCGGTTCAATCGCTTCCCGGCCTCGTACCTCTACGCCGCCGACGCCCGCGGCAATTACAAGATCTCCCACCAGATGCAGATGGCCGACGATGACCCTCGAAAGGCCCACGGCTATCTGCACTGGTCGTATTTCCTGTACAGCGACGGCCGGGTGGACCCGAAGGCTTTCCAGTGTCCGGAGTTTTCGAGGGGCGGCATGCCGCGCACCAACCCCGGCGGCGACCCCAACAACTGGTTCCCGGGCCAGGTGAATGACCAGGGCAGCGCCTTTGGCGGCACCGGCCCGGAAGACAAGCAGGCGCCGTTCATCGCCTACGCCGGCAACGCGGGCATCATCCCGCGGAACAAGTTTCAGGCCTCGGCCAGCAACACCCGCAAGAACGTGTTCGTGAGCCCCTCGGCGGTCCGCAACGCCAGCGGCACCATCATGGCCGCCGAGTTCGCCGACAAGTTCGAGTGGGTCTCCATCCAGCACAGCGAAAGCGGGCGGCTGTGCAAGGCTCACCGCCCCATCTCGCCGCTGTATGACAACCGGATGGGGCAGTACGGCCCGTTCGGCGAAGGCGGGGCGACGGCCATGCCGGGTTTCGAGCCGCCGTTCACCTACGGACCGCGGGACGCCGAATACGGAGGGCTGTATCGCGTGGATCAGCTGGCCAGCAGCATCAGCGCCTTCATCGACGACACCAACAACAGCACGCTGAACCCGGTCAACGTCGTCGCCCGCCACCATCCCGGCGGCGGCCTGAAGGAGTTCGGCGGAGCCGCGACATTCATTTACGTGGACGGCCACGCCGAGAAGAAGAACGTGCTGGACACGCTGGTCAAGAAGGAGTGGGGAGACCGCTACTACAGCGTGGACGCGGAGAACGAAGTAGCCATGAAACGACCTGTCCGGGCCCCGGGTCTTGCGGAGAACTGATCGCCCACCATTTCCGACCCGACCCGGGCCGGATCGTTCAAGGGGTGCTGCGGCCGGTGTGGGCTGCGGCAGGGAGAAGGTTTGCGCGCGGAGAAGGAGGTGCAGCGGAAGCAACCCCTCAACTCCTCCGGGCCGTCCGCCGGAGGTTCTCACGGACAAACCGTTCACTGGGACTATCGTTGCATGAAATCACCACGACCTCGTAACTGGAGCACAGGAAAGATGCATACTGGCAAGCTTCTCTGCGCTGCGGCCGCCCTGGCGGCTCTGGCCGCGGCGGTCCAGGCCGGCACCCCGGCCCCGAACGAGACCATCAACATCGTGGGCTCGACCAACGCCCCGCCCGCCCCGGTGCCCTTCGTGCCGGGCGCGGAGATCAACCTCAGCGGCGCAACCCTCTTCGCGGACTTCTACCCCACCGAGCCCTCCACCCGCGACTACATCAACGTCAACAAGAACTACGTGGAGTGCGGCGGCGTGTCGGACCTGACCCGGCCCCGGGCCAAGTGGTACGACAGCGACTGCCCGGCCGACGGCCTGTTCGACCAGTCCGAGCAGCTGGCCGGCGGCTTCGCTCCCGGCATCCCGCTGAACAGCTTCTGGCTGGTGCAGGTCCGCTCCGTCGGCTCCGGCAACGGCCTGGGCGAGTTCATCAACTTCCAGCTGTGCGGCACCATCCCCAAGAACGCCCCGTCGGAAGGCGGCTGGTTCAACCGCTACAAGTACTGCAACGTCGGCGGCGTGGGCATCTACCCCGGCCCGTACGTCCCGGGGAACAACAGTTACACCCCGTACGAGCAGTCGACTATCGACATCGCGGTCATGGACGTGCCGCTCTCGTGGTTCGTGACCGAGCCGGGCACGCCGAACTGGGATGCGACCCCGGCCGTCGCGGGCTACGGCCTGAACCCGCTGAAGTCCTTCAAGACCGAGATCGACCCCGGCGGCGAGAGCAACCAGCTCAAGAACCGCTGCAAGGACTGCAACGGCGACACGGTCATCGATCCGGCGACCGAGTGCCTGAACCTCAACTACGCCAGCCCGGACGCCAACACCGTGTACGACAACCTGACCGCCCATGTGCCCGTGGCCGTCATCGCCCATGTCGGCACCGGCAGGCAGACCGTCAAGTACACTGAGCTGCGGCACCTGTTCGCCACCGGGCGCATGCCCAACGGCGAAAACCTGCTGGTCTGCACCCGCGACGCAGGTTCGGGCACCCGCAACGCGGCCATGAACTCGATCTGCCTGGATCCCAGCTACGGCCGCGGCGACAACAGCAACAAGAAGATCGCCGAAGCGGCGGTCAACGACGTCAAGGTCGGCCCGGGCAGCAAGTGGGTCAACTGCGGCGGCTCCGGCCTGATGGAGGACGCCGTCCAGAACCACGGCCTGGCCATCGGCTACAGCGGTGTGGCCGGTTCCAGCCGCGCCGCCAAGGACGCCAACGACGGCAAGTACGAGATTCTCGGCGTGATCTACGACGAGGACCTGGCCGGCAACCCGGTCTGCACGACCGAGGTGCGCCCGACCAAGAGCGCCATCATTTACAACGCCGACCCCTGCACCGGCTACCAGATCTCCGGTCCGCAGACCTTCGCGACCCGCGGCCACCCGGACGCCAACCGCGACCCGGCGGACCCGCGGTATGACGGCACCAAGCCTGCGCTGACCAACCAGGGCGCGGCCGACTACATCAACAACATCCAGGACAGCGTGGCCGAGTTCGAGTCGATCCCGCTGCCCCCGCCGCCGGAGGAGAACTTCATGCCCGGCTGGCTCCTGGCCCGGACCTACTTCCTGCCCGCCGGCATCGAGGCCCTGCCGGTCAGCAGCCCCGCCTGGCTGCCGTGCACCTACGCCGCCCAGGGCGCGGCCTGGAACACCAACCTGGCCAGCTACATGGCCACGAACAACGACCTGGGCTGGACCGTCGCCGGCGTCAAGGGCGACACCTATCCGTTCGGTCAGGGCCTGAATTCGTCCGGCGTCCTGGTGGACCGTCCGGCGCATCGCGTCCCCGCCCGCGTCGCGCTGCCCTACGGCAGCTATCCGCAGACGCAGTACGACGATGGCAGCACCACCGGCGCGTACAAGTACTACGTCAACACCACGCCCTACACCATCAGCTCCGGCTACCTGGCCGACCGAAACAAGGTCATGGGCGACTTCCTCTATGACGGCCTGCGGAATCTCAACGACATCCCCGAGATGATGCTGGCCTACGCCGACCGTCTGACGCTCAATACCTGGCAGGTGGTGCCGGTGCCCGGCAATGCCCGCAGCCAGGCCGGCAACGTGCCCATCATGCACGTGATCGGCGACTTCGACGGCAACGGCAACTTCGACGTCAAGGACGTCCGCTACTTCGCCGACGGCCTGGCCATCGACCCCCTGACCGGCAAGCTCGATCGCAAGCAGGGCTTCACCCTGGTCGATGCCAGCTGGTCCGGCGGGAACTTCTTCGGCACCACCCTGGCTTGCGGGACCTACGCCAACGGCGACAGCCGCGGCGACGTGACCGGCTCGGCCGGCGGCCCGGCCCGGGGGGCCCTGCCCCAGGGCGCCGACGGAGCGGTCAACCTGGCCGACGTCGAGTACGTCAAGGCCAACATGGGCGACTGGGCCGACCTGGACGACGCGGCGGTCATCGACCTCAGCGCCGACATGGACGGCGACCTGGATGTGGACTGCGACGATGTCAAGGAGATCGTCGAGAACATCCTGGACACCAACCTGGGCGACCTGGATCTGGACGGCGACGTCGATGCGACCGATCTGGCCACCATCACGGCCAACATCGGCATCGCCAGCGGCGCCACCTACGCCCAGGGTGATCTGGACTGCGACGGCGACGTGGATGCCGACGACCTGGCCATCGCCCAGCCGCCGGCCGCCAGCGTGACCGGCCGTCACGTGTTCTACAACCAGAGCTACTACGACGGCAACAACGCCGCCATCGACGCCGCTCCGATTGCCGGCGCCATCAACGATGACGACGACGCCATCGACACCAGCAAGACCGCCTTGCTGCCCGGCGCCGGTACGGCTACCACGGCCAACTATGTCGGGTATGTCAAGGGCGTCAACGGCCTGATGATCGACGTCCAGAACGCGACGCGGCCTCCGGTGGCCGGCGACTTCACGTTCATCGACAAGGGTCGCACCGGCACCGCGAGCGTCGCCAAGGCCCCCAGCGCCAGCCTGATCCGGCCGCTGCCTGGCGGCGACGGCAACGACTACCGCTGCGTGTTCACCTTCACCTGGCCGACCGACCAGAGCAAGAAGGCTGTCTGGCTGGAGTGCCGCGTGGGCACCGGCTTCGGCCTGGCCGATCTGGGCGGCTCCTATGCCGGCCTGGGTGACATCTTCTGGTACGGCCAGGCGTTCGCCGAGGGCCAGTCGCTCAGCGGCACCAACGCCCTGGTCAACGCCACCGACACCCAGGGGGCCAAGAACAACGGGCACGGGGCGCTCAACCGCGCCAAGGTGTGGGACGAGTATGATTACAACAAGGACTCGCTGGTCAACGCGACCGACCAGCAGCAGCCCAAGACCTACGGCACCAGCTCGCTGAACTGCCTGGTCTTGATCAGCAGGTAAGTCAAGTTCTTCCTCTGGTTTTCCGTTGATCGATCACGCGCGTCCCCGGGCAGGTCCGAAGCCTGCCTGGGGACGCTCTTTTCTTGCTCCTGCAGACACCCGGGAACCGAGAAAGCCTCGTCTGGCCCAAGCACCCGCCCCGGGGCCCCCCCAGGAGTCCGCTCCGAGGCCCCGCCCCCGGCAGCCGCCCCGGGCATGCCCGGCATTCCTCAGACCCGGGTGGGCACCGACTGGTCGGAACACCGTCGGCAGTTTCTTCTTCAGTCACTCTTTAAGCCAGTCGGCGGTTAGGAGTCATAAAAGGACGGCTGCGCAACCAGTCAATTAAAGCCGTGCTCTATTGGGAGTCTTTTTTCGGTTGAAACTTATTTTTTTCTTTCCGAAATGTTTTGCCGGCTGGACATTTCGGGTATACGCCTAAATGAGGGTGACATGGCGGCTGGAGCTTCGGCAAAGCCCGAATAAGCCTCTAAGCCACTTCGCACGATAAGACGGCAAAATATCGGTTACGGGACCAGCGGCGTATGGAACATGTATTTCGGCGCCTCATAAACGGTCGAATGTCTCTTTATCGTGACATTTTTTGAGTCGCCACAGCGTTTTTTACAACGGCGGGGTTGCCGGTGGGGTCACCGACGACCCGGGGATACCTGACTCTCACAATGGAGGAAAAGCCATGGCCAGGAAAGGTTGGAGCGTGCCGGCAGCACTCGCCGCGGGGCTGACGCTCCTGGCGGTAACGGTCGCACAGGCCCAGCCGATCGGCGCCTGCTGCTACGGGCTGACCATGGAGCAGTGCGAGCCCACCGAACAGGCGATCTGCGAGACGCAGTACGGGGGCGTCTGGCAGGGGCCGGGCACGGATTGCGCAGACCTCAACGGCAACGGCGTGGCCGACATCTGCGAGGGGCCGGCGGGCTTCAAGTGGGTGCAGCCGCCCGATACCAGCCCGCTGGGCATCGATGTCATGGCCACCGAGCCGCTGATCCTGGCCGACGATTTCCTGTGCGACCGCCGCTCGCTGATCACGCGGATCCATATCTGGGCCTCCTGGCAGCATGACCAGATCCCCGGCGATCCGCGCGACGTTCACTTCACGCTGAGCTTCCACAGCGACATCCCCGCCGGCCCCAACGGCGAGTTCAGCCGCCCCGGCGACGTGCTCTGGATCTACAATGCCCCTCCGTTCTCCTACCAGGCCAACCTCGTGCACCAGGGACCGGAGGGCTGGTGGGATCCCCGGAATCCCTTCGGCTACCTCTTCCCGGGCGATCAGATGATCTGGGAGTACATCTTCGACATTCCCACCGCCCAGGCCTTCTGTCAGCAGGGCTCGCCCAACGCGCCGGTGGTCTACTGGCTGGACGTGCAGGCCAAGCCGATGGGCGGGCCGACGGCTGCCCAGTTTGGATGGAAGACCTCCCCGCAGCACTGGAACGACGATGCGGTCTGGGGCGAGGGGCCTGAGCCCTACCCGGGACCGTGGAACGAGCTCCGCTATCCCATGGGCCATGAGATGATGGGCCAGTCCATCGATCTGGCCTTCGCCCTGGAGGGTGATCAGCCCTGCGACGAACTCGACTGGGGCGACGCCCCGGATCAGCCGTATCCGACGCTGGCGATCAGCATGGGCGCCAACCACGTGATTGTGCCAAACATGTTCCTGGGCAACCTGATCGACGCCGAACCCGACGGCCAGCCGGTGCCGGCGTGGTCAGGCGACGACACGGCCAACCAGCCGGACGAGGACGGCGTGGTGCTGATGACCCCGCTGATCCCGGGCCTGAACACCCAGGTGCAGGTCACTGCCAGCATGCCGGGCATGCTGGACGCCTGGATGGACTTCAACAACAACGGCTCCTGGGCCGACCCCGGCGAGCAGATCTTCGCCATGACACCCCTGGCGGCGGGAGCCAACGTGCTGACCTTCCCGGTGCCGCCGACCGCCCTGCCCGGCCCGGCCGGATCGCGATGGCGCTACAGTACCGCCGGCGGCCTGCCGTTCACCGGACCGGCCCCCGACGGCGAGGTCGAGGATTACCTGTTCCACATCGAAGAGTTGTTGGCCGACTGGGGCGACGCCCCGGATCCGCCGTATCCGACGCTGGCGGCCAGCAACGGGGCGTTCCACATGTTGATCAACCCGCAGATGTTCCTGGGTGCGGGGGTCGATCCGGAGCCCAACGGCCAGCCGATGGGGCCGCCGTTCCAGGGTGACGACGTGAACATTATGTTCCCCGGCATCCCCTTCCCGCCGGGCGACGAGGACGGCGTGGTCTTCATGACCCCGCTGGTCCCGGGCATGAACGCTCAGGTGCAGGTCACCGCCAGCATGCCGGGCATGCTGGATGCCTGGATCGACTTCAACGGCAACGGCTCCTGGGTCGATCCCGGCGAGCAGATCTTCGCCATGACGCCCCTGATGCCGGGTCCCAACATACTCAACTTCCTCGTGCCCCCCTTCGCCCCGCCGGGCCTGGTGACCGGTTCAAGGTGGCGCTTCAGCAGCATGGGCGGCCTGCCGCCTGTCGGCGGGGCTCCCGACGGCGAGGTCGAGGACTACGAGGTCATTATCCGCGAGCATCAGGTTGAGCGTGACTGGGGCGACGCCCCGGATCAGCCGTATCCGACGCTGGCGATCAGCATGGGCG
>CAZSYS010000154.1:0-10104 GCA_964611365.1 uncultured Planctomycetales bacterium
GGGTCCACCAACCCATCTTGGGGATTAAAAGTACCGGCCAGGACATCTTCCAGGATGGCGGCGGCCACGGGCGCGGCCGCCTCTCCGCCGTGTCCGACGTACTCCAGCAGCACGGCGACGGCCAGGGCTCCGTCGCCCGGCCTGACGGGTTCGAGGTAGCGTCCGCGCGGGGCGAGGTAACCGATGAACCATGCATGCGTTTCGCGGTCGGGGTCGGCATCCTCCTGGGACAGGACGGTGGGTCTTTCGGCGGGTTCGAAGCGTTCCATGAGGGCTCGCCGGCTGGGGGCGATCAGCCGGCGCACGCTGCCGTCGGGGAAGCGGCAGGTGTAGGCCGACTGGCGGGGCGGAGCTTCGGCGCTGCCGGTCTTGCCCAGCAGCACGAACTCCGTGGGGGCGGAGAAATCGGCCCTGCGGAAGGCGGTTCCGCCGGGCATGTTGACTGCGGCGTACATTCCCTCGCGCACGGTGCGCCAGACGGCCTGGGGCACCGGCAGGGGCGTTTCCGGGCGGTCGTCGGACCCGTCTGCATGCCAGAGCCGCAGGGGCCGGTGTGTGCCGGTGGCCACGGCGGCGGCCATATCCGCGGCCTGAAGCGGGGTCATTTCGAGGCGTCCCTGGCCGATGGCTGCCAGGCGGGCGGCGCCCTCGGTGAGCTCGTCGGGCAGGCGTCCGGCGGACTCCTCCGGCAGGCCGACGCCGGTTTTTTCTCCCAGTCCGAACAGCGGCCACCAGTCCTGCATCCGCCGGACGCCCAGCAGCTGGCCGACGTGGTAATAGAAGACGTTGCAGCTCTTCTGCAGCGAGGTGACCGGATCGACGGGGCCGTGCCCATAGGTAGCCAGGCAGCGCCATCGATCGGGGCGGTCGGGAAACAGGTGGCCGCTGCAGGTGAAGTACGTTCCGGGTGCGACTTTGCCGTCGGCCATGGCCGCAGCCAGGAGCATCGGCTTGACGATCGAGCCCGGCGGTCGGGCCAGGCCTGCCCGGAAGATCCAGGGCTGGCGAAAGGCCTGGTCCTCCGGCGAGGCGACCGCGGGGTCGCCGACGGCCGGGCAGCTGACGGCCGCCAGCACGTCGCGCGAGGGCAGGTCGAGCACCACGGCGCAGGCCCCGGTGCTTCCGGGGTGTTCGCCGAGCACGGCCGAGAGGCGCGCGTAGACGGTCTGCTGGATGTCGGCATCGATGGTCAGGCGAACGCTCGCGCCGTCGACGGGATCCACCAGCGGGGAAAGGGGCCGGCCCTTCTGGTCCTCGTGGCGGCGTCCGCGCCGGCCGCGGAGCACCTGTTCGGCGGCGGCCTCCACGCCGGCGACGCCGCGGACTTCGCCGGGGCGGTAGCAGGCCAGCTCGGCGTCGGCCCGGGGGTCGGAGGCGATGGTCCCGGCGTCGACCTCGGCGACGCGGCCGACGATGTGGAACAGGGCCGGGCCGCCCTCGTAGCGGCGGGTGTGGCTGGGGCGCACCTCGATCCAGGGGCACCCGGCCAGGGCCAGGCGGGCTTCGACCTGCATCTGCTGATCGAGGCCTCCGACGACGGTGTGGGCCATGGTTTCCTCGAGGACGACGGTTTCCACGCCGCGTCGCTGCCGGACGCCGGCCTTGATTCTGGCGACGGAGGCCACGACGCGGTCGCGGCGTTCGTTGAGCCGTTCCATGGCGACGCCGGTGAGTCGCGAAATGAGCCGCCAGGACTCCTGGACGCGCTGCGGATCGGGCAGGTCCCTGGCGCTGCGGCCGGCGGCGCGATAGACGCGGCGTCGGAGGGCGTCATCCTCGACCATGAAGGCGTAGTGGAAGGCCACTTCCCAGACGGGCGCGTCGAAAGCCAGCGGCCGGCCGTGACGGTCGAGGATCTCGCCGCGCAGGGCGGGAAAGTATTTCGGCGGCAGGCTGAGCATGCGCTCGGCGGCGGCGGCGAAGTGACCGGCCTGCCACCCCTGGAGCTGGACAAGGCGGGCGGACGCCAGGACGGCGGGGCACGCGAGCATCACCAGCAGGATCCTGATCCGGCGTTCGAACAACCCAGACCCCCAGGCACCGCGGGCGCTGCGGCCTCGCGGTCCGGCGTGCTCCGGTCAGCGGCGACGGCTGCGTCCCACGCGCAGGCCGGTCCACCCGCCGACGACGGCCAGTCCGCGGTGCACCAGGGGCGCCACGGCCGCGGTCAGGACGGCGGTCCACAGCGCGGCCGGCCAGGCCCCGACGGCAAGCGCAGGCCGGCCGGCCTTCCAGCCGTGGAAGGCCTCGGCGGCCAGCTGTACGCCGAGGGCGAACACCAGGGTGACCAGCACCTGCGTGGCGGGGTGTTCGCGGAAGAGCACCTGACGGAGGAGCACGATCACCCAGGCGGCGGCGCCGTAGCAGAAGGCGTACAGTGCCGCGGTGCCCACGCCGGCGCTTTCGGCGCCGAGGATGAAACCCAGGATCCACGCGGCCAGCCCGGCCTCCGGCCAGGGGGCCCACATGGCGTAATGGACGGCCAGCACGAACATGAGGTCCGGGAACACTCCCCAGAGCGGAAACCGGGCCACCACGCTGGTCTGCAGCACGATGGTCGCCAGGGCCAGGATGATGAACGGTCCCCATTTCATGGCCGACGCCGCGCCTCCGGGCGTTGGAGGGAATCCGAGGACAAGACCCGGGCAACCTGCTGCCGGCTGCCGCCCCGCCGGTCGAGCGATGCCGATAATACCCGACCGGCGGGGTGATGGCACGCGGGCCGGCGGCGAATCGGGCGTGCGTCCGGTCGACCGGATGGAGCCGGGGGCGGATCTGGACGATGTGCCGAGGGGACCCGGTGCGCACCGGGTGTGCGGCCGGCGCACAGGTCCGATCGCAAGCGACGCGGGGGAGGCGCGGCTCCCGGCGGGCCCGCCAGACAGTCGCCCGCGATGCGCGGGGCCTTACTGCAGGAAGCGGATGATCGGCGCGGGCTTCAGTCGGCGGCTGGCGGGCGCCCTGGGCGGGTTGGATCGACTGCGCTTGCGCTTTGAAGGGCCGCTGGAGGAGGAGTTCCGGGACTACTACTGCCGGGCGTTCATCCGCCAGACGCGTTTTTACCTGACCCTGGGCTGCCTGCTGTTCGCGATCTTCGGGGTGCTGGACGCCTACGTCGTCCCGCAGGTCCGTCACCTGACCTGGCTGATCCGCGGGCTGGTGATCTGCCCGGCGGTCGGCACCTGTGCCCTGCTGACCTACACCCGGGCCTTTCTGAAGTACGGCCACCTGATGACCTTCCTGGCGGCCCTGGCCTGCGGCCTGGGCATCGTGGGCATGATCGTCATCGCCCCCCCGCCGGGCAACCTGACCTACTATGCCGGCCTGATCCTGGTGCTGATGTACCTGTACTCGCTGCTGAGGCTGCGCTTCGGCTGGGCGGTGTTTTCCGGGGCGATGATCGTCGTGTCCTACGAGGTCGCGGCCATCTTCGTGGTCAAGACCCCGACGGTGCTGCTGATCAACAACAACTTTTTCTTCCTGACGGCCAACATCATCGGCATGTTCACGGCCTACTTCCTGGAGAGCACCACCCGGCAGAACTTCCGTTTCATGCGCGAGCTGGCCGCGGCCCGGGACCACCTCGAGCAGCAGGTCCGGGAGCGCACCGCCCAGCTCAGCGAGGCCAAGGAGGCCGCTGAGGCGGCCAACCTGGCCAAGAGCCAGTTCCTGGCCAACATGAGCCACGAGATCCGCACGCCGATGACCGCGATTCTGGGGTTCTCGGACATCCTCTGCGAGGAGCGTTCAAGCCGGCCGCTGCTTCCGGAGCAGCTGGAGGCCGCCTTCACCATCCGCCGCAACGGCGAGCACCTGCTGAGCATCATCAACGACATCCTGGACCTCTCCAAGATCGAGGCCGGCCGGATGACGGTGGAACGGACGACCGTGTTCCTCCGCGCGCTGCTGGAGGAAGTGATCACCCTGATGGGCGAGCGTGCCCGGGCCAGGGGGCTGGCCCTGATCAGCGAGGGCGCCGGATCGCTGCCGGAGGTGGTGGAGACCGACCCCACGCGTCTGCGGCAGATCCTGATCAACCTGGTGGGCAACGCTCTCAAGTTCACCGAGCGGGGGCATGTGCGACTGGCGGCCAGGATGGTCCGAGACGAGGGGGCGGCATCGGCGCGGCTGGAGTTCGACGTGGAGGATACCGGCATCGGCATCCGGCCCGAGGCGGCCGCCAGGCTGTTCCGACCCTTCACCCAGGCGGATGAGTCCATGAGCCGGCGGTTCGGTGGCACCGGTCTGGGGCTGACGATCAGCAAGCGGCTGGCCCAGATGATGGGCGGTGACGTGGTCCTGGTACGCACCGAGCCGGCACGCGGCAGCCATTTCCGGGCCAGCCTGGAGGTAGGGCTTCCGCAGGCGGCCTTTCCGGCGCCGGTGGCGGAGTCGCATGGACCGTTCCCGGCGGCCGCCGGACCGGCCGGGGGCTTGCCGCTGGCCGGTCGGAGGGTGCTGCTGGCCGAGGACGGTCCGGACAACCAGCGGCTGATCGCTCACATGCTGGGCAGGGCCGGGGCACAGGTTCAGGTGGTCGGCGACGGGCGTCAGGCGGTGGACGCGGCCCTTGCGGCCCGGCCGGAGGGGCGGCCGTTCGACGTGATCCTCATGGACATGCAGATGCCGGTCCTCGACGGCTACTCGGCCACCGCGGAACTGCGCCGCGCGGGCTATCACGGTCCGATCATCGCCCTGACCGCCCACGCGATGCAGGGCGACCGCACGCGCTGCCTGGAGGCCGGGTGCAACGACTACGCCACCAAGCCGATCCGGCGCAACGAGCTGGTGGCCGTCATTCTCCGCCACTGCCGGGAGGCGGATCCTGCCGGGGCCGTCGGCGTGCCGGTCGCGGAGCCGGCCCCCGCATCGGCCGGGTGAGCCGCACCGGGGGGGGCGCCCGCCGGCCCTCACAGATCGCACTGCGGCTCGGGCAACCGACCGACTCCGCTGTAGCAGCGCTGAAGCAGGCCGAAATCCAGCTGATCGACGTCGTTGTCGCCGTCGAAGTCGGCGGATCCACAGCCTTCCCCGGCGGCGGCGTCGGGCTGGGCGACGGCCCGGCCGGAGCCGGCCACAAGAACCGCCAGAAGGACCGTCGGCAGACGCTGCATGTCGGCACCTCCCCGACCAGCCGGCGAGCATTCCGACGGGAGGACCGAGCGGACGGGCGGCCCCGCCCCCCCACTGCCCGATTATACCGCCCCTGGGCCGGTGATGGTGCGCAAATCCGGACCCCGGGGACCGGGACATCGCCTTGGGGGCTTCTTGCCCGCGGATGCCCGGCGTGCATATGATCCATCGAGGAGGATCTTATGTTTCGAACCGCCGTCCGCCTGATGTTTGCGGCGGGTCTGCTGCTGAGCGCGGCCTGCCAGAGCACCGGCCCGGCCCGGCCTTCGGCCCTGACCGGCGAAAGCCGGCTGTCGGGCCCCGAGGAGACGCCGCAGCTGGCCCATGTCGTCCGCGGCCACCGCGACTGACCCGGCCGGGGTGCCGAAGGGCCGCAGGGCCCCGGCCGCGCAACGTCCGAAAACGGCTCCCCCGCCGGTCACAGGTTCATCTGCACGCGGAATCCCCAGACGAGGGCGACATCCCTGTCGCTGGTCCCCCCGGGGTTCATGATGATCTGAAGGTCGGGCGACACGGTCATCCAGCCGGTCACCTGGATGCTGTAATAGCACTCGATGCCGTGCTCGCTGTGGATCATCGGCGGCAGCCGGTCGCTGAGATCCATGTGGTAGTAGCCGATCCCGAAGCGGTCGCGGTCGCGCTCGGGGAGGATGCCTTTGCCGCCGACGCCGATGCTGTAGAACTGCTCGATGGCGTTGACATCCTCGCGGGCCCATCCGAACCGGCCGAACAGGCCGACGCCCTGGGTGGGATCCTGCGGCTCGCAGTAGAGGTACTGGTCGAAGCTGTACCAGACGATGACGTTGTCCTTGGCCCGCTTGTAGGGCAGGTAAGGCGACAGGCGGTTGACGGTCTCCAGGCCCAGCAGGCGGATCAGCAGCGGCGACAGTTCGGCCAGGGGCGAGCGGGGATCGACATAGGGCAGGTTCTTGGGGGACCAGCCGAAGGCCAGCCGCTGGGTGCCGGGCAGGTCGAAGGGCCGGACTTTGATCTGCCATTCGTGGGCCACGGCGATGTTCTCCGCGTCGCCGTGGAAGGCGGTGTCAAAGCCGGTGCGTTTGGCCTGGCCGTCGGAATCGCCGACCGCCGTCCAGATGGTCAGCCAGTCGGTGGGCAGGTAGACCAGAGCCGCGGCCAGCGGGGTGTAGCCGACCACCGCGCCGAGCTGGGGGTTGTTCCGCAGGCCGACGTTCATGAACGCGGTGCGTTCGTCGTTGGCGAAGGCGTTGGTGTCGAAGCCGCGGGCCAGGTCCACCCGTCCCAGCACGACCGCGGCCTTGCCGGCCGGTCCCTGGTAGATGCCCTGGATCCAGAACCACTCCGAGAGGGTCATCATGCACTCATCGTCGCCGGGCTTGGTGGCGTCGTAGTTGACCGGCAGCAGGGTGCCGACCTTGCGGTTGAGCCCGTTGCCCCACTTGGGTTCGGCATTGATGACGAAGGTACCGGCGGGCCACAGACCCATCTTCTGGGTGTCGAGCGTCAGGGTCAGGTCTCCCGAGCCGCTGTAGCGGGCCCCGTTGTCGGTCGCAGCGCCGCCGTGGGCGTTGTGCTGGAAGATCTGGGTGACGTCCAGTTCCAGTCGGATTCCGAGGTTCTCCAGGTCCGTGCGGGCCCCGCCCCAGTCGCCGGTCATCTTGGGCCATTCGGTCCAGCCGCCCTGGTAGCGGCGGGCCGGAGGCGACGCTTCGTCCGTCGCCGGTCCGGTCGCCGGCGGGTCCTGGGCCGGCGAAGCGCCGTGCAGGAAAAGCAGCAGGGCAAATGCCGGAAGGGGCACACGGGATTGAAGCCGGGGCATCGCGCAGCCTCCATGCAGAGATGATCGCACCGTGCGGCCAAGTTGTAACCCCCACGCCGATGGAAGGCAACCTCGGGCGTGCATGGGGGACGGCATCCATGCCGCGGCTCACGGATCCGCGTGGCCGGGCCCGGCCTGACGAGGCCGGCGGCAACGGCGGGGGTAGCCTGCCCGGGAGCCGGCGGCAGGCTTTCAGCGCGGGGGTGCGCCGTTCAGCAGCTCGGGGATCACCGGCGCCACGCAGCCCGACGGCGGCTTGATGCCCAGCAGGCTCGCCAGCGTCGGGGCGAGGCTCGCCGGCGACACCGTCCGGTCGATGACACCGACGGGAATGCCCGGTCCGGCCACGATCACCGGCACGAAGGTGTCGTACGCCCAGGGACTGCCGTGCATGGCCGCATAGGCGTGGGCTTCGTGGTAGAGGTACCACTGCGGCTCCGGCACGATCAGCACGTTGCCCGAGCGGGTCGGATGAAACGAGCGGCGCAGGGGCTCGGCCAGCGGGCTGAGCGGCACCCGGCCGGCCAGCAGGTCGCTTCGGGCGGCGGCCAGAGCCACGCCGGGGATCCGCATCAGCGCCTCGGCCGCGATGCGCTCCACGGCGGCCTCGTCCAGTCCCGCGGCCGCGACCGCTTGATGATCGAAGTACACGCTGGGACTCCAGAACGCCGCGGCCACGTCGCGATCGATCCGGAAGCGCTCCCGCACCGTCCGGTTGATCGCGGCTAGGAACTCCGCCGGGTCGAGCCGGCCGGCGTGAAAGCCCTCGGCGGCGGCGCATTCCGGCACGTCGTCCATGCCGTGGTCGGCCGTCAGCACGATCAGGCACCGGCCGAGCCCCAGCCGGCCGTCCAGGAAGGTCAGGAAACCTGCCAGCAGGTCGTCCAGCCGGCGGACGTTGTCCTCGGCCTCAAGGCTCTCCGGGCCCCAGGCATGCCCGATGTGGTCCGTGGCCGAGAGGCTGAGGATGAGCATGTCGAGTGCATCGCCGCCCCCGAGATTCTCGGCCTCCACCAGCTGGCGGGCAAAAGCCGCCGCCAGCTCGTCGGCGAAGGGCGTGTATGTCAGGGCCTTGAGAAAATCCTCGGGCTTGCCGGCCCCGGGAAGGTGGGGAAAGGTTTTGCCCAGGTGCCTGTAGCCCTTTTCGCAGGCGCGATCGTCGCGATCGGCGTGGAGGTAGCCGGCGCGCTCGTCGCGCAGGTCCCAGGATGCGTTGCGGTACTTCTCGACCGGCGCGGCGTCGTTGAAGCGGGCTGCCCAGGCGGGTTCGCGGTTGCAGTAGAAGCTGCTGGTCACGAATCGGCCGGAATCCGCGTCAAACCAGAAGGCCTTGCCGAGCCGGCCGGCGGTCAGCACGGCCGCGCGGTCCTTTCCCGACACGGTGAAGACCCGCGAGCGGCCCGCGGAAGCCAGCACCAGCTCATCGGACAGCGTGGTGGAGGTCAGCCGATGGGGCGAGCATCCGCGGCGGGCGCCGGGAGCCAGCAGCGTGCAGCGGTCATCCTCGACGGCGCCGCCGTCGCGGCCGGTGACCGGATCGCGCCATTCGTTTCCGGCGATGCCGTGCTGGGGCACATAGCCGCCGGTGAGCAGGGTGGCGTGGCCGACGGCGGTGAAGGTCGTGGCATGCTCGAAGTGGGCGCTGCGGCACCAGGTTCCGAGGCGGCGCAGCCGGCGGAGGCCGCCGGCGGCCGACTCCGGGAGATAGCGCCACGGCATATCGCCGCGGAGCTGATCGACGATGATCCAGACAACCAGTTCCGGTCGGTCCGCCGGCGGGCCGGCCTGGACGATCGGTATGGCCAGCGTCGATGACGTCAGGCAGGCCAGGACAAACCATTGCCTTGGGCAGTGCCGCTGATTCATGGTCGGGACCCCGCACAGGTCGTCGGCCGCACCAGCAGCCCCGGACCTGCGGCGGCCATGCTACCGGGCTGTGGCCGCAGGTCAAAGGCGGCGGCCAGCGAGCCGGCTACGACAGAAACGGCGGACCGGGCGTGCGGGGTCGGGGAGGGAATCCGGGGGCCCGCCGGGCCTCAGCCGGCCAGCAGGTAAAGCGTGAAGAGCAGGCCGTCGCGCCAGCGGCTCAAGGGTGTCGAAAGCGTGAAGGCCAGCAACGCGCCGCACAGCCAGGCCAGACGCCTGGCGGGCGCGTTGCGGGGTCCCTCGGCGGTCGCCAGGCATCGCAGGCGGTCCAGACCGGCCGGCACAAGCCACCAGAGCCCCAGGCAGGCCATGGAGACACCGGCGTCCAGGCCGGCGGCGATCAGTCCGGCCACGGCCAGCGAGGCGGCACCCCAGGCCCGGCGGAAAGCCGGATCGCCGGGGCGTCCGGGGGCTGCATCGCGGCCTGCAGCTCCGTCGAGCCATCCGGCCAGGGCCACGGTCACCAACGGCAGCAGCACGGCCAGATCGCGGTGGGCGGCGTAGGCCTGCTGGGCGGATCGCGCCGGCACCATCGGCCAGCCGGCCGCCCACGCGGTCGCGAGCCCGGCTAGCCCTGCGGCCGGCAGCAGCACCCGCAGGGTTTTGCCCGACCGGTCGGACGTGGGGAGTGTTGCCAGGGCCGCGGCCGGCAGAATCACAGCGGTGGCATCGAGCCCGCAGGCAACGGCGACGGCCGGCACGGCCCAGAAACGTGCGCGGGCAGCCGGCCGCTCCAGCAGCACGGCGGCCAGGCACGCGGCCGTCAGGGCGGCTGCGCCGCGAACCGCCTGGGCCTGGGTCTCGGCCGCCAGGGGGACCAGCAGCGCGAAGGCGACAACGATCAACGCCCCGGTCCGGGCCTCGGGCCGGCGGCCGTTCCATCGGCATGTTCCGACGCCGACCAGCAGCGCGGAGGCGGTCATCAGGCCGGCGACTGCCGCGGGCGTCCGCGCCGGAGCCCGATCGGGGTCTGAATGAAACATAAATATGACACCCGGAAGAGCCGCCGCCAGGGCCGGGGGGCTCAGCAGAAGCAGCCGGCGGACCGCGCTCATGGCCGGGCCTCCGGCCGGTCGACGGGCGTGCGCGGCGACCAGTGCAGCAGCCAGTCCTGGAACTCGCGCGCGTCCCGGGCGGGGTCGAGCCCGCGGGCGCGGATGACGGCGGCGCCGACCAGGGTGCTGGAAGCAATGAAGATGGCGGCCGCCAGGCCCGCGGCCATCCACGCCGAGGCGGCCGGGCGGACC
>CAZSYS010000155.1:0-10103 GCA_964611365.1 uncultured Planctomycetales bacterium
GGGGCCCCCCCCCCCCCCCGGGGTACGCGTTCTTGCGCCGGTGCGAACGCTTCCCAGCGCCTCGACGCGCCTCCCGCCCCGCAACGCACCCGTTCCCTTGACGCCATGCCCGCCATGGAGTCCACGCTGTGCCCGGGCCTGCTGAGCCTCTCCGCCGCGACTGACGCGGCCACGGGCGTGCGCCGGCCGCTGGCCTTGCGCACCTGACCGGCTATCATGGGCTCGCCGGCCGCCTTCAGGCTGAATCGAGGAGTTCGACCATGCTGCGGGCTCGCATTGCCATGCTTGACGCGCTGACGACGACCATCGGGCTGTGGCTCTGTGCCGCCGGCGTCCGGACGGCCGGGGCGGAGGTTGCGATTCGGGGCACTGTCCCGCCGGACTGGCCCGTCGGGCTGACCGCCCCGGTGGCCGTACCATTGCCGGATGCCGCCGGCCCGCCGTGGAACGTAATGCTGGAGCTGGCTATCGTCGGCGGCGACCAGCGGGAGCGGGTGCCGGCCCAGATCGAGCCGGCCGATCCGGGCACCGGCACGCCGGCCCGGGCGTGGGTGCTCTGGACGGCACCTCCCGATGCCGCGGGGCGGGAGATCACCATCCGGCCCGGCTCACCGGGCAGCTCTCCGTCCACGCAGCCGGCGGGTATCGCGCGACATGAAGCCCCCCTCGTTCACATCCGATCCGCCTCGGGCGGACTTTTGCTGTCCTATTGGCACGATGAGCCCCGGGAAGGCCAGAGGTATCCGCTGACCAGTTTCATTCATCCCCTGATCGGCCTGGACGGCGAGGTTCTGACCGTGGTCAGCCCGGAGGATCATCCACACCACCGGGGCATCTTCTGGGCCTGGGTGCGCCACGAACTGGAGGGTCGGCCGATCGGCAACTGGTGGATTCCCGAGCAGACCCGGCTGGAGCCCGGACCGCTGGAGCTCGCGCCGGCCGGACCGGTCTTCACCGGCTTCAAGGCCCGGCACACCTGGATCTGGCAGGCATCTCCGGCGGGACCGGCGAAGCGCATCATCGAGGAAACGCTTGTCTGCCGGGTTTTTGCCGACCTGCCCGCCGGCCGGGCGATCGACCTGGATCTCACGCTGGCGGCCCTGTGCGACGGCGTGCGGATCGGCGGCCAGACGGCCTTGAACAAAGGTTACGGCGGTATGACCTTCCGGTTCGGCCAGGCCCGGGACATCCGGATTGCGGCCGACGGGCGGGAGCTCCGGGCCGATCAGAACCGGCTCAAGGCTCACTGGGTCGACTGGACGGGCGTCTTCGATGCTCCCGGGGGCGGGGCGCTGCCCGGCCGCAGCGGAGCCGCCCTGATGGTGCATTCAAGCCATCTGCCCCTGCCGGCCGAGCCGCCGGAATGGATCACCCGGTTCTACGGGCCGATCAACCCGGCCTACCCGGGGCTGGCGATGCTTGAGATTCCCCCCGACAAGCCCTTACACTTGCGCTACCGCGTGTGGGTCCACCGCGGGGACGCCCGCGAAGGTCAGGTCGCCCGGCAGCATCGGGCTTACGTGGCCGACTGGAAGTGGGTCCTGCCCTGAGACCCCCGAGCGACCGGATGGCCTGGAACCGTGGAGGCCGCGTGCCGTCCGGCACGGCGGACCGCCCGGTGATTGCTCCCTGAGGAGATCCCCGACGTGCCGAAAGCTAAGCGAACCGCCCATTACGTCGTCAGCACGCACTGGGACCGCGAGTGGTACCAGTCGTTCCAGGGATACCGCTTCCGCCTGGTCGCCCTTCTGGACGAGCTGATCGACCGGATGCAGCGCGACCCGGGTTTCCGCTATTTCCAGCTCGACGGACAGTCGATTCCCGTGGAGGACTACCTGGAGATCCGTCCGGAGCGGGAGCCGGAGATCCGCGAGCTGACCGAGAGCGGGCGGCTGCGCCTGGGGCCCTGGTACGTGCTTCCGGACGAGTTTCTGGTCAGCGGCGAGTCGTTGATCCGCAACCTGCGGATGGGAATCGAGACGTCCTCGCGCTTCGGGCGGCCCGCGCGGGTCGGCTTCCTGTGCGACATGTTCGGGCACATGTCGCAGATGCCGCAGATTCTGCGAGGCTTCGCCATCGACAATGCCCTGGTCTGGCGGGGCGTGAACCACTCGACGCACGGGGGGATGTTCCGCTGGCGATCGCCGGACGGCAGCGAGGTGCTGGCCTACCGCTTCAGCCCCAACGACGGCTACTGCCATTACGCCGCCGGCGTGCGTGAATGCTTCAACCCGCGGGTGGTGCCGGACGTCGCCGGCTGCGCCACGCGGCTGGTGGAGCTGGCGAGCTTCGAGGGGCGGCGGATCCCCACGCCGTCGATCCTGATCTTCGACGGGGGCGACCACATTGAAATCGAGCCGCTGACCGGCGAGATCCTGGCCAAGGCCGAGGCCGCAAGCCGGGAGTTCGAGTTCGTGCACTCGCACCTGGAGGGCTTCGTCGAGGATCTCCGGGAGCAGCAGGAGCACGTGACGGCCGTCTTCACCGGCGAGCTTCGCGATCCGGCCGAGGTCGGCGACCGCACCTGGCTGATCCCCGGCACGCTGAGCAGCCGCATCCACCTCAAGCAGGCCAACGCCCGCTGCGAGAACGAACTGTGCCTGTGGGCCGAGCCGTTCAGCACCTTTGCCGCCGCCCTGGGCGTGCCCTATCCGCACGGCTACCTGCGGGTCGCCTGGCGCCACCTGCTGCAGAATCATGCCCACGACTCGATCTGCGGCTGCAGCATCGACGAGGTCCACAAGGACATGGAGTACCGCTTCGACCAGGCCGAGCGCCTCGGCCGGCTGGTCGCCGGGGCGGCGCTGGACGCCATCGCCGACCGCGTCCGCATGCCCGAGGTCGGCGAGCGCGACCTGGCGCTGGTGGTGTTCAACCCGTCGGCCGATCCCGTGGACGGGCCGGTGGACCTGACCGTCTCCTTCCCGGCCGACACCAACGCGGTCTTCAAGGAGTTCTTCGGCTTCGAGGACAAGATCGGCTTCCGGCTGTTCGACCCGGACGGCTCGGAGCTTCCCTACCAGTACGTCGCCCACCGGCGCGACCGGATGGGCTTCCGGCGCGTGCTCCGCAAGTTCCCCGAGGGCGACCGGCGGCACGAGGTCGACATCTGTACGCATCTGCGGATTCCGCCCTTCGGTTACACCACGCTGCTGTGCCGGGCGGCGGCCCCGGACGAGCCGACCCGCCATCCGGGCAGCATGGCGGCCGGCGATCATGCTATCGAGAATGAGCACCTCCAGGTCACGGCCGGCTCCAACGGCACGATCTCGATTCTCGACAAGGACTCCGGGCAGGTTTACCGCAACCTGCTGCTGGTCGAAGACCGGGCCGACATCGGCGACGGCTGGTACCACGGGGTCGCGGTCAGCGATGAGGTGTATACCTCGATCGCCTCGGCCGCCGATGTGGCCCTGGCCGGTGACGGGCTGTACCGCTCGACGCTGGTCATCCGCCTGACGATGAACGTGCCGGAGTGCTTCCGCTTCGACCGGATGACCCGCAGCGAGGTGCGCCGGCCGCTGGCGGTGACCCACCACGTGACCCTGCGGCGCGGGGCCCGCGACGTCGAAGTCCGGACGGTGGTCGAGAACACCATCCGCGATCACCGCGTCCGGCTGCTGTTTCCCAGTGAAGCCCGGACGGACACCTGCCTGGCCGACGGGGCCTTCGACGTTCTCCGTCGCCCCATCGCGCTGCGGGCCGACAACGCCCGCTACAAGGAGCTTGAAGTCGAAACCCGCCCGCAGTACTCCTGGACCGCGGTGCATGACGACTGCCGGGGCCTGGCCGTGGTCAGCACCGGCCTGCCGGAATCGACGGTGCGGGATCTGCCGGATCGACCGATTGCACTGACCCTGCTGCGCTCGTTCATCCGGGCGGTTCTGACCAGCGGCAACGAGGGCGGCCAGATCCAGGGCACGCATACCTTCGCGTTCCGCATCGTGCCGCTGACCGGAGAGCCCGACGCCACCCGGCTGTGTCGCATGGGTCAGCAGCTGGCTGCCGGCCTGCGGGTCGTCCGGCGCGATCACCGCGACCTGCACGGGCCCTCCACCGTCCGGCGGCCCGAGCGGACCCTGCCGCCGCGGCACGGATTCCTTCAGGTCTCCGGCGAGGTGGTGGTCACCGCCGTGCAGCATGCCCGGCGCGAGGAGGGACCCTCCATCCGGATGTTCAACCCCACCGACCGGGCCGCCCAGGTCCGGGTGAGCCCCGCTCAGGCCCCCGCCAAGGCCCAGCTGGTCACTCTGGAGGGCGCGGCCGGCGATACTCTGCCGGTCAAGGACGGCGCCGTCCCGCTGGAGGTCAGGCCCAGGCAGATCGTGACCGTGCGATGGTCGTCCTGAGCGGATTCCGGCACGCCCCGCCGCCTCAGTCGCCCGCGCGCAGCCAGCGGGCCAGGTCCATGGCGTAGTAGGTGATCATCAGGTCGGCACCCGCCCGGAACACGGCGGTGGCGGCCTCCAGGGCGGCGCTGCGCTCGTCGAGCCAGCCGTTGGCCGCGGCCGCCTTGAGCATCGCATACTCGCCGCTGACGTGGTAGGCCGCGGTGGGCACGCCGAAGCGTTCGCGGACCCGCCGGATGATGTCCAGACAGTGGATCGCCGGCTTGACCATGACGATGTCGGCGCCCTCGTCGATGTCGGCGGCGACTTCGCGCAGGGCCTCGTCGCCGTTGGCCGGATCCATCTGGTAGGTTTTGCGGTCTCCGAAGCGCGGCGGCGACTCGGCCGCGTCGCGAAAGGGTCCGTAGTAGCTGCTGGCGAACTTGGCCGCGTAGGCCATGATCGGCGTGGCCGAGAAGCCCTCGGCATCCAGGGCCTGCCTGATGGCACCCACCCGCCCGTCCATCATGTCCGAGGGAGCCACGATATCGGCCCCGGCCCGGGCGTGCGAGACGGCCATCCTGGCCAGCAGTTCCAGCGTGGCGTCGTTGTCCACCACGGCACCGCCGGGGCGATCCACCACCACCCCGCAATGGCCGTGGTCGGTGTATTCGCACAGGCACACGTCGGTGATCACGACCAGTTCCGGCACGCGGCTTTTGACCGTCCGGATGGCCTGCTGAACCGGGCCGTCGTCCGCCCAGGCCGCCGACCCGGTCGGGTCCTTGCCTTCGGGAATGCCGAACAGCAGTACGGCGGGAATGCCCAGGTCCGCGGCGGCGGCGCACTCTTCGGCCAGCATGTCCACCGAGAGCTGAAACTGCCCCGGCATCGAGGCGATCGGCCGGCGCACCCCGCGGCCGGGGCGTACGAACAGCGGGCGGATCAGTCCGGCGGGGCTCAGCCGGGTCTGGCGCACCATGCGCCGCAGCCCGGGCGAGGCCCGCAGCCGGCGAAAACGGGTTCGAGGAAAGGACATCGCGGATCCTCCCGTCCGGCCCCAGGCTCGCGGGCCGCTCGATCGCGCGGCCTGCGACCGTCCCCCGCATGCCGGCGGGGGCGGGCACGCGGGCCGGCTACCGCCTCAACCAGTAGACCAGGATCACCGCCACCAGGATCGCCACCACCGCCGGCCAGGCCCAGCCCTGCGATCGTCGCTCGGCCTGCGAAGGCTCGATGATCCAGTCGCCGCAATGTTCGCAGCGGTCGGCCATCTCCTCCACCACCAGTCCGCACGAGGGGCACTCGATCAGGCCGTTGTCGTCCCCGGAGTCCTCCAGGTCGATGTCCTGGGGCAGATCACGATCCTCGTCCGGCTCGCGCATGCCTGTTCACCCCCCCTGCCCGGTCGTCCCGCCGGAGTCGTCCTCGCACGGCTCACCCGCTCCCGGCCGCTCCTGGCCCGCCGACCGCTCGAGTTCGACCTGGCGCGTGCAGATCCGGAAGGCCAGCTGCTCCAGGTGCACCGCCAGATCGACCGTAGCGACGGACACATGGACCGGAACGCTGATCGACGTCGGGGCGAAGTTCAGAATGCCTTTGATGCCCGCCTCCGTCAGCCGGTCGGCCACCGTCTGAGCGACTCCCTGCGGCACGGCGAGAATCGCCATCTCGATGTCGCGCTGCTTGACCGCCTGCGGAAGCCGCTCCATCGGCTCGACCAGAATGCCCGGCTCGGCCCCGATGCGCTGATGGACCTTGGTCGGATCATTGTCGAAGGCGGCGACGAGCCGGAATCCTTTCCTGGCGAAGCCGCGGTAACTCAGCAGTGCCCGCCCCAGGTGCCCCGCGCCCACCAGCAGCGCGTTCCAGGTGCGGTCGGTGCCCAGAATCGAACGGATACGAACGACCAGCTCGCTGACGCGGTAGCCGACTCCGGGGTGCCCGAACTGCCCGAAGCAGGCCAGATCCTTGCGGACCTGAGCATCGGTGAGGTTGAGCAGGCTGCCGAGCTGGCGACTCGAGGTGGTCTCGCATTGCCGGTCGAGCAGCCCCTCCAGTTCCCGCAGGTACAGGCTCAGCCGCCGCACGGCCGGCTCGGGCACCGTCTCCCCCCGGCCTCCGCCGCCCTCGGCACCCCGACCCTGGGAGGTTTCTGCCATGATAGGCCCAATGTACAAAGTCACAAACTGCCCCGTCAAGCGGCTGGACAGCCGATTCCGGATGGGTCGGCAAGTGCGTCCCTGTGCCGGCGGAAACGTCCTAAACTTATACCTGGCAAGGTGTTCAGCGGTGCCTGTTGACATCGTCCCTCGCGGCCGATACGGTACAGTCCGCCTCCGGTGCAGTCGGTCTTCGCCGGCCGCGACGGGGGTGCGCCAGAACGCGGGGCGGCGTGAGCCCCGTCCTGCCGTGAACCCGGAACACCGCCGACGCGTCGTGTCGGCGCGCCGATGCGGCACGAAACGCTCCGACCTTGATGGATCAACCGATGAGCAGAACGCTGACCGTGATCGCCCTGGCCGCAGCGGCCCTGGGCCTGCAGGGTCTGCCGGCCCTGGGGCAGGATTCCACGCCTGATTTCGCCCTCATCCGCACCACGGATCTGCAGGTCATCGATCGCGACCGTGTGCAGAGCTGGCTGGAGCAGCAGGTCTCAGGGCTTCTGGCCCAGACGGCCAACGAGGCGGTTGCTGCACAGGGCTCGGCGATGGTCGCGACGATCACCGAGCATTTCCGGGCATCCAACGCGACCAGGGGCTTCAAGGACGGTCTGGCCCAGCTGGTGCTGCAGACCGTCGCGCGGCAGTACAACAGCCCGCCGGCCACCGCCGAAGCCCGCAAGCCGATGGCCGTGGGATTTGCGCTTCTGGCCGCGCAGGCGGTGCTGCCCAATGCCGACACCGCCGCAGCGATCGCCTGTTTCACGCCGGCACTGACTGATCCGGCACCGGCGGTCCGCTACCTCGCCGCCGGCGGGCTGGCGGCACTGGCGGACAGGGCCGACAACCAGCAGTGGAGCGCGCTGCTGGCGGCGGTGCAGAAAGCCGCGGCCGCCGAAAGCGATCCGGTGGCGCTGGGAGCCCAGCTCCAGATTCTGCTGGTGCGCAGCGGGCCCCGGTCGGAGACCGTGATTCCGGTTGTCCAGGCGGCGATGGACGCCCGGCTGGAGGCCGTCGCCCGCCAGACGCTGCTGCCGGGGCCCCAGGATGCCGAGATCGTCTCCTGGATGGGCGAGCAGGCGCTCAAGATCACCGAGGTCCGCAACATGCTGCCTTTCGTGGACCGGATCGCGCGGCTGATGACCCTGGCGGCTTGGGCCTATCTGTCGGAGGTGCCCTCCTCGCCCCGGAGGCCGCAGCTGGAGCGGGTGGTGATGAGCGCGGAAGCCCAGTTGAAGGCCCTGGCCCGCGCCAAGGCCAACGTCGCGACGCCGCCGGACGTGACGGCGGCCATGCTGGCCGGGGCCGCCACCCCGGGGCAGGCCGAGAACATGACCGCGGCGCTGGAACGCTGGATCGGGACGTCCCAGCAGCCCGGCGTGCTCAACAACCCGCCGTTCGGGCTGCCGGTCGGCCTGGGCATCGCCAGGCCGGCCACGGCCCCCGCATCGCTGCCGGCAAACCAGGCGGCCCCCTGAACACCGAACGCCGGCCCGGACCGCAACTTCGCATCGATTCGTCCGCAGCGGCGGCGTAAGATAGGATGAATCGACCGGTGATGCGGCCCTCGGGCGTGCCGTGGCGCGGATCGCGTTGCCCGGGCACGGTGCTTCCGAAGGTCGCCCGGGCCGCCTGCGGCGGTCCGTGCGGGATCCGGCGTCCAGCGGCCGCTGCGACCGGCGGCCGTTCTGACCCTTCGGGCGAACCAGCAGATGCCCCTGCCCACCGTGGCCATCGTCGGACGTCCGAATGTCGGCAAGAGCTCGCTGCTGAACATGCTCGCGGGCCGGCGGATCGCGATTGTCGATCCGACCGCGGGCGTGACCCGCGACCGTGTCTCGGCCCTGTGCGTTCACCGGGAGTGCTATTTCGATCTGGTGGACACCGGCGGCTACGGAATCGTGGACCGCGACGACCTCAGCCGGCAGGTCGAGCAGCAGATCCGGTACGCCGTCGAGCAGGCGGCTTTGATTCTCTTCGTGGTCGATGCCCGCGACGGGTTGACGGCACTGGACCAGGCCGTCGCCCGCTGGCTGCGGGGCTGCGGCAAGCCGGTGATCCTGCTGGCCAACAAGGTGGACGCCCCCGATACGGCGGTGGAGATCGGAGACTTCTTTCCGCTGGGCTTCGGCGAGCCCATGGCGGTCTCGGCGCTGCACGGGCGCGGCCGGGACGAGCTCAAGGACCGGATCGCCGCCTGCCTGCAGTCCGCCGGGCCGACCGAGCGTCCGGCCGAGGCGGTCATGAAGATTGCCATCGTGGGGCGGCGGAACGTGGGCAAGAGCAGTTTCATCAACGCCCTGGCCGGCCAGGAGAGGGTCATCGTCTCCGAGGTCGCCGGCACGACGCGCGACGCGGTCGATGTCCGGTTCGAGCGCGACGGGCGGGTCTTCATCGCGATCGACACCGCGGGGGTGCGGCGCAAGGGCAAAATCGCCGACGACATCGAGTACTACGGCTTTCACCGGGCCGAGCTGTCCATCCGCCGCGCCGACGTGGTCCTGTTCATGCTGGACGCGACCGCCAGCGTCGGGCAGGTGGACAAGCACCTCGGCGGCTACATCGTCGGGCAGTACAAACCCTGCGTGCTGGTGGTCAACAAGTGGGATCTGGCCGTGGGACGGACCTCCACGGAGGCCTACGGCGAGTACCTGAACCGGACGCTGCCCGGGCTGGCCTGGGCGCCGATCGCGTTTACCACCGCCTCGCAGGGCCGCAACGTCCAGGCAGTCGTGGATCTGGCCTCGGCGCTGTTCCGGCAGGCCGGCGAGCGGCCGGCGACCGCCCGGCTGAACGAGATCCTCGAGCGGATCGCCCAGGGCCCGGTGCCCAGAGGGAAGCGGGGCACGCGGACTGTGCGACTCTATTACGGCACTCAGATCGGCACGCATCCCCCCACGATCGCCCTGTTCGTGAACGACCCGGCGCGGGTCACGCCGGGCTACGAGCGGTTTCTGCTCGGGCGGCTGCGCGAGGCGCTGCCGTTCGCGGAAGTGCCGATCCGCCTGGTCTTTCGCGGCAGGGGTCCGGCGCCGTCGCCCCGGCGGGCCGCCGGCCGGCCGAGCGGGAGGTGAGCCATGGACATCCAGATCCGTTGCGAAAGCTGCGGCAAGCGTCTGGGCGTGCCCCGGCAGATGGCCGGGCAGCGCCAGACCTGCCCGGTGTGCCACCACGACCTGTACGTGCCGCTGCCGGAGGACGAGATCGAGGATCTGCCGCTGTCGCCGGAGAATCCCGAGGATCTGGAGCAGGAGGCCCGTCTGAAAGCCGAACGCCGGCGGCTGGACCTGGCCCTGGCCCGGGAGGCCGATCCGGGGCCCGGGGCTCAGGAGGCCGCCTCCCGCGCCGCCCGGGTTTCGCCGCACGCTTCCGGACGGCCACCGGCGGCCCCGGAGATGGTCGAGAAGGCGGTGATGGCCTGGCTGGCGGCGATGCGGGACGCCGATCTGGAGGCCGCCGACCGGGCCCTGGGCACGGTGCGGCTCCAGCCTCGCAAGGCCGCCGAGATCCTCGACCGGATGGCTTCGGACGCCCTGCCGCCGTCGGGCTTCGAGAAGGTACCGCCCCCGGTGTTCCAGGGGTTTCTACGGACGCTGCGCTCGAGCCTGTGACC
>CAZSYS010000156.1:0-10042 GCA_964611365.1 uncultured Planctomycetales bacterium
CCACGGCGCAGGGCGCAGGGGCATCGGGCGCCCGGTGCCGCCGGAGGGTGTCTCGGACCGCAAGCGGCTGTGGGCCCTGCTGATGTCGTTCGCCGGGCTGTTCGGGGTGTGCGGCCTGCAGCGCTTCTACGCCGGCAAGGTGGTCACCGGCGTGATCTGGCTGTGCACATTCGGGCTGGCCTATTTCGGCCAGGTCTGGGACATCGTGATGCTCGCGCTGGGCGAGTTCCGCGACCGCCACGGCCGGCGTCTGCTGGTCTGGCAGGACCCGGGCGAGCTGCGGTACGGCGGGGAAGCCGGGCGGGCGGCGGTCCTGCAGGGTGCGCGGTTCGGGGCTGCGACGCCGGATCATGCGGCCGGTGCCGGGGCGGCCGGCGAGCGGCCGGGTGCCGAGGGGGCCGGTCCGCCGGAGGAGCGGCTGATTCCCGTGCCCGTGGAAAGGGATTCGGGGGTTTCCCGAAGGTTCATGCCCTTGCGGACCAACGTGTTTCTGGCCGTGCCGGCCGGCCTGCTGATGGCGGCGGGATTCCTGGTCGGCGCGGTGTTCGTGTCGCTGGATCTGCCGGAGATCATCCGGGTGCTGCCGGATCAGGGTCCGGCGCAGGAGCTGAACGACCTGTTCGGCTACACGGGCTGGCCGCGGCTGGTGAAGCGGATCGCGGGCGTGGTTTCGATCACCGCGATGCTGCTGGGAACGGTGCTGGCCCTGCTGGCCCGGCGGCGCACCGACGGGGCCCACATGTTGCAGGCGATACTCGGGGCCCTGGGGCTGCTGCTGACCGTCAAGGCTTTGTCGCTGACGCTGGCCGGGCTGAACTGGCCGCTCATCCTCAGCGCCCTGGACCGTGAGCAGATCGGACCGGCGCTGGAGATGTTCATGGATCAGACCGACGGCCGCAGCGCGGTGGTCGCCCTGGGGCTGTTGGTGGTTTCCGTGCTGCTGCTGGGCCGGCCGGAGCGGCGCCGCGAGCTGCCGGAGGGCCAGGACCGGGGAGCCTGAGCGATGAGTCACGAGGTGACCACACCTGTGGGCATTTCGGTTTTTCCGCTGATCCTGCTGGCGGCAATCCTGGTGCCGCTGGGCTGGCTGGCGGCGAAGCGCCGATGGAAGCTGCTGGGCGGTATCGCGGGGGTGCCGCTCGTGCTGCTGTTGGGACTGGTGACGGTTCGCGTCCAGTCCGAACGTCGGTCGGGGGCGGCGAGGCCTGAGCCTGCCGACGTCGTCGAGGAGGCCGGGGAGGAATCCGCCCGGCTCGAGGCGGAGATAAGGGACGAGATTAGGCGTCTGCGCAGCGAAGTTCGCGGCGAGGCCGAGCGGATTCGCGTCGCAGGTACGGAGCCGCCGGGCATCGGCGACATGGGCACGGGTCCGCCCGTACCCGCGGAGCCTGCGGGCAAGGCCTCGATCATCGCGGCGGATCGCTGGGTGCCGGAGTACGAACTGTGTTTCGAAACGCCGGGTTTCGAGGCCGAGCTCCACCCTTCGCTGGAGGCGGCGGCCCGTTCGCTGGCCCGGTCGTCGGCCCGGGCCATCGAGCAGAGGTCGGCCTCGCCCGGCCGGGGTTTTCTGCCGGGCTGGCAGCAGGTGCTGGAGGAGGCGATCCTGAGCCGGGTCGCGGAACTGAGTTCCAACCGCGCCGGTGCGTCCGCAGCGGTGACATTCGCTTTCACGCCTCCAGCGGCCATGTCGGCGACGATGCCCGAGGCGATTCCCGGGGATTCGGCGGCGCCTGATCCGGTGGCGGTGAGGCTGACCCTCCGCGCCGGGGGCAACTATGTGCCGGAGATCGGGGACCGGGCCGGCGTCCATCCGACCGCTGCGCCGGCGGCTTCCTCCGGCACGCTGCGCGTCGAACTGGCAGACGGCCGGCTTCTGGACCGCCAGACGGCCTTTGTATCGAAGCCCTGGCTGACGGATCCGGCCGGTGTGGGCAGTCGGCGTCCGGGACAGCGCTGGATCGTCGGCATCTCTCAGGACGGCCGGACCACGGTGGACGAGGCCGAGTCGGCGGCGCTTCAGGCCGCGGCGGTGCGGCTCGCCCGCGAATTGCGGCCGCGGCTGAGCTTCGCGGCCTCGCGGCTGCTGGACGAGGCGGCGCTGGTCGAGCAGGTGGCACGGCTGGCGCCGGTCAACGGGATGGTTCTGGACCGCTTCGTCCAGGGCGTCAAGCGCCCCTACGGCGACTTCTGGAGGTGTGCGGTGCTGGTGGACGCATCGCCCCGGGCCGTGGAGGGCCTTGCCCGGGAGGTGGGGCTGGGCTTCGAGGCGGCCCGGAACTCGTGGCTGCGGGTTGTGGCTTCGTTCGGCGGGCTGGTCGGACTGATCGCCGCAACGTATCTGCTGCTGAACGCGGCCACCCGCGGTTACTACGTCTGGTCGATCCGCGTGCTCTGCGGCCTGGGGCTGCTGGGCGGGATCGCGGTGGTCCTGTCGCTGGCCGCGTGAGGCGCACCCCGGCGGCGCGCGACGTCCGGCCGGCGGATCAGCTTTGCGGCTTCTTGCGGAACGACCAGCTGGTCGCCGCCGCGCGATTCCCGGTGGCTCAGCCGGCGGCTGAGGGCCGGAAACGGCGGCGGCAGGCGCGGAACCAGCCCGCAGGTCAGGACTTTCACCGCCAGCTGCAGGGACCACAGGGCCCGAAAGCCGGGGTAGTAGGCGGCCCAGGCTTCCATCTGGAGTTCCGGCGGGGCCAGCTCGCACAGATCGCGGCTGGAGTAGTGTCGGTGCCAGGGATCGGATGCGTCAAGGTCGCCGAACATGCCGAGGCGGCGTCGGGCATCGCCGAAACGCTTCTCGTAGTAGTTTCGCTGGTGGAGCAGGCGGGTGTGGATGAGGCGATGCAGCCGGGGCATGAGGCACTTGAAGTTGCCCGGGTCCAGGAACGTCAGCCAGCCCCTGTGCGGCGTGGTCAGGAGGAGGCGGCCGCCGGGTTTGAGCACTCGGGCGAGCTCTTTCAGCAGCCGTTGCTCGTCGGGCACGTGTTCGATGACCTCGAGAATCACGACCGTGTCGAAGGTTTCGTCAGGGTAGGGCACCGGGCCGTCGGGGCTGACGGTCCGGGCGGTGATGCCGGGGTGGGCTCCGGCGGCCGCGACCCGCTCGGGATCCAGATCGACGCCGTGCAGCTCGACGGCCTGATGGGCCAGTCGTCGCAGATACGCCCCGCCGGCGCAGCCGAAGTCCAGCACCCTGCCGAGCGGTCCGCAAAGCCAGAGGTCGGCATAGTCGTACCACAGCAGGGCCTGGCCGGGCCGAAAGGCACGCAGCGCCTCGGGGGTCGGCCGCCGGGGTTCGCTGGCCGGTTGGTCGGTCATCGGTGCCACCACCTTGCGTGCGGAAAAAGGCCGTGGCGTGGACCGGCGGCGCCAAGACTGGCGGGCGGCCGGACCAACGTTCACGATCGGCGGGGCGAGCGCCAACACGCCCGGCAGGATTCGAACCTGCGACCTGCGGATTAGAAGTCCGCTGCTCTATCCAGCTGAGCTACGGGCGCGGGGTTGCGGCCTTTCATGACCGGTGGCCATTCTAGACGATGGCCGCGGAACGGCCAATCGGAACCGGGTTCTGCGCCGGCCGGTGACCGGGCGGGCAGCCGGAAGTCCTTGTTCCGGGCAGGCATCCGGGAGTCGTGCCTGCCGGGGTTTTCGGGCATGCGTGCGGAGGTTGTGAAGGCGCGGGAGCAGGGGGACGGCCGGGCGGTCCGTGGCGAGGCTGCCGGTCGGGATTTGCGGGTGCGGCGGCGGTTGCGCCGGCTCCGGCGGCGTTGCAGCCTGTCGGGCCGGCGGTTACGCTGCGGCGCGTGGCGGCGGCGAGGACATGGTTGAACAGCGTGCCATGCGGTGCCGCGGTTGCGCCGGCGGGGACTGCCGGCCCGGGCGATCTTCAGCCGCCAGGCAGGCACGTGCGCGCCGGGGGACCGGCACCTTTTTCGTTCGCTCCGGGCGATCGACGGCGATCGCATCTCCGGATGGAGCTTTCAGAGCCTCGACCCGCACGATGGCGCGTCGCCGGCGTGGGGACCGCGACCATGCCGGCCGGCGGCAGTGGGCCGATGCCGAGTGGTGGCGGGGCGCGGCCCGGATCCGACCTGACGCGGATGACATGGATGGAGTTTCGCACATGCCCACGAACATGAGACCAGGGGCGATGCCGGTTCTGGCGATCATCCCGGCTCTGGCGATTGTCCTGACGGCCGGACCGGCCGGGTGCACGTGCGACTTCGACGTGCCGTGTCTGCCGGCCTGTGCCCCGTCGGCCGAGGCGGCGGAGGGCGGCGGCGGGCCGGTTTACCGGGGCGCGTCGGACATCTACCGGCCCGGCCCGCTGGAAGTCCGCCGTCTGCATCTGGAGCGATGCGAGCGAGGCGCCCCGCGTGCCCTGACGATTCACGCGCCGGCGGAGGACGGGCGATACGCGGTGGTGGTGTTCGATCACGGCTTCCTGCTGTCCAGCGCCTACTACGAGCAGATGCATGACCACGTGGCCTCGCACGGCTTCGTGGTGGTCGCGCCGCAGCTGTACGAGGCCGGCACCATGCCGCTGTTCAAGCCGAGCTTCGAGGAGGAAGCCCGCCGGCTGGCCGAGCTGCTGGCCTGGCTGCCGGAGAACCTGTCGTCGATCGCGGGGGTGCAGGCCGACACGGACCGGTTGGGGCTGGCGGGGCATTCGCGGGGCGGCAGCATCGTCTGGCGGGTTCTGGAGGCCGACCCGTCGGCGGCACTGGCGGCAGCCGGGGTGGATCCGGTCCGCGGGGAGAACGTGTTTCCCGAGTCTTCCGACTCGCCGGCGGATGTGTACACCTTCAATCGCCCGGCGCTGATTCTGGGAGCCGGCCTGGCCTCGCAGGGCGCTTTCCCGTGCGCGCCGGAGGGCCGGAACTACGAGTCGTTTTACGCCGGCACGCCCGGCCCGGCGTGGCAGGTGGTGGCCCCGGACATGGGCCACCTGGACATGCTGGACGACGATCTCTCCGACTGCCAGTTCACCTGCTCGGTGTGTGCCTGGGGCGCGGACCGCGACGGAGCCCGGCGTCTGGTGGCCGGGCAGATGACCGCCCTGTTCCGCTTCGTCCTGCAGGGCGACCCGGAGGCCGAGTCGCTGCTGACCGATGCCGGGTCGGCTCCGATCCCGGTGGTCGTGTCGTCCAAGTAGCCCGCCCGGCCGGCGGCTTGCTCCCCTCGGGAACGGGGGCGATACTACGCCGCCGAACCGCCGGGCGGACGGCCTCATCCGGCGGTGTGGGGGCCGCGCATGTCCGAGAGCCCGATCAAGCTGCTGATTCTGGACGTCGATGGCGTGCTGACGGACGGGACGGTTTTCTTTGACGACCAGGGCCGCCAGATGCGGGGATTCTCGATCCACGACGGGCTGGGCATTGCGATGTGGCGCGCGGTGGGCGGACAGGCGGCCATTTTGACGTCCAAGCGGCCCGAGTCGATACTGGCCCGGGCGCGGATGCTGGGTATCGACCTGGTCGAGGCCGGCGAAGACGACAAGCTGCCGGGTTTCCATCGCCTGCTGGAACAGGCGGGGGTGGGGGCTTCGGAAACGGCTTACATCGGCGACGACCTGCTGGACGCCCCGGTGCTGCGGCGGGTCGGATACCCGGTGACCGTTCCCGGCGCGCCCGAGGAGGTGCGCCGGCTGGCGAAGCTGGTGACCAGCCGCGGCGGCGGCCGTGGAGCCGTCCGGGAGGCGATCGAGCACCTCCTGCGGCGTCAGGGGCTGTGGGAGCGGGCGGTCGCGGCCGTGGGGGCCGACCGCTGAGCGGCCTGTTGCGGCGCGGTGCGAGAGGGGGAGTCGCGCGGCGGCGCGGGATGCCGGCGGAAGGCTTCGGAAAGGACGACGGTGTTCAAGAAAACCATCCTGGCGCTGGCCACCTTCGCGATCGCGCTGATCGCCTATGTCGTCTACCAGTGGCAGGACCCTACGGTCGCGACTCCCGAGGCGGCGCGCCCGCCCGGCAGGGCTCCCGTGCTTGAACGGCTCGCCACCCGCCCGGCCGAGACGCAGCCGGCCAGAACCTTCAGCCTGCAGGGCAAGGCCGACATTCCGCCGGGCGAAATGCCCATGATCCGGGTGTTCGACGAGCACGGGCAGGCCAAGATCATCTTCCAGTGCAATCGCTGGCAGCCGCTGAGCGACACCGAGTTCCACATGACCGAGCCCACCGTCCGTCTGCTGCTGCCGGGCGGACAGCTGGCCTTCGTTCGCGCCGACCAGGGCCAGGTGGTCGTGCAGCGCGACGAGAACAACAACTACAACCCCAAGCGCGGCTCGCTGCAGGGGCACGTGAGGCTCTTCGTGGACCGCACCACGCCCCAGTGGCGGCGGGCCCATCCGGACCGGGCGGCCCCGGAGGAGCATCCCGAGGCCGTGGTCAAGATGTGGATGGATGACGTGACCTTCGACCTGGATCTGGCGCGGCTGGAGACCGCCGGGCCGATCCTGGTGCAGAGTCCGGATGCCACCGTCGAGGGCCGGGGGCTGACGCTGGTGTGGAACGAGGCCAACCGGCGCATCAAGCTGCTGCGGATCGCCGAGGGCCGGCGGGCCTCGATCCGCATGCGGAGCCTGGTTCAGCTCGGCGTGGGCGGGCTGGTTCCCGCGGAGGAAGGGGCGGAGGCTTCCGCGGAGACCGGTGCGGCGGTGGATTCCACGGACGAGGCTGCGGGTTCCGGGTCGGCGGACGCCGGCGAGGCCGAGGATCGCGCGGCTCAAACGCCCGTGGATCCGGAGGCGCCGGACGCCGACGGCCCGGGGCGGCAGATCAGGCTGGCGGACCTGGGCGACGTCGAAGAGGAAGAGGAAGCCGATCGCATCGACACCTACCGCATCGTGTTCGCCGGCGAGGTTCGCGGCGAACAGCGGGAGGGGCTGAAGCTGGCCGGACGGCTTGACGCGGACCGCCTCGAGCTGGTCCGAAGTTTCGGGCAGCAGGAGCGCAGCTCGGTGGCCCGGGTTCCGATGACGCGTCCGGCCGGTCGGTCCGGCAGGCGGCGTGCAGGTTCGGCGCCAGCCGGCTCGGCCCCGGCGTCACCGGGACGGCCCGGGCCCGGCGCGGTGCCCTCGGACGGTTCCGGCTCGCGCATCGAGCTGCGGTGGTCGGGCGAGATGGTGGTCACGCCGGAGGGGGATGAGGAAACCGCTGCCACGCGTCCGGCCGGAGAGACGCCGCGGCCGAACGTCTTTCAGGTGGTGGCCACCGGCGATCCGGTGCGGATCCGCGACCGGGACATGGGCGATGCCCGGTGTGCCCGGCTGGAGTATCACGACGAAACCCAGCAGGTCTGGCTGACCGGGGAGGCCGGCCGGCCGGTGGTGCTGAACGCCGGCGGCAACCGGGAACTGGTGGGCGAGCGCGTTTTCCTGGACCGCCGGCAGGGCCAGGCCCGCGTCGAAGGTCCCGGCCGGATGTCCGAACGTCGCGTGTCCTCGCCGGATGCCCCGCAGGATCCGCTGCGGGCGTGCATGCGCGCCGGTCGTGTGGACGTCCCGGGGGAGGATGAACGGTCCGTGGCCGCCCGCTGGACCGGCGGCGTCCGCATCGAGTTCGGGCTGATGCCCGCGGCCCGTGCGGCGGATGCTCCGGGCGGTCCGGCCCGGCGGCAGCGGGAGTACATCCGGCATGCCCTGTTCGAGGGCGACGTCTCGTTCGCCCAGAACGAGGAGTCCATTGCCGCCGAGCGCATCGAGGCCTTCTTCGACGAGCCGGTGCCGGACCTTGCGGGGAGCGCGGACCGCGCCCCGGCGGCCAACCGCGTGCTGGCCGCCGGCGGCGTGCGGATGACCAACGGCGCCGATGTGATCATCTGCGACCGGCTGGACGTCGAGATGGGCCTGGACGACACCGGACGCAACGTCCCGCGCCTCGGCCGGGCCTGGGGACACGTGACCGCGCGGCGCGAGGGGCGTGAGGTCCGGGCCGAGGACCTGCTGGAGGTCGAGCTTGCTTCGGTGCCCCGGGAGATCGATCCGGTCCTGCGGCGCCGCCTGGAGGCCCGGGCCCGCGCGTGCGGCTTCGGACCGCAGTCGCCTCAGTGGCAGGCGTTCGAAGCCCGGCTGCGCAGCCGCCGGGAGGTCATCATCACCCGGATGAAGGCCGCCGGGGGGGTTTCGATCGTCGATCCGGCCGAAGACGTGGACATCGCCGCGGACCGGCTGGAGTGCACGCTGGACCGCGGGCAGGGGGTGCAGCACGCGCTGGTGACCGGCCGGCCGCAGCAGCCCGCGCGGGTCGAGCTGGAGGACTTCTACATCCGCGGCGAGCAGATCACCCTGGACACGCCGGGTCAGCACGTGGACGTGCCCGGCGAGGGGCTGCTTCGCCTTCGAACCCGCCAGGACCTCGACGGCCGGGAGGTTCGGGATCCGATTCCGCTGGTGGTCTCCTGGAAGGGGGCGATGACGCTGCGCGGGGACGAGAACAGCGGCGTGTTCACTGGCCGGGTGCGGGCGGTTTCCGAGAACAACTCCCTGGACTGCCGCGAGCTGCGGCTGACGTTCGAGGATCTCGAGGCGCCGGCGACACAGCCGGCGGGGAGGGGGCCGCGCATCCCCGGCTGGGGCGCATGGCGCCGGTCCGACGAGAGCCGCCGGCGGACGCAGGCCGGTGTGTCCGTGCGGGCGCGCAAGCGACTGGCCCGGGCGTACGCGGTCGGTGACGCGGTCATCGCCTCCAGTGCTTACGAGCCGCCGCGGCCTGAGGGCGGTGCGGTCCGTGCCCTGATCCGCCGGTGGACGCCGGTTCCGGCCGCGCCCGAGCCCGACCCGGCGCTGGTCGGTTGTCGGCCGGCGGGCCTTCCGCTGCTGAGCTACGTGCGGGTCGCCGGTCCGCAGATCGTGATCGATCTGCTGCAGCAGCACATGGTGGTGGAGGGGGCCGGCAACCTGCTGGTGCTGGACTACCGCCGGCCGGACGCGGCGGGGCGGCGGGATGCGGACCGGTCCGCGGCCGCGTTCCAGGCCGCCAGTCCCAGCCAGAGCGTGTTCGCCTGGGAAAACTCGATGTCGTTTCTGAACAGCCGCAACATCGCGGTGTTCGACCGCAACGTGACCATGAAGCATGCCGCCGGCTCGCAGATGGTCCTGCCCGAGCACGTGGCGGCTTCCATGAACATCGATCCGGAGATGCTCCGCAAGGGGCGAGGCCGGCTGGCGGAGATGACCTGCGACAACCTGCTGGTGGAGTTCGAGCGCGACACGTCGGGACGCGCGACCGGGCCGTCGCCCCTGTCGCGGGCCGCCGGGTTGCGCAGTTTCCGGGCGGCGGGCCGGGTCCGCATCCAGGACAACAACCGGTCCGCCGAGGGGGATCTGGTGACCTACGACCGGATCGCCGGCCTGTTGAGGCTGACCGGCTCGAGCAGCGCGCCGGCGCGGCTGGTCGAACTGGACGAGAAGACCGGCGCCCTGCGCGTCGGCTACCGCGGACGGGCGGTGGACTGGAACCTGCTCACCGACATCATCACCACCGAAGAGGGCGGAATCGTTGCTCCCGCCCGGTGAGCGCCGCCGACGGGATCCGGACCGCATGTCGGATTCGCGCGCCGCCGGCCCGGCCCGGCCCGCAGCGGGGGTCATTACCCCGGGCGGCTATCCGCTCTCGCTCATCTCAAGCTTTTATGCGCGAAGCGACGTCCGGGTATTCCTCCAGCTTCATCATCTTTTGCGTGATTTTGGCTTGCCGGCGTGGTTGAGCCCACCATAATTGAGGTGAAAGGACGCCGCACCGCGTTGGCCGAATGCAGGGGCGGTGATCCCGGGAGCCCGTGATCGAGCCGGCCGGACCGAAGGCCCTCGCCCACGTCCCTGCGAGGGGCCCCGGCAAGGCCGGACCGGCCAACGGACTCCACCGAAGTACCCGATCAGCGGATGACTCATCTCCCCACCGCTGCATCAGAATACAGCATGCCGTTCCGGCGCGCCGCACGCCGCGGGGCCTGAGTCCCCGGCGCGGCGCGAGGGATCGGTACGCCGGCAGAGGCGTGCACCCAGGCCTCGGATCGATTGGAGCCCGGGGGGACAGGCGGAAGCCTGTGG
>CAZSYS010000157.1:0-10027 GCA_964611365.1 uncultured Planctomycetales bacterium
GGGCCGAGGGCCGGCCGGACGTCCGCCGGACGCCGGCCCCGCGCTGGGATCTGGGGGATCTGCGGTCCTACGCCCTGATGCCGGTGCAGTTCTCCCGCGGCTGCCCGTTCGACTGCGAGTTCTGTGACGTGATCGTCATGAACGGGCGGGTGCCGCGGGTCAAGGACGTCGGGCAGATGATCGGCGAGCTGGACGGCCTGCTGGAGGCCGGCTGGCGGGGTCCGATCTTCATCGTGGACGACAATTTCATCGGCAACCGGGCGAAGGTCAGGGAGCTGCTGGTCGCGCTGATCGAATGGCGGCGGCGGCGGCGGGTCGCGGTGCAGTTCACCACCGAGGCCTCGCTGAACCTGGCCGACGAGCCCGAGCTGCTGGCGCTGATGGCCGAGGCGGGCTTCAAGAAGGTCTTCGTCGGGCTGGAGACGCCCCAGCTGGAGAGCCTGGTGGAGTGCGCCAAGGTGCAGAACGTCCGCCGCGACATGCTCGAGGCGGTGCGGACCATCCAGCGCGCCGGGCTGGAGGTGATGGGGGGCTTCATCGTCGGCTTCGACAGCGACGAGCCGGGCATCTTCGAGCGGCAGATCCGCTTCGTCCAGGAGGCCGGGGTGGTCACGGCCATGGTCGGGCTGCTGACGGCGCTGCCGGGCACGCGGCTGTTCTCCAGGCTGCAGCGGGAGGGCCGGATTCTGCGGGAGACCACCGGCAACAACATGGACGGCGTGCTGAACTTCGTGCCCAGGCTCGACCGCCAGGTGCTTCTGGAGGGCTACCGCTCGCTGGTGCAGCAGCTCTACGCCCCGCGGACCTACTACCGCCGCATCCTGACCTTCCTGCGAGAGTACCGTCCCAGCGGCCCGCGGTTCCAGATCTCGCGCAGCGACGTCCTGGCCCTGATCAAGTCCTTCTGGGTCATCGGCCTGCGGGGCCCGGGGCGGAGGGAGTACTGGAAGTTTCTGGCCCGGATCCTGCTCTTCCATCGCCGGACCTTCTCCGAGGCGATGTCGCTGGCCATCTACGGATACCACTACCGCCGCATTGCCGCGCCCCTGTGACCGGCCGGGCGGGCGGCGCCGGTCCGGCGCCGCGGGGTTGCGGGTACTCACGACATGATCACCAGCAGGGTCTCATCGCCGACCATGCGGGCGTCGATGTCCGGAGGGCACCGCAGTGTGCCGTCGGGCTTCTGCACCGCGATGATCTGGGCGGCGTAGCGTCGGCGGAAGTCGGCCTCGCGGATGGAGCGGCCGACGACCTCCGCAGGAACGGCCAGGCGCTGGACGACGTCGGCCCGCGGGGCGGCGATGCCCAGCACCAGCTGCCAGAGCTGCTCGTCCTGCTCGATGGTCACGATGCCCTCATGCTCGCGCTGAACGTGGCTTCGGAGACGGTCGAGGTGCTCGCGGATGCGCCGGTGGATGGTCTGCCGGGCGAGGACGCCGATGTACCTGTCCGAGCCGTCGTCGGACAGCACCGGCAGGACGTTGTCGTTGGTCCGCCGGAACTTGTCGAGCACGCCGTAGAGCCGGTCGTTCGGCCGGGCGACGGGATGGTCGGAGGTCATGATGTCGGCGGCGATGACCAGCTCGGAGATGCCCGGCTCGGAGATCACCCGGCTGATGTCGGTCAGCGAGACCACGCCCAGCATCCGGCCGCGATCCACGACGATGAACAGCGGCCGGCTGCCTGAAGGCATGCTGCGGACCATTTCCCCGAGGGTGGTGTTGGGCGAAACTACGTGCGGCCAGTCGGTGGCCATGAGGTCCCTTACCCGCCGGGACTGCAGGGCGCGGACCAGCGCGTCGCCGGCGTGAGCGGGCGACTCCGCGCCGGATTCCAGCTGGGCGTCATTGAGCCCCCACCGCTTTCCCACGACGTAGGAAACCACAGAGACCAGCATCAGCGGAACAATCAGACCGTACGCCCCGGTCATCTCGGTGACCATGACGATCGCCGCAAGGGGGGTGCGCATCGAGGCGGAGATCACGCCGGCCATGCCCACCGCCGCCAGCGCCGCTCTGAGGTCCGGAGCCAGGGTGCCCGGAAGCACGGCCTCGGCGGTGGCGGCCAGGGCCGCTCCGGCGGCCCCGCCGATGAACACGCTGGGGCCCAGCAGGCCGCCGGCCCCGCTGGTGCCGACGGTGAGGGCGGCGGCCGCGCACTTGGTCACGGCCACCAGGCCGAACACCGCCGCCCAGCCCCAGGCCGATCGTGCCGCGGCAACCGGTTCCTCAAACAGTCCGCCGCCGATCACGCCCCGGATGAAAAGGTACCGGGCGTCCATGATCTGCGGCAGCAGGCAGGCCATCGCCCCCACCACCAGCCCCGCCAGCCCGGCCGACAGCCACCGGGGCAGTCCGAGGCTCGGCCCCGGCCGCGACTCCACCAGCCGGACGCATAGGCCCAGCAGGATGGCCAGTCCCCCGCACAGGATGCCAAGCAGAGCGTACACACCGAGTTCCAGCGGCGATGAGAAGGCCAGCCGGTCCGCGCCGGGGATCAGATGCTGGCCGTAGCCGCGAAAGGCCATGAAGGTGGAATAACTCAACACCGACGAGACGAAGGCCGGCACGATGCTTTCGGCCTCGAACTCCGGCTCTCGGTAGGGCATGCCAGCGGCAAAAAGCGCGCCGCCCAGCGGGCATTGGAATACGGCTCCGACGCCGCCGGCACATCCGGCGATCAGGCACACCCGCCGGAGGCGGGGCGGCAGGTCCAGTCGGCCGGCCACGCTGGAGCCGATAGCCGCGCCGAGTGCCGAGATCGGCCCCTCCGGCCCGGCCGATCCTCCGCAGGAAATCAGGCCGACGGCGGCCAATGCCCGGATGAGGGGCGGGCGCAGGGGCAGTGCTCCGCCCTGGTGGTGAAAAGCTGCGACGACCTGGTTGGTTCCGTGGAGGGTCTCGCCGCCGGAGAGCCACTGCACCAGAGCCCCGGCCATCAGACCGCCGACGGCCGGAAGCAACAGGACCGGCCAGCGTAGCACGACAACCGCCGCGCCGGCCAGGTCTGCCAGGCTCCCGATGGCCAGCTCCACCCCGGTGTCCAGAGCCGTGTCGAGGGCCACCGCCGCCAATCCGGAGAGCACCCCGATCAGACCGCTCAGCAGGAAGAGACTGCTCCAGTGGCGGGCGGGCTCGGACAGATTCCATCCGGCGGCCTGAGTGCCGGTGTCCGAGCGGGGCGGCGAAGATCCGGATTGCGAAGCGATCATGGCCATTTGAGGTGTGCGATGGCCGCCTCGAGCTCGCCGGGGTCGCCGGCCGCGCCGCGGATTTCGCCGAGCATGCCGTCGCGATGTCGCTGTTGCTCGATGACCTCCTCGGCCACCCGCACCAGCCGGATGACCTGCTCGGGCTTCTCGGCCGACCGCAGCCGGTCGCGAAAGGCCGGGCTGGACAGCAGCCGGCTGGCGTTGGCCAGGATGCGCAGGTGGTCCGACACGGCGTCCCGGGGCCCCGTGATCATCAGGACCAGATCGACGCTGTGGCCCAGGGCGTCCCAGCGGATGGGTGGATCGGCGGTCAGGAGGGCGACGCCGAAGCGGCTGATGCCGATAAGACGACAGTGAGGTATGGCCGCTCCGGCAGCGACCGCGGTGCTGCGGACCCGCTCGCGGGCGATGACCTCATCGCGAACGAGTTGCACTTTCACCCCCAGCTCCCGGGCCAGCGGTCCGGCCATACGGGCCAGAGCCGCGTCCGCGTCCGCGGGCGACTCCTTCAGCAGGATCGTGTGGGGGCTGAGCCCCTCGTGGATCAGCATCACGCGTGCTCCGCCGCGAAGGCCCGCAACCTGAGCCGGGCGGTCGTGACCCCGGCGTCCGGACCCGGTCGCGCCGGGGGCGGGCGCACGAAAGCTTACGCGAGCCGCGCCGCAGGGACAAGCCGCTTGAAACGCGCTTGTTCGGCCGGTATCTTCCCGCGGAAAGGAGAGCCGGAGCATGGGCGAGATTGAGCTGCCGAAGAAGTTTGTAAGCCATTACCCGCACAAGTTCGGCAAGGGCAAGCGCCGCTTTCTCTGCGGGCGACGCATTCTGCCGGCGCCGATCACCGGGCGGGAGAAGCTGCCGGACCTGATGGACCGGGTCTTCCTGGCGTACAACGCCGCCCGGCTTCAGGAGGCCTGCCGGCTGTTCACCGAGAACATGCTCCGGCCGGGCGTCACCGTGGGCCTGAGCCTGGCCGGGGCGATGACGCCGGGCGGACTGGGGGCCTCGGCGCTGATCCCGCTGATCAAGGCCGGATTCGTGGACTGGATCGTCTCCACCGGCGCGAACCTCTACCACGACATGCACCATGCCCTGAACCTTCCGTTGTACCGCGGCTCGCCGCACCTGCGGGATCCGGAGCTGCGCAAGGTCGGCGTGGTGCGGATTTACGACATCCTGCTGGACTACAACGACGTGCTCATGCAGACCGATCACGTGCTGCGCCGCATCCTGATGCAGCCGGAGTTTCAGAAGGAGATGGGCACCGCCGAGCTTCACTGGCTGCTGGGGAAGTACTGCGCGCGGTTTGAGCGGCAGACGGGGCTGAAGGATGTCTCGCTGCTGGCCGCGGCCTACCGGGCGGGGGTGCCGTGCTTCTGCCCGTCGCCGGGCGATTCGACCATCGGCATGAACGTCGCCGGCCTGGAGCTCCGCGGGAGCGGGCTGCGGGTCAACCCTTCGCGCGACGTCAACGAGAGCACCGGCATCGTTCTGGACGCCAAGCGTTCCGGGCGGCGCACCGGCGTCCTGCTGGTCGGCGGCGGCTCGCCCAAGAACTTCACCCTTCAGACCGAGCCGCAGATCCAGGAGGTCCTGCGGATCAAGGAGGCCGGCCACGATTACTTCATCCAGTTCACCGACGCCCGTCCGGACACCGGCGGGCTTTCGGGTGCGACGCCGCACGAGGCCGTCAGCTGGGGCAAGGTCGACCCCCGGAAGCTGCCCGACGCGGTGGTCTGCTACCTGGATTCGACCGTGGCCCTGCCGCTGCTGACCCACTACGCCCTGGCCCGGCACAAGCCCCGCCCGCTCAAGCGGCTGTACGATGAGCTTCCGCGGATCAACCGGATGGTGGCCCGGGAGTACTGGAAGCGGAACAGGACGCTCTGACCGGCGGCCCCGGGGCAGGCCGCGGGAAGCTGCCGGTCCGGTGCCCCCGGGGCCGGCGACGGGAATCCGACCCGATGATCGGGGTGGGCACGCTGAGATCTCTGGCCCGGCGGCACGGCACGCCGCTGTTCGTCGTGGATCACGACGTGATCCGCCGCAACTTCGCGGAGTTCCGCCGGCTGCTGCCGCGGGTGCAGGCCTACTACGCGGTCAAGGCCAACCCCCTGCCGGAGATCGTGCGGACCCTGTACCGGGCCGGGGCCAGCTTCGACGTGGCCTCGATCGGCGAGTTCCGCCTGGTCTACGAGAATATCCGCCGTCTTCCGCCCCGCCGGCGCCAGGAGTTCATCTGGGACAAGATCATCTACGCCAACCCCATCAAGGACCGCGCGACGCTGGAGGAGCTGGATCCCTACCGGCCGCTGGTCACCTATGACAATCGCGAGGAGATCCGCAAGATCCGCCGGCACGCCCCGCACGCCGGGCTGGCCCTGCGGATCCGGGTGCCCAATACCGGTTCGATGGTCGAGTTGTCCAGCAAGTTCGGCTGCGCGCCGGGCGAGGCCGCGGACCTGATCGCCGCCGCCTTCGATGCCGGGCTGACCGTCGAGGGGCTCTGCTTCCACGTCGGCAGCCAGTGCACCAACTTCGACAACTACGTGCAGGCCCTGAGTACTTCGGCCCAGGTGCTGGAGGAGTCGGAGGGTCGCGGCCACCGGCTGCGGCTGCTGGACATCGGCGGCGGGTTTCCGGCGCCTTACGACGGCAGTGTGAAGCGCTTCCGCGGGCTGGCCCGGATTCTCAACAGCGAGTTTCGCCGGCTGTTCCCGGCGGACCTGGAGATCATCGCCGAGCCCGGGCGTTTCATGGTCGCCACCGCCGCCTGGCTGGTGGCCGAGGTCATCGGCAAGGCCGATCGCGACGGCAAGCGGTGCTACTACCTCAACGATGGCATCTACCACACCTATTCCGGCGTGCTCTTCGACCACTGCCATTATTCCGTCCGGGCGATGCGCAAAGGCCCCCAGCAGCTTTCGGCCGTGTTCGGGCCGACCTGCGACGCCCTGGACACCATCAGTCAGGCCGAGCCGCTACCGGACCTGCGGCTGGGCGACCTGGTCTACAGCGCCAACATCGGCGCCTACACCCACGCTTCGTCGACGTGGTTCAACGGCTTTCCGCCGGCCAGAGTCGTGCATGTGAACCTGTGAACCTCTGCTGCGACACCCGTCAAACCGGGCGACCGGATCAGCCCGGACGGAGTTTCGACCTTGACGGAGACCTTTGCTGGGCTTCTTGGCGGGTTTGGGGCGGGGATCGGGGGGCAGCGGGACGTGCGTTGCCTGCCGGGACGGCCGGCTAACTCCGGATCAGCGGCCGCGTGGCCCGCCGGGATGGGGGGCCGCCGATCCTCGCTGGGTTCGCTTTTTCTTCTTCGGCCCGCCCAACGCGTAAGGGTTGGCGCTGTGCCGGGACATCCAGGCGAGGTTGGACAGCCTGTTGTTCATCGGATTGCCGTCCAGATGCACGGCGCGGTGGCCGTCCGGGCAGGGGCCGACGAACGCGGCCAGCACCAGCCAGGCGACGGACGGCTCGTAGGTCCGGCCGGCGCGCTTGATGCGGACGTACCGCCCTCCCTTGTGCAGGCGGGTCTTCCGGGCACGCAGGCCGTGGGCACTCTGGCGGAGAATGGTGCCGTCGGCGCGGGCGAACAGATCGGGGTAGTCGGGGACGGGGCGGGCGTTGGCGGTCATTTCACGGCATCCGCGGGGGTTCGACTCCGCCGGACCCGGCTGCATCGCCGGGGGCCGACCGGCGGCGTGGCAACCCGGTACCATCTTAAACGCCTCGCCTGAGCCGGTCCAGCCGGACGGGGGCCCATTCCCTCGGGATGGCTTGCGGCCGGGGGGAGGTCGTTGCGGTCTCCGGTTCGTGATACGATGCCGGTGCCCGGGCCTGTCTTTCCAGGGCCGGAGCCTGCGGAGCGGCGACCGGGGCACAGCGGTGCCTTCGACACGGGAGCGGCGGATTGATTCAAGATCGGCTGGGACGTTTACGGAAGTGAGCCTCATGTACGAATCCGATCGACGAAAAAGCGGGCCTCGCCCGACGCGTCGCGATGTCCTGAAGAAAGCTGCGGCGGGGGCGGCGGTCCTCGGCGTGGCCGACAGCCCCCACGCCGCCGGCAGTGACATCATCCGCGTGGGCATGATCGGTTGCGGCGGGCGCGGCACGGACGCCGGCCGGCAGGCGCTGATGGCCGGCCGTGACGTGCGGCTGGTGGCGATGTGCGATGTCTTCCGCGACAGGATCGAGAACTCCCGCCGGCAGCTGGCCGGGCAGTTCCCCGAACAGGTCGCAGTGGACGACAACCACTGCTTCACCGGCCTGGACGGCTATCGCCACGTCATCGCCTCCAGTGACGTCGTGCTGATCGCCTGCGCCTCGAAGTTTCACCCGATGTACGCCGAGGAGGCGGTGCGGGCCGGCCGTCACGTGTTCGTGGAGAAGCCCCACGGGATCGACCCGGCCGGGGTGCGGAGGATGAAGGCCGCCTGCGACCTGGCGGCCGGGAAGAAGCTCAGCCTGCTGTCCGGCCTGCAGAGCCGCTTCCACGCCGGCTGGCGCGAGACCATCCGGCGGGTGCACGACGGGGCGATCGGCGAGATCGTTGCCATCCAGTGCATGTTTCTGCGGGCGCCCTACGCGGTGGTGCCGCCCGACCCCGCCTGGAGCGAGCTGGAATACCAGTTCCGCAACTGGTACCACTTCTGCTGGCTCTCCGGCGACGACGTGACCCAGTCGCTGGTTCACAACCTCGACCGGGCGTCCTGGGCCGTGCGCGAGGAGCAGCCGGTCTGGGCGTTCGGGCTGGCCGGACGGTCGGCGTCCTTCGGCCGTCCGTACGGCGACATGTTCGACCACCACACGGTGGTCTACGAGTATGCCGGGGGCCGGCGGCTGTACGCGCTGTGCCGCACGCAGGCCGGCTGCTACCACAACTACAGCGACGTGATCATGGGTACCCGGGGGATCTGCCATCTCTTCGACTCGCGCATCGAGGGCGAGAATCCCTGGAAGTACGAGGGCCACGTGCCCGACCCCTGCGAAGTCGAACAGCGGGCCCTGATCGAGGCGGTCCGCGAGGGCCGGCCGGTCCACAGCGGCTACCACATGTGCAACAGCACGATGATCAGCGTGCTCGGGCAGATCGCCTGTTACAGCGGCAAGTACACCACGCTGAAGGAGTGCTGGGAGTCGGATTTCAGCTTCGGGCCCGCGCCGGAGGCCGTAAGCCTGGACATGGCTCCGCCCGTCCAGCCCGAGGCGAGCGGCAACTACCCCCTGCCGCTGCCGGGCGTCACCGGGCTGCCGCTCAAGCCGCCGTCGGCGACGGCCACAGGCTGAGCCCTCGCCCGGTGCGGCGCGTGCCGGCCCGGCCGCCAGGGCCTCGCCTCCGGCGCGGGGATGAGGATGCGGTTTACGGGCGGGACGTGATCGGATAGGTTGGGAAGGCTCGTGGAAGGCGCCCGTGGTGCGGCCGCGGGGCCGGCAGCGGTCGCCTGAGGGGCAGGTGCGGTCAGGCCATGTCCAGCGAATGGGAACTCCAGCGTCACACCGGCCGGTGCGCGGCTTCGGGCCGGCCGTTCCGGGAAGGCGAATCCTACTACACGGTTCTCTTTGAGGAGCCTGAGGGGTTCCGCCGGCTCGACTTCGCCGAGGAGGCCTGGAACGGGCCGCCGGAGGGCTGCTTCTGCTGCTGGAAGGCCCGGGTGCCGGTCAAGGACCGCCCGCGGGCGGCGGAGGCCGTAGACTCCGCGACGCTGGTCCATCTGTTCGTGTCGCTGGAGGACGAGGTTTCCGAGGCCCGGCAGGAGTTCCGCTTCGTGCTGGGGCTGCTGCTGATGCGCAAGCGGCTGGTACGGTTCGAAGGTGCCCAGACCGAGGGCGACCGGGAATGGTGGAGTCTCCGCCTGGTCGCCGACGGCAGCATTCACCGGGTGCTCAACCCGCAGCTGACGCCGGAGCGGACCACGGAACTGAATCGCCAGCTCACGGCCCTGCTGAGCGGCGAACCCGAGCCGCCCACCCGGGCGGATCAGGACCGGGCGGCGGTTGCCGGCGGCACGGGCGGGGAGTCCTGACTTGCCGATGGGCGCCAGCGGAACCAACTCGGGCCGCGTCCGTGCGGTCCTGGCGCTGATCGCGGCCGGGCTGGCGGCCGTCGCCGGCTGCGGCCGGCCGGCCGGCGGCTTCGACGTGCCGCAGCCCGTCGATGACCGTCCGATGCGCGAGGTCATCGCCCGGGTCAACGCCAACGCAGCCGGAGCCGATTTCACGGTCCGCATCGGTGGAGTGCTGGCGACCGGCGAGATGCCCGAGCCGGCCGGAGGGAACCAGCGTTTCGAGGCCCGCGGCGCGGCCCTTTTCCGCAAGCCCCGCGACCTTTACCTGCGGCTGCAGCCGACGTGGGGTACGCTGACGGCCGGATCCAACGACGAGGCCTTCTGGGTCTGGGAGCAGTTTCAGGAGTCGCGCTACTACTGGGGCCGTCACGAAGACGTGGACGAGACCGAGGATCTGGACATTCCCCTGCGGCCCGACCACCTCGTGGAGGTCCTGGGCCTGGGCGACCTTCCCATCGACACCACGGGGCCCCTGGGCCCGGTGTTCTGGGTCGGCACCACGCGCTACGCCCTGCTTTTCATGGCCGAGGACGCGGCCGGCCAGCGCTACCTGACCAAGAAGATCGCCATTGACCGGTCGGCGCCGTACCTGGTCCGGTCGGTGGTTTACTTCGCTCCCGACGGGCATCCGCTGGTGATCGCCGAGCTCTCGGACTACCGGCCGGTCGAAGGGGGCACGGCCCTGGCCCCGCACCGGATCCGTTTTCAATGGCCGGCCCGGCACAGCCGGGTGGAACTGACC
>CAZSYS010000158.1:0-10011 GCA_964611365.1 uncultured Planctomycetales bacterium
GGGCGGGGGTTTCCGGCGCCCGCGCCGGGCCTGTCGCGAGAGCCTGGGCTTCATGCCGCTGGGACCTCCGGCCGGCCGCGCCGGCCTACAGCAGGGTGGTGCGCATGGGGTCCAGCCAGTGCTGCCGGCCGTCGTCGCCCTGAACGATGAGTCCGCCGAACGGGTCGATGGTCAGCGAGGTGCCCTCCACCTTCCGGCCTTCACAGCGCGCCGCCACCCGCCGGCCGACCGGCTCGGCATGGCTCAGCCATGCGTCGCGGACCGAAGCGTCGTCGAGCCAGGCGGCCCCCGACAGCCAGGCATCCATGCGGATCAGCAGGCACCGGGCGACTTCGCCGCGGTCCACCGGCCGGGCGGTCAGCATCTCCAGCGACCCGGCGCTGTCCCGGATCTCCGGGGGGAAGTGTCCCTTGTGCTGGAGGCAGTTGATGCCCACGCCGATCGCCCCGGCCCGGCCGCCGGCCGGCAGGGCCCGCGACTCGATGAGCACGCCGCCGAGTTTCCGGCCGCCGGCCCGCAGGTCGTTGGGCCACTTGATGGCCGGGGCGATGTCGGTGGCCTGGCGCACCGCCTCGCAGACGGCCGCGCCGGCCACCAGCGTGAGCCGTCCGGCCAGGTTGCCGAAGGACTCCTCCGGCGGTCCGTCCGGTTCGATGATCAGCGCGCTGCACAGAACGCCGGCGCCGCGCGGGGAGAGCCACGTCCGGCCCAGCCGTCCCCGCCCGTGCGTCTGGTACTCGGCCAGGACGACCAGCCCGTCGGCTTCGGGGGTCTCCGCGGCCGCCAGGGCGTCCGTGTTGGTGCTGGCGGTCTCGGATCGCAGGTCCAGCCGCCGGCCGATGCGGACCGGCGTCCAGCCGGCCCGCAGGCGGGTTTCGGTGATCGCGCCGTGGAGGTCGTCGATGGCCATGTCTGTCCCGTGGAGGACGGCGGCTGTTCCGCGGAAGCCGGGGTCAGGCAGGGCTCTGTCCGCCGCCCGGCCCCGACCCGTGAAGCAGGCCGACGCGGACCAGCTCCGCCACCGACTCCACGCCCAGCTTCAGCATGACGTGGGCGCGGTGGATGTCCACCGTCTTGCGGCTCAGCCCCAGCTTCAGGGCGATCTCCTTGTTGCCCAGGCCTGAGACCAGCAGATCCATGACCTCGCGCTCGCGGGCCGAAAGCCGGGCGAGCCTGGCGGCCCAGAGGGCCCGCTCTCCGGCCTCGACGCGCCGCTGAGTGTTCAGGGCCAGCGCCTGGCGGATGCGCTCCAGCAGGACCTCGTCCTCGAAGGGTTTCTGCAGGAAGTCGATCGCTCCGCGCTGCACCGCCTTCACGGCCATGGGCACGTCGCCGTGGCCGGTCATCATGATCACCGGGATGTCCAGCCCGCGGTTCCAGAGCTCCTCCTGGAGGCTCATCCCGTCCATGCCGGTCATGCGCACGTCCAGTACCAGGCAGCCGGCGGCGTCGGGGGAGTAGTCCTCCAGGAACGCCTCGGAGGAGTCGAACGTCCGGACGTCGAAGCCGGCCGAGCGGATCAGCAGGCTCAGGGCCTTGCGCACGCCCTCGTCGTCGTCGACCACGAACACCACGGGTCTGTCGCCGCGGTCCGCCATGGGTCACCCGTTCACGTGCCGCCCGCCCGCCCGCAGGCGGCGGCGGTTCCGGACGGCCAGTATATACCAGTCCCGGCGGCGCGTACCACGGCTCGGCGCGGGTCGAACGGCCGCAGCCGGCGAGCCCGCGGACATCGGACGGCGACCCGCTCGTCGGAGCCGTTCACTCGTCGAAGTGACCGGGATCTCCGGCCGGAAGGGTGAAATGGAAGCAGACGCCGCGGTCGGGGTTGGGCACCACCCACAGCCGTCCCCCGTGGGCTTCAACGATGGAGCGGCTCAGGGGCAGGCCGATGCCCATGCCGTCGGGTTTGGTGCTGAAGAAGGGCTCGAAGACGCGTTCGAACCCGTCGGCGGTCAGCCCTGAGCCGCAGTCACGGACCTCCACCTCCACGATCCCTTCCTGGGGCAGCGAGGTCCGCAGCACGGGCACGCGCTGTTCGGGTGGAAGGTCGCTCATGGCCTCGACGGCGTTGCGCAGAAGGTTGACCAGCACCTGTTCGATCTGGATCGGATCGGCGGACACCGGGGGCAGGTCCTCGGCCAGTTCCAGCCGCACCCCGGGCCCGCGCGGCCGGAAACCCGGTGACATGAACTCCACGGCCGCTCGGGCGATGTCATTGATCGAGACGGAGCCGCGCCGGGGTTCCCGCCGGCGGCTGAACTCACGCAGGTGGTGCACGATCTCGCCGGCCCGGCGGGCCTGGCGGACGACGTGTTCCAGGGCCTCGCGGGCGTCCCCCGGGGTGTCGGGCCGGCCGGCCAGGATCCGCTGGCACGCCTGGGCGGCGGCCACGACCGCGCACAGCGGCTGATTGACCTCGTGGGCAATGGCCGAGGCCATTTCGCCCATCACGCCGAGTCGGGACACGTGAGCCAGTTCCTCCTGGTGCCGGCGGGCCTGGGTCTCGGCCCGCACGCGGGCGCTGACATCGAGCATGGTCAACACCAGGCCTTCGACCACGCCGGCGGCTCCGAGCACCGGCTGGATGCTCCAGTCGCAGTGAAGCGGGTCGCCGCCGCCGGACGGCCGGATCTCCAGCGGGCGGCTGAAGGCCTCCGCGGGCCGGCCGGTCGCCGCCGCCTCGGCCAGGGCCGCGGCGATCTCGTCGGGGCCGAAGACCTCGTCGTACTGCCGGCCGGGGAAATACTCCGGCGTGAGGCCGGCGATCTCGGCGAACGCGCGGTTGACGCGGATGAAACACGCCCGGGTGTCGAGGTAGGCGATCGAGACGGCGGTGGTCGAGAACAGCCGCTCGAGCAGCCGGTTGGCGGCCCGGAGGGCGTGCTCGACGCGGCCGCGCCCGGCGATCTCCTGGCGGAGGCGGGCGTTGGCCTCGGACAGCTCGGCGGTGCGTTCGATTATCCGCTGTTCGAGTTCGTCGCGGGCCCGCCGCAGTTCCTCCTCCGCCCGGCGGCGGTGCCGCTCGTGGCGGTCGCGCTGCAGACGGGCGTTGAGCACCGGAGCGATGTGACTGCAGATGGTCCACAGCTCGGCGGCGTCGCGATCGTCGTAATCCCGGTCACGGTTGGCGACGTTGATGATGCCGATGGACTGGTCGTGATCCACGATCGGCACGCACAGCACCCGCCGGATGGGCAGATGGCCGGCGGGCACCCGGCTGGGCTGGTTGGTCCACAGCGGCCGGCATTCCCGGATCGCCCGCCCCCAGATGTTTGTCCCCCAGACTTCCGGAGGGAAACGGTTGTCCTTGCCGGCCATGCCGCACTGCGACCACACGTCCCGGGTCAGGGAGGGGCAGACCAGCGTGCCGTCCTCGTCGATGTAGCCGAAGATGCCCAGCGGGCTGTCGAAAACCTCGCGGACGATGTCGAGCACGGCGCCGTAGACCTCCTCGCCGGCCATCGTCAGAAACGCTTCGGCCACGCGGTTGTGGATCTCCAGGTGCCTGTGGGAGTCGTCCAGCACCGTGCCCTCCGCCGGTCCAGGCATGTGCGTGCCCCGGCGCAGGCGATTGTAGCCCCGCCTCCGGCAGGCCTCCAGGAGCCCCCGGAGGCCGGCCGGGCGGCCTTCAAGGCCGCCTCGGCAGCGATATAATGCCCCCGGGCCCAGGCGAGCGCAGGCACTGGTCCGCTCCGCGCCGGCCCCGGCCTGTCAGGAGAGGATGCGGGCATGGACTTCACCGGCTACCAGGCGGCCGCCCGCCGGACCGCGCAGTATCCCCAGATGGGTTGCAACCTGTATTACCCCGCTCTCGGCCTGGCCGGAGAGGCCGGCGAGGTGGCCGAAAAGGTCAAGAAGCTGATGCGCGACGCCGGCGGGGTGCTGACCGATGAACGCCGCGACGCCCTGCGCAAGGAACTTGGCGACGTGCTGTGGTACGTCGCGGCGCTGTGCTCGGAGCTGAATCTCGACATGGGCGAGGTGGCAGCGCACAACATCGCCAAGCTCCAGGACCGGCGGGAGCGGAACGCCATCGGCGGCGACGGGGACGATCGCTAGGCTCTGTCTGTTGACCGTCGCCGGCCCGGCGGACCGCGGAGGAATCCACCATGGACCTGTTCGAAGCCGTCAACCGCCGCCACAGCTACCGCGGCCCGTTCCTCGACCGGCCGGTGCCGCGCGAGGATCTGTGCCGCATCGTGCAGGCCGGCATTCAGGCGCCCTCCGGCCGGAACATGCAGACCACCGGTTTCGTGATCATCGACGACCCTCAGCTGGTGCGCTCCATTGCGGCCATGCACGAGAGCAACCTGGCCATGCAGCAGGCCCGGGCGTTCATCGCCTGCCTGATCGACCGGCGGCCCGAGGCGGTCTACGAGGGCTACAGCTTCCAGGTCGAGGATTGCGCCGCGGCCGTGGAAAACATGCTGCTGGCGATCACCGCCCTGGGCTACGCCACCGTCTGGATCGACGGCTGGCTGCGCATCCGCGACCACGGCGAGCGGATCGGGGCCCTGATCGGCCTGCCGGAGTCCAAGGTGCTGCGGGTTCTTCTGCCGCTGGGTGTGCCGGCCGAGTCCTGGCCCCAGAAGGAGAAAAAGCCCTTCGCCCAGCGGGCCTGGTTCAACCGCTACGGCGGCTGACCGGCAGCGATACGGGCGGATCCGCTCCTGTCCCGGCGGATCGGTGCAACCTGAAGCCCGGCGGGTTGCTTGTACGGCGGATCCGCGCCCCTCGGGTGTCACCTCGGGACGCAAACCCGGCGACCGCACGTGAGTCCTGCCCCTCCCGGGCGTATGCCCGGCAACCGGACGTATGCCCCGGACCGCGATCCGAGCTCCCTGGCCGGCATCCTGCCGCTTGGAGGCAGGCGACGTTCCCCGTCGCAAGCATGCGAAGCGCCACAGAGGCGACAACGGACGCGAACCATAGGGCGGATTTGTTAACCCAGAGTGCAATAAAGTTGTTTTTACTTATTATGCTTGACGCCACCGCGATGACTGGCTAATATACGACCGGTTATGTCGTGATTACCCGGGAGTTCCGGGATGAGGCTCTCCCAGAAAGCCGATTACGCCCTGCGGGTCCTGTTCACGCTCGTGGAGCAGCAGGGCCGCGGGCCGGTCTCGATCCGGGTGCTGGCCGAACGCAACGACGTGCCCAAACGGTTTCTGGAGCACATCATGCTGGAGCTCAAGGCCCGGGGCTGGGTTAAAAGCCTGCCGGGTAAGCACGGCGGCTACCTGCTGGCCCGGCCGGCCGACCAGGTCACCATGGGCCAGGTGGTGCGTCACTTCGACGGCCTGCTGGCCCCGATCGGCTGCGTGTCGGTCACGCGGTACGAGCCCTGCAGCCAGGAGTCCCGCTGCCGTTTCCGGCGGGTACTCCTGGAGATCCGCAACACCACCGCCCGGCTGATGGACCGGGCGACGCTGGCGGCCGTGCACCAGGGCGAGCCGGTCGAGCGTCGCGAGGTGTTCGACGTGGAACTGATGGGCGGGGCCGGCATCTGAGCCGGGAGCGGCGCCGCCCGCGGAAAGAGAGGTCCCCCATGCCGCACGGACAGATCTACTCCGATATCGTGCAGACGACGTTCCACACCCCGCTGGTGAAGCTCAACCGGGTGATTCCCGCGGGGCAGGCCACGGTGCTGGTCAAGTGCGAGTTCTTCAACCCGCTGGCCAGCGTGAAGGATCGCATCGGCCGGGCCATGATCGAAGCCGCCGAGCGGGAGGGTCGGATCGGCCCGGACACGCGTATCGTCGAGCCGACCAGCGGCAACACCGGCATCGCGCTGGCCTTCGTGTGCGCCGCCCGCGGCTACCGGCTGACGCTGACCATGCCGGAATCGATGAGCATGGAGCGGCGCAGCCTGCTGAAGGCCCTGGGGGCCGAACTGGTCCTGACCCCGGCGGCCGAGGGGATGCGCGGAGCGATCGCCAAGGCCAACGAGCTGGTGGCCGGCGACCCGGCGGCCTGGATGCCGCAGCAGTTCGAGAATCCGGCCAACCCGGCGATTCACGAGGCGACCACCGGGCCGGAAATCTGGACCGACACCGGCGGCCGGGTGGACATTTTCGTCGCCGGGGTGGGCACCGGCGGCACGATCACGGGGGTCTCGCGGTATATCCGCTCGCGGTGCCCCTCCTATCAGGCCGTGGCGGTGGAACCGGCCGATTCGCCGGTGATTTCCGGCGGCGCGCCGGGGCCGCACAAGATCCAGGGCATCGGCGCCGGCTTCATCCCGAAAAACCTCGACACCTCGCTGCTGAGCGGCGTGGAAAAGGTGACCAACGAGGAGGCCTTCGCCTGGGCCCGGCGCCTGGCCCGCGAGGAGGGCCTGCTGGGCGGGATCAGCACCGGGGCCAACGTCTGCGCGGCCGCCCGGCTGGCCGCCCGCCCGGAGAACCGCGGCAAGGTGATCGTGACGGTGGCGTGCAGCTTCGGGGAGCGTTACCTCTCGACGCCGCTGTTTGACTTCTGAGAAAGCCGAGGATCCCGTGGGCAGCAAAGAACTCTCCGGACTGCGGCCGGCGACGCTGGCGGTGCATCGCGGCGTGGACAAGGATCCGGCCTATAACTCCGTCACCACGCCGATCTACCCGACCTCGACGTTCGCCTTCGAACGCGTCGGCGTGCACAAGGGCTACGACTACACCCGCTCGGGCAATCCCACCCGCCAGGCCCTGGCCGACAACCTGGCGGCCCTGGAGGGCGGCACGCACGCCTGGGCGACGTGCACGGGCATGGCCGCGGTGACCAGCACGATGATGCTGTTCTCGGCCGGCGATCACATCGTCGCCGGGCACGACATCTACAGCGGCACCATCCGGCTGTGCGAGGCGGTGCTGTCGCGGCTGAACATCGAGGTCAGCTTCGTGCGGATGAACGATCCGGCCGAGGTCCGCCGGGCGCTGCGGCCCGGCACGAAGGCGGTCCTGGTGGAAACCCCCTCCAACCCGATGCTGCGGGTGGTGGACATCGCCGCGGTCGCAGACATCGCCCGGGCGGCCGGGGCCCTGACCATCGTGGACAACACCTTCATGAGCCCCTTCTTCCAGAACCCGCTGGCCCTGGGGGCCGACATCGTGATCCACTCGACCACCAAGTACCTCAACGGGCACAGCGACGTGGTCGGCGGGGCGATCGTGGTCCGCGACGCCGGCCTGGCCGAGCGGCTGGCCTTTCTGGTGAACGCCCTGGGCACGGCCTGTTCGCCTTTCGACGCCTGGCTGGTCCTGCGCGGCGTCAAGACGCTGGCCTGCCGCATGCCGATCCACGAGCGCAACGCCGCGGCCGTCGCCGGATGGCTGTCGCGGCAGCCGGCCGTCCGCCGGGTGCACTATCCCGGGCTGAAGGACCACCCGGATCACGACCTGGCGCGGCGGCAGATGCGCGGCTTCGGAGGCATGGTCAGCTTCGAGCTGGACACCGCCCGGGTGCCGGTCGAGGACTTCCTCGGGCGGCTGCGGCTGTTCGCCCTGGCCGAGTCGCTGGGCGGCGTCGAATCGCTGGCCGAGCAGCCCTGGACGATGAGCCACGCCTCGATCAGCGAGCAGCGGCGGCGCGAGGCGGGCATCACGCCCGGGCTGGTGCGGCTGTCGATCGGCATCGAAGACCCCGAGGACCTGCTGGCGGACCTGGCCGGCGGCCTGGGGGCGGCGGCGGAGGCCTGAACGATGCCCGGGGGGATCCGCACGGCCATGCTCGCGGTCCTGCTGCCGGCCGGCTGGGCGGTCGGGCAGGGGACGACCACGCTGCTGAACGTCAGCTACGACCCCACGCGCGAGCTGTACCACGAGATCAACGCCGCCTTCGCCGCCGAGTGGAAGGCCAGGACCGGCCGGGATCTCCGCGTGTATCAGTCGCACGGCGGTTCGGGCAAGCAGGCCCGGGCGGTGCTCGACGGGCTGCAGGCGGACGTGGTCACGCTGGCCCTGAGCCCGGACATCGATGTCCTGGCCGCCGCGGGGCTGACCGGCCGGGACTGGGCCTCGCGGCTGCCGCATCGCAGCACGCCGTTCGTCTCGACGATCGTCTTCCTGGTGCGCCACGGCAACCCGCGCGGGATCCGCGACTGGAACGACCTGGTCCGGCCGGACGTGGCGGTGATCACGCCGAACCCCAAGACCTCCGGCGGGGCCCGCTGGAACTATCTGGCCGCCTGGGTCTACGGCCTGCGGCGCGGCGGAGGGCAGGACGCGGCCCGCGATTTCGTCGCCCGGCTGTACCGGCGCGTGCCGGTGCTGGACGGCGGGGCCCGCGCGGCCACCTCGACGTTCGTGCAGCGGGGCATCGGCGACGTGCTCCTGTCGTGGGAGAGCGAGGCCTTCCTGGCGGCCCGGCGGTTCGGTGCCGGCCGGTTCGAGGTCGTGGTGCCGTCGGTCAGCATCCTGGCCGAGCCGCCGGTGGCGGTGGTGGACCGCTTCGCCGATCGCCACGGCAACCGCGAGGCGGCCGAAGCCTACCTGGCGTTCCTGTACACCGAAGTGGCTCAGGAGATCGCCGCCCGCCACGGCTATCGCCCGACCAGCCAGGCCGTCGCCCGGCGTTTCGCGGACCGCTTTCCGGCGCTGGAGCTGCTCACGGTGGACGAGGCTCTGGGCGGCTGGTCGGCGGTTCAGGCGATCCACTTCGCCTCCGGCGGGCTGTTCGACGGGTTCTATCGTCCGGGCACCGAGTAGCCCGGCCCAGGGAGCAGGCACGGCGTGTTCTCCATCCGTCTCAAGCAGCGCAGCGTGTTGCCGGGGTTCGGCCTGACGCTGGGTTTCACGATGCTGTACTTCGGGCTGCTGGTGCTGCTGCCGCTGTCGGCGGTGTTCTTCCGCGCCGCGACGCTCGGCGGCGAACGGTTCTGGGCGGTGGTCACCGACCCGCGCTGCCTGGCGGGCTACCGGCTCAGTTTCGGAGCGTCGCTGCTGGCCGCGGGGCTGAACGCCGTGTTCGGGCTGCTGGTGGCCTGGGTGCTGGTGCGTTACCGGTTTGCCGGCCGCAAGGTGGTCGACGCCCTGGTCGACCTGCCCTTCGCCCTGCCCACGGCCGTGGCGGGCATCGCCCTGACCGCCCTGTACGCGTCCAACGGCCCGCTGGGCCGGCTGCTGGGCCGGATCGGCGTGCAGGCCGCCTTCACGCCGCTGGGCGTGGTCATCGCCCTGACTTTCGTGGGGCTGCCGTTCGTGGTCCGCACGCTGCAGCCGGTGCTGGAGGATCTGGATCCCCAGGTCGAAGAGGCTGCGGCCACGCTGGGGGCGACCCGGGCCCAGACGCTGATGCGGGTGGTGCTGCCGGAGCTGCTGCCGGCGCTGCTGACGGGGTTTGCGATGGCGTTCGCCCGGGCCCTGGGGGAATACGGGTCGGTGCTGTTCATCTCCGGCAACATGCCGATGCGGACGGAGATCGCCCCGCTGCTGATCGTCGTCCAGCTGGAGCAGTTCGACTACCCGGCGGCGACGGCCATCGCCGCGGTGATGCTGGTGGCGTCGTTCGTGCTGCTGCTGGCCATCAACCTGCTGCAGTGGTGGATGGCCCGGCGGCATCGGCGGGTGGTGACCGACTGACCGGGCGGCGACCGTTCGCGGCCGGCGGGGATGCAGAGGAGCCAGGAGTGATGAGCGGTCCGGCGACATCGCGGGTTGTGCGTCCGGCGGCCGACTGGAGGCGGGCCACGCGCGAGCCGGTCTGGGTCCGCGGTCTGCTGATCGCCCTGGCCCTGGGCTTTCTGGGGCTGTTCCTGGTGATGCCGCTGGCGGTCGTCTTCGCCCAGGCGCTGGAGCGCGGGCCGGCGGCGTACCTGGCGGCCCTGGCGGACCCGGACACGCGGGCCGCCGTGCGGCTGACGCTGCTGGCCGCGGCCGTGGCGGTGCCGGCCAACGTGGTGTTCGGGCTGGCCGCGGCCTGGGCGATCGGGAAGTTCAACTTCATCGGCAAGGGCGTGCTGATCACGCTGATCGACCTGCCGTTCGCGGTCTCGCCGGTGATCTCCGGCCTGATCTTCGTGCTGCTGTTCGG
>CAZSYS010000159.1:0-619 GCA_964611365.1 uncultured Planctomycetales bacterium
GGGCAGCCTGCCGGCGGCCCGGCGTCCCCGGCGCGTCCCGGCCTTGCGGTCGGTTCTCCTGCGGGCGGCGCTTCGCCGGCGGCGCGCGGCCAGGTACTCCCTGGCGTAAGCCATGAGCTGATCGGGATCGACGAACAGCTTCTCGTAGTCGTACTCATCCCCGTGCCAGTCGCACTCCCGGGTGGTGTAGGCCCGGCAGATGGCCGGCCGGTTCTCGTAGATCCCGCAGCGGTTGTCCGGGAGCAGGGCCTTGCACTTCCGGTTCACCTGCAGATACCACTTGCCGTCCTCGACGAAGACGGCCGCATCCTCGTGGAGCAGAAACCAGCGGATGTCGTCGAAGTCGCGGCGGGTCCGGGGCCGGTCGATCTCGAACGCGAAATAGCGGCAGCATAGTGCCACGCATCGGTCGCACAGGCACCCGCCGCCCCTGATCGAAGGCAGCTTCATGCAGGTTCCTCCGCCGGCCGGACCCGTCCGGTCGTCGCGATCCCCGGGCCTCCCGCCGTCGATCCGGGTCCGGCGCAGCCTCCGGGCGCTTTCATACTCCGGCATACCAGGGTTTTCAAGCCCGTCCGGCGGCCTGGACCGCATCCGGCCGCCCGCCCGGAAAGGCGGC
>CAZSYS010000159.1:629-9969 GCA_964611365.1 uncultured Planctomycetales bacterium
CCAGCGCGGCCGCGCCGGCGGCGGATCAGCCGCCGCCGGGGTCGGTCTCCAGGCCGTAGCGCTTCATCTTCTTGTAGAGGGTGGTGCGGTTGATCTCCAGAAGCTGGGCGGTCAGCTGGCGGTTCCAGTTGTTGGCCCGCAGGGCCTGCTCGATGATCTGCCGTTCCGGCCCCTCCAGAGCCTTCTTGAGCGACATCGGCCGGTAGGCGCCGGGCGAAACGGGGGCGTTGCGGACCTCCTCCACCAGGTGCTCGGGCAGATCCTCGACGTCCAGGATCCGCTTCTTGCTGAGGACCACGGCCCGCTCGACGACGTTCTCGAGCTCGCGCACGTTTCCCGGCCAGCGGTAGCGCTGGAGGATCTGCATGCATGCGTCGGAGAAGCCGGTCACGTCCCGCCGCAGCTGGGCGGCGTACTGTTTGAGGAAATGCCCGGCCAGCAGCGGAATGTCGCCGATGCGGTTGGCCAGGCCGGGAAGCTGGATCGCGACCACGTTGATGCGGTAGAACAGGTCGCGACGGAACCGTCCGGCCTCCACCGCCCGGGCAAGGTCCTCGTTGCTGGCCAGGATGACCCGGACGTTGACCGTCTCGGTCTTGTTGGAGCCCACCGGCTCGAAGCGGCGCTCCTGCAGCACCCGCAGAAGCTTGACCTGCAGGGCCGGCGTCGCCGAGGAGATCTCGTCCAGAAAGATCGTGCCGCCGTGGGCGGCCTTGAACTTGCCCTCCTTGTCGCCCACCGCCCCGGTGAAGGCGCCCTTGACGTGCCCGAAGAGCTCGCTTTCCAGCAGGCTCTCCGGCAGCGCCCCGCAGCTGACCTCCACGAACGGGCCGCTGCGCCGCGAGCTGCGGTGGTGCATGGCCCGGGCGATCAGCGACTTGCCCGTGCCCGACTCGCCCTGGATCAGCACCGTGGTGGGCGAGTCCGCCACCGTCTCGATGAGGTCGAAGATCCGCAGCATCTTGTAGTCGTGGCCCACGATGCTGTCGAGGCTGTAACGCATATCCAGGGCCTCGCGCAGCGAGCGGTTCTCGCGGATCAGCGACTGCTGCTGCAGGGCCCGCTCCACCGTCAGGCGGATCTCGTCGTCGATGATCGGCTTGGTCAGGTAGTCGTAGGCGCCCATCTTGATCGCCTCGACGGCGCTCTCGATCGTCCCGTAGCCGGTGATGATCACCACGACGATCTCGGGGTAGCGCTGCCGCACCAGGCGCAGCAGCTCGAAGCCGTCGCCGTCGGGCATGTTGATGTCGGTGATCACCAGGTTGTAGGCCCGCCGCTCCAGGGCGGTGACCGCCTCGCCGAAGGCGTTGACCCCGTCGGCCTGGTAGCCCTCGAGATTGAGGAACTCCGTCAGCGATTCGACGATGATCGCGTCGTCGTCCACCACCAGGATGCGGGCCGTGTCCTGCCGCGGCTGAGTCATGATCGGGCCTCCCCGCCCCGGGCCGCCGGACGGTCCCGCAGGGACTCGCCCCCGGGCTGACGGATGGTGGTGCAGGCCGACAGCGGGATCCGCACGGTGAACAGGCTCCCGCCCTCCGGCCGCCGCTCGGCCAGAATCTGGCCGTTGTACTTCTCCACGATCTCCCGGCAGATCGCCAGCCCCAGGCCGGTGCCCTTGCCCGGGGGCTTGGTGGTGAAGAACGGTTCGAAGATCCGCGAGGCGTCGGCCGGAAGCCCGACCCCCGTGTCCGCAACGCGGATCACGACGTCGGTTTCGGTGCGGCCGGTCGAAATCGTCAGCGTCCCGCCGTCCGGCATCGCGTCCAGCGCGTTCTTCACCAGGTTGCAGAAGACCTGAAAGAGGCTCGTGCCCCGGATGGCCGGCATGTCGTCGGTCAGCGTGCAGACGATCGAAATGCCCGCCCGCACCGCCTGCTCCGACAGGACCTTGACCGCCTCCTCGACGATGCTGTTGATGCCCGCGTCCTCGAAGGCGGTGTGCGTGCTGCGCGAGAACTCGACCAGCTCGCGGACGATCTCGGCCATGCGCAGCAGCCCGGTGCGGGCCTGCTGCAGGTAGTCCGGAAGCTTCTCCGTCCGCCCCAGATCCACGGCCCGCAGGGCCAGGTTGAGGTAGCGCAGAATGCCGTCCAGCGGGTTGTTGAGCTCATGCGCCACCCGGGCGGCCAGCTTGCCGACCGCGGCCATCCGCTCCGAGACCGCCAGACGCTGGGCCATGCTCGTCGCCGCAGTGACGTCCTCGATGACCAGCGTGCCCCCCGTGCATTCCAGCCCGGCGGCATCCAGCATCGGCACGCAGACCAGGTTCAGCAGCCGATCCTCGCGATTGCCCTGCCGGTAGAGCACCTGGTCGAACCGTCGGGGGCGACGGTCCGCCAGGACTTCATTCAATTCCCTGGCCCAGTCCTGGTAGCGGGAATCGACCGTAGCGTCGGCCAGAGCCTCGGCGATCGAACGATGCTCGCCGATCAGGAAACCCGCCGCCGGGTTGTGGCGAACCAGCTGCAGACGCCGGTCAAACACCGCCAGCCCCAGGGACAGGCACTCAAACACCCGCCGGCCGAGGTCCATCGACTCGGCCGACGGAGTGCCCGGCGCCGTCCCGGGCGAATCCAGATCCGTCGGGGAATCACTCATTCCGGGATTCCGTCGTCTCTCCCCGGCCCCCGGCCGAACCGCCCCATCGGGCAGTCGATGCCTCTGTATCGGGAGGTGCCGGCCCGGCTCATCTGATGCCCACGGTCACCACGGAGGCTCCAGAGCCCGCAAACGCGGACCACAGGCAACCCGTTCATGTCGCCATCCTCAGCGCATATCGGCATCCTGGGCATCGATCTGTTGCTCCAGGTCAACACCAGTCTCGCCGGTCCGTTGCCTCAGGTCAACACGGATGGCTGTACCCTTCCAGGGGCTTACCGGTGAACGCGTGAGACGGCTTCCCGTCCGGCGTGCAGTGTGGTCGCCTGGTCTGAGACTTGATGGCCGGCTCGGCCGGGACGGCCGGATGGATGACGAATACGCGATGATTGATGCGAACCACGCCAACCGAGAGCAGGCCCGGCACGTAACAGAGATCAAGGTAACCGGGGGCACGCAGCGGGTAGTACAGGCCGGGGGCGAACTCCGCGTCGAGCCAGGCCGTGCCCTCCAGGGCCCGGACCCCGGTGACACGAACAGGCCAGCCGGTCTCGGCCGATTCCCCGACCCAGGCGATCAGGCCGACGATCGCGCCGGCCGAAAGGTCCGGCTCCGGACCGGTGCTCAGCCCGACCGATCGACGCAGCGCCTCCCAGTCGGCCTGCCGGCGGATCACCAGCAGCGTGAACTCGGGGGACAACTCCTCGATGAGCCCCGGCGGCAGCGGCAGGTCGAAGCTGATGCGGGCCCGCCCCAGGGGAACGGCTTTGAGCGGCTCTGCCCGGGCGAGTTCCCAGGTGGTGACTTCCAGCGGTGCCGCCACAGGGCTCGTGCAGCCCGTCGCCGCGACCAGGAGCGAGCATGCCCAGGCGGCCGGACCGCGGGGCCGCGGCGGCACGTTGTGGGCAACCCGGGCGCAGGCTATAGTAGCGCCGCTCTGCATGGCGCAGCGCATTGTCCCGCGGACCGGCGTGCAAAGCAACCGTCCGAAGCGGCATCCGGCCGGACGCCGGTTCCGCATCGGCCTTCGCGGACGGCGGCCGGGAGAACGGCACGGCGTCGCCGGATGTCCCGCGGGCCGGCGGCGCGGACCGGCGCCGCAGCGGTGAAAGTCGGCAGAACATGAAGAGACTTCTGGCGATCCTTGCCTTGGTGGGTGTCCTGGTCGGCGGCTACTACTGGGTGCGGCGGAATACGCAGCTGTCGCTGTCCTTCCTGGAGGGCAAGAAGACCACCGTGCGTCGCGGCGACCTGGTGGTGCCGATCACCGCCAACGGCCACATCAAGCCGGCCAGCGTAACCCGCATCAAGGCCGAGGCCAGCGGCGAGATCGTCGAGATTCCCTTTGACGTGGGCATGATGGTCCGCAGGGGCGACCTTCTGATCCGCCTGGACGAGGACGACGAACAGCGGAACGTGGACCGCGCGACGGCCGATTTCGCCCGGGCGGAGGTCAATCTGGAGCAGACCCGGATCGCCGAGCGGCAGCACCGCGAGGTCGGGGTGCGGCTGGCCGAGGCGAAGGTCGCCCAGGCCGAGGCCCGGTCCAGGCGGGCCGATTTCGAGTATGAGCGGGTCCGCCGGCTCCGCGAGGAGGGGCAGGCCGGGCCCGCGGAGTTCGAGTACGCCGAGAGCGCCAAACGCGAGGCCGACGCCCTGCTGGTCTCGGCGCGGGCCGAGGTGCAGCAGGCTCAGCTGGCCATCGAGGCCGCGGTCCAGGACGGACGGGTGGCCGAGGAGAACGTCAAGAACGCCCGAAAGGCGCTGGAAGACGCCCAGGAACGGCTCCGGGAGACGCGGATCTACTCGCCGATCGACGGCATGGTGCTGGAGCGGCCGGTGCAGGTCGGAGAGGTGGTGCTCAGCGGCACCAAATCGCTGACCGGGGGGAACGTGCTGGTGGAACTGGCCGACGTGTCGGCGGTCTACGCGGTGGTCAACGTGGATGAGGCGGACATCGGGCTGGTGCGGCAGCTGGCCCCGCCGTCGGCCGTGCCGGGTCCGACCGCCACCCAGGCGGTCTTTGCCCCCGGCGCGCCCATCGACCCCGACCAGCAGGTGGAGGTGGAGGTCGAGTCCTTTCCCCAGAGCCGGTTTCACGGAGTCATCGAGCGGATCGCCCCGCAGTCGGAGCTGAACCAGGCCATCGCGACGTTCAAGGTCTGGATCCGGATCACCAGCGAGAACCGCCACGAGCTGGTCGGCCTGCTGAACACCCAGGCCGAGGCCCACTTCACCGCCCGCAGCGTGACCAACGCCCTGCTGGTGAGCTACGACGCCTTCCGCAAGAACCCCAACGGCGAGGGCTTCGGGGTCTACGTGCCGGTCAACCGCCCCGGGCAGACACGCGAGGGCTGGGAGTTCCGGCCGTGCAGGTTCGGGGCCGACAACGGCATCGACGTGGAGGTGCTGGAGGGGCTCGCCGAGGGCGAGGAGGTCTTTACCGTGCTGCCGGTCAAGACCGAAAAGGAACGCCGGGCCGAGGACCGGGCGGCCGAAGAGGAGTAGCCCCGCGCCCGGTTCCGGGCCCGCAAGCCGCATGGACGATCCGATCATCAGCATCCGCGGCATGACCAAGCACTATCGCATGGGCGATACCGTGGTGCATGCGCTGGACGGCGTCGACCTGAACGTCGCCCGGGGCGAGTTCGTGAGCATCACCGGCGCCTCCGGCAGCGGCAAGAGCACGCTGATGCATCTGATCGGCTGTCTCGACCGCCCCACCGCCGGCTCGTACGTCCTGGCCGGCCGGCAGGTGGACCGGATGAGCGACCGGCAGCTCGCCCGGGTCCGCAACCGCCTGATCGGCTTCGTGTTCCAGACCTTCAACCTGATCAACCGCACGACCGCCGTGGACAACGTGGCCGTGCCGCTGATCTACGCCCGCGCCCGGGGCACGCGGGGCCGGGCCATGCAGGCCCTGCGCCGTGTGGGGCTGGAGCACCGGGCCCACCACCGGCCCGGCGAGCTCTCCGGCGGAGAACGCCAGCGCGTGGCCATCGCCCGGGCCCTGGTCAACAACCCCCCCCTGCTGCTGGCCGACGAACCGACCGGCAACCTGGACTCCCGGACCGGCGAACAGATCCTCGAGCTGTTCCACGAGCTGCACGCCGCCGGGGTGACGATCTGCCTGGTGACCCACGAGATGGCCGTGGCCGCCCAGGCCGGGCGGGTGGTCCGGATGCGCGACGGCCGGATCCTCGAGGACCGCCCGGTGGACGACGAACTCCGCGCCCAGCTGCTGTCCGAGCGGACGGGCGCCGAGAAGTCCCGCCCCGGGCGGGGCTGACCTTCCGCGTTCGACGCGGGGAGACGCGATGTTTCTGCTCCAGGTCATCTGGATGGCACTGCGGGGGCTGCGGGCCAACCTGCTGCGCTCGCTGCTGGCCACCCTGGGCGTGATCATCGGCGTGGCCGCGGTGATCTCGGCCATGAGCATCCTGGAGGGGTCGCAGCGCGACATCGTCGAGCGCTTCGAGAGCCTCGGCAGCGACACCATCATCATCACCCCGGCCCTGGCCCGCAGCGGCGGACGGGTGACGGGCATCGCCCAGACGCTCAGCGTCGAGGACGCCGAGGCCCTGGCCGACCCGCGGTTGTGCCCCGCCGTCAAGGCCGCCGCCCCCCAGGTCACCCTGCGCAACGTCTCGATCAAGTACTTCAGCCGCAACGACGAGGTCGAGGTCATGGGCACCAGCGAGGCCTTCGCCGCCATGTACTCCTACCGCCTCGCGCCCGGCATGGGGCGGTTTCTGGAACGCGAGGACGTCAACGCCAGGGCCAAGGTCGTAGTCCTCGGGCACCGCGTGGCCCGCAACCTCTTCGGGGGGGCCAACCCCGTGGGGCAGGCGGTCAAGATCAAGGGCGTGCCCTTCCGCGTCGTCGGGGTCATGGAAAAACGGGGCAACATCGGATTTCTCAACGTGGACCGCCAGGTCTTCGTGCCGGTGACCACCGCCATGGCCCGCCTGATGGGCATCCGCTTCCTGCACAGCATCTCCGTCCAGGCGGCCTCCCCGCAGCAGGTCGACGCCGCCATCGCCGAGATCAAGCGCGAGCTGCGCCGCCGGCACGACATCCGCATCCGCAGCGGCGGCAAGGACGATTTCCAGATCGCCAGCCAGGAGGAACAGCGCCGACAGTTCCAGGAGGTTTCCCAGATCTTCCAGGTGGTGCTTTACAGCATCGCCGGCATCAGCCTGGTGGTCGGCGGCATCGGGATCATGAACATCATGCTCGTCTCGGTCACCGAGCGGACCCGCGAGATCGGGGTGCGGATCGCCGTCGGCGCTCAGCGGATCGACATCCTCGGGCAGTTCCTCATCGAGGCCAGCATCATCAGCCTGCTGGGCGGGACCTTCGGCGTCGGCATGGGCTGCCTGATGGCCGACCTGCTGGAAAACGCCACCCAGATCCTCGAAACCTACACCACCACCACGGCCATCGCCTGGGCCCTGGCCATGGCCACCCTCACCGGCATCGTCAGCGGCATCTATCCGGCCTATAAGGCCTCGAGCCTGGACCCGGTGGAGGCCCTGCGCTACGAGTAGCCGCCGCCCGGCCGACCAACGCATGCCCCGGGCCGATCCTGAACCCGATGGAGCCGCGTCCGCCGGACACGCGCGGCCCGGCAGCAGAGGTTTCGGGCCATCGGCCTTGCGTCCGGCCTACAATGCGGGCATGAGCGGCTCTCAGGAAAACTGCGGCCGACAGGCCCTGCTGACCGGGGCCACCGGCTTCGTCGGCGGACGGCTCCTGCCGGTGCTCTGCCGGGCGGGCTACCGCGTCCGATGCCTGGCCCGAAACCCGGATCATCTGCGCCCGCGACTCCCGGACGGCGCCGAAGTCGTACGCGGCGACCTGCTGGACCCCGCCTCGCTTGCCGAGGCCATGAAAGGGGTCCATGTCGCCTGGTACCTGGTCCACTCGCTGGCCGGCGGCGGCGGGTTCGACGAGCAGGAACGCACCGCCGCCCGCCACTTCGCCCAGGCCGCGGCCGCCGCGGACGTGCACCGCATCGTCTACCTCGGCGGCCTGGGCCGGGGCGACGGGCTGTCCCCCCACCTGGCCAGCCGGCAGGAGGTCGGCCGCATTCTCCGCGAAGGCCGGGTGCCCACCGTCGAACTGCGGGCCTCGATCATCATCGGCTCCGGCAGTTTCTCCTTCGAGATGATCCGCGCCCTGGTGGACCGGCTGCCGGTCATGGTGACCCCGCGCTGGGTCCGCCGGCAGGCGCAGCCGATCGCGATCGAGGACGTGGTGGACTACCTGCTGGCCGCGGCCGAGATCCCTGTTGAACACAGCGAGATCTTCGAGATCGGCGGGCCGGACCGCGCAAGCTACCTGGACATCATGCGGGAGTACGCACGCCAGCGCGGACTGCGACGCTGGATGCTGCCCGTGCCGGTGCTGACCCCGCGGCTGTCCAGCCTCTGGCTGCGACTGGTCACCCCGCTGAACGCCGCCGTCGGCCGCAAACTCATCGACAGCATCGTCTGCGACACCGTCGTGGAAGACCGGCGGGCCCTGGAGGTCTTCCGCATCCGGCCGCGAAGCCTGGCCGAGGCCATCGCCCGGGCCCTGGCCTGCGAGGACCAGGAGTACGCCCGGACCCGCTGGTCCGACGCCCGCTCGTCCTCCGGCCGGCTCACCGGCTACGGCGGCGTGCGATTCGGCTCCCGCCTGGTGGACCGCCGCGAGATCTGGGTGCCCCTGCCCCCCGAGCAGGCCTTCGCCCCCATCCAGAGCATCGGCGGATCGCGGGGCTGGTACTGCGGCAACCTCCTGTGGCGGATCCGCGGGCTCATCGACCAGATCCTCGGCGGCGTCGGCCTGCGTCGCGGACGGCGCGATCCGGAGGCGGTGGCGGTCGGCGATACCATCGACTTCTGGCGCGTCGAGGCGTTCGTGCCGGCCGGCCTCCTGCGGCTGGCGGCGGAAATGCGTGTTCCCGGACGGGCATGGCTGCAGTTCGAAGCCGAGCCGCGCGACGGAGGCACGCGGCTGGTCCAGACGGCCATCTTCGATCCGGCAGGCCTGGCCGGACTGGTCTACTGGTATGCCCTCTGGCCCATCCACCGATACGTGTTTGCCGGCATGCTCGCGGGCATCGCCCGGGCGGCCATGGAACGCCGGATTCCCGCCGGCGAGCCGGCCCCCGCGTCGCCGGCCTGAGGCACCCTCCACGCCCGGCAACAATCCCGGGGTCGGCCGGCTTGCGGCAGGGCCAGCTTGTTGAAGAAAGGCTCAATCCCGGGTCGGGCGACACACGACCCGCAGCACGCGGCGGGTCGCGCCGGTCACCCGCACACGCTCGTCGATCCGCCAGGGCACAATCCATACCGGCCCGCGACGGTCGCACAGCAGACAGGTGGTGTCCCGAGCCGCGGCGGCAATCCGCTGGTCGATGAAGAAGTCCGAGAGCTTCTTGGAGCCCCGCATCCCCAGCGGCCGGAACCGGTCGCCGGGACGGCGGCCACGCGCCACCAGAGGACCTTCAATGGCGTCGGCATCCAGCCATTCCTCGGCCGGCCACGTTTTCTCCGCCCGGCCGGCGCGGACCGGTCGATCCGGCACCGGCTCGATCAACTCGGTCAGGACCTCCATTCCGAAGGCCGGCAGGGGCGTCACTCCCGATTCGCGCAGGGTGACCGGCTCGGCCGGCGCAACCCCGGCTCGCGGCTCCGGCGGTTCGAAAACCCGCCGGTCACGGTCCCGGATCAGCCGCCATCCGCCG
>CAZSYS010000160.1:0-9923 GCA_964611365.1 uncultured Planctomycetales bacterium
GCCGAAGGGTCCCCGGCCTGGCCGCGACGCCGCATCCTTCCGCGGCCGCGCAGGGGCTGGCCGCCGGACGGGTCCTGCGGGGAAGACTCCGCCGGAGCCTGCCACTCCGCCCCGCCGCGGATCGGCCGGACCGCCTGGCGTGCGTACCAGGTGAAGCCGCCCAGCAGAAGGATCACCGCCAGCACCAGACCCGCGCCGCAGGCGTGCAGCCGCAAGCCCGTCGGCCCGCAGGCCCCCGGACCGCGCAGAACCCCGGCCGCCACGGTACATACCCACGTCCAGTGCAGCGCCACATGCACCGCCACCAGCACGCCCAGGGCCGCCGACATCCAGAAATGCACGCCGCCCCAGTCGTGGCGGTCCAGCCCCCACAGGGCCAGGCCGCCGTGCCCCCGCCGGCCGCCGGTGCCCGGAGGCAGCGCAAAGCGGATCACCAGGCCGGTGGCGGCCATGCCCAGCAGCACCAGGAACGTCAGCCCGTCCACCAGGAAGTTCAGCACGCTGCGGCGCATGATCCGCCCCGGGCCCCGAGAGGTTCCGACGCCTGCGCCGGTCTCAGTGAATCCCGCGCTCCGCCAGCCAGCGCTCCGCGTCCAGGGCCGCCTTGCAGCCCATCCCGGCCGCGGTGATCGCCTGCCGGTACACGCTGTCCACCACGTCGCCGGCGGCGAATACGCCTTCCACGCTGGTCGTCGAACGGTAGGGATCGGCCAGACGGATGTACTTCTTCTCGTCCAGCTCCAGCTGACCGCCGAGGAAAGCCGTGGCCGGCGTGTGACCGATGGCCATGAACAGCCCGCCCAGCGGCAGCACGCTGAAGTCCCCCGTCTTCGTGTCCTTCAGCCGCACGCCCTCGATCTGCTTCTCGCCCAGCACCTCCACCGGCACCTTGTTCCAGTGGATCCGGATCTTGGGGTTGCTCATCGCCCGCTGCTGCATGATCCGGCTGGCCCGCAGCCGGTCGCGACGGTGAATCATGTGCACCCTGGAGGCGAACTTCGTCAGGTAGGTGGCCTCCTCCACCGCCGAATCGCCGCCGCCGACCACGCCCAGCTCCTTGTTGCGGAAGGCCGGCAGCGCTCCGTCGCAGACCGCGCAGGCACTCACCCCGCCGCCGGTGGTCGCCAGCCGCTGCTCGCCGGGAATCCCCAGCCAGTTGGCCGTCGCCCCGGTCGCGATGATCAGCGCGTGCGCCTCGACCACCGCGTCGTCCTCGCCGATCACCTTGAACGGACGACAGGAGAGGTCCACCGCCTTGCAGTCGTGGTACCTGAACGAGTGCCCGTCGTCGGGGTCCGAGACGTCCGGCGTCCGCCCGTCGTCGGTGCGGATCCGGGCCCCGAACCGCACCGCCTGCTGCTCCAGGTAAGCCATCAGCTTCGGACCGGTCACGCCCTGCGGAAAACCAGGGAAATTCTCGACCTCGGTGGTCAGCATCAGCTGCCCGCCCGGCAGCACCAGACTCGGACTGGTCTTCGGCCGCCCGGCAAAGACCAGCGGCTCGAGGTTCGCCCGGGCGGCGTAGATCGCGGCGGTCCAGCCCGCCGGTCCGGAACCGATGATCACCAGTTTTTCAGCCATGAGAACCTCCCGAGGAATGCAGCGGCCGGGCCCCGACGCCATCGTCCCGCGTCACGGTGCGCGCACCGGGAAACCCCCGGCGCGGCGCCGGCGCAGCGGAGATCTTACCTCGCCCGTCCGGCCGGGTCCACAAGCCCGCCCGGGCAACGCCCCCGCGCCCCGACCGCCGGACGCCCGGACACGCCCGCCCCCCAGCGCCGCCGGGAAGCCGCGCCTTAAGTGTCATAAATAAAACACCAACCGGCTAGGGGCCACCAGCCGGCCCGGACCCCAGGGCGGCCCGCAGCGCCCCCTCCAGGCGGGGATGGCGGAACTCGAACCCCCCGGCCTCCAGCCGGGCCGGCAGCACCCGCGCCCCCTCCAGCAGCAGACTCACACCCATCTCCCCGAAGGCCAGCCGCACCGCCAGCGCCGGCATCGGCACCAGCGTCGGACGCCCCAGCAGCCTCCCCAGCGTGCGGACGAAATCCCGGTGGACCACCGGCTCCGGCGCCACCGCGTTCACCGGACCGCTGCATTCCTCCCGGACCAGCAGCCACAGCAGCGCCCGCACCAGGTCGCCCAGCTCGATCCAGCTGATGTACTGCAGCCCGCTGCCGGCAATACCCCCCAGCCCGGCCTTGAACGGCGGCAGCATCCGGGCCAGGGCCCCCCCGGCCGAAGACAACACCATCCCGATCCGCGGATGCACCACCCGGATGCCGGCTTCCCGGGCCGGCGCGGCCGCCGCCTCCCACGCCTGACAGACCTCGGCCAGAAAGCCCGAACCCGGCGCACTGTCCTCGGTCACCGGCTCTTCGCCGCGGTGGCCGTAATAACCGATCGCCGAGGTACTGATCAGCACCTTCGGCCGGGACCGCAGCCCCGCCAGCGCCCGGCACAACACCTGCGTGCCCTCCACCCGGCTGCGGCGGATGGCCTCCTTCCGCGCCGCCGTCCACCGGCCGGCGGCCACGCTTTCGCCGGCCAGATGCACCACCCCTTCGACGCCCTCCAGGCGCGCTGCATCCACGCGGCCGGCCTGCGGATCCCACTGGACCTCGTCGGGCGAGGCCGCCGGCCGTCGGACCAGCCGAAGGAGGCGATACCCCTGCGCCGCCAGGGCTGCGCACAACGGCCGCCCGATCAGCCCCGATGCCCCGGTGACCGCCACCGTCGGCTTGCCCGCGTCTTCCTGCCCGGTCATCGAAAGCCCTCACTGCGGCCCGGAAGCCGGCTGCGACAAAGGTGCAGCCAGCAGCCGCTGAACCTCCTCCGCCAGACCCGCCCCGCGAAGCTCAGTGGCCAGGATCCGTCCGTCCGGGCCGATCAGCACCGTGTAGGGGATGCCCAGGCCGCTGAAGGCCTCAAAGGCCTCCTCGGCACCCGAACCCGGTCCGCAGACCTGCGGCCAGGTGATCCGCTCCTCCCGCAGGAGGCGTTCCAGATCTCCCCGGTCGCGGTCGAGACTCACGCCCAGGAGCACGAAGTCCTCGCGGTCCTTCATCCTGGCGTGCAGGGCCTTCACGTGCGGCAGCTCCGCGCGGCACGGGCCGCACCAGGTCGCCCAGATGTCGATGAACACGAAACGACCCCGCCATTCCGACAGGCGGTGCTCCTTTCCGTCCAGCGTCTTGAACGTCAGATCCGGCGCCGGGTCGCCGACCCCCGGGCTGCTGCCGGAACGCTGGGCAGTCTGCGGCCGGTCCGAAGTCTCCAGCACGATGCGGTAATCCGTCCGACCGCCGCGCAGCTTCTCGCGCACCTGCCCCTCGAAGCCCGGCCGGAACACGCTGAACAGGATGTCGCCGGCCGGCGCATGCGGAAAAGAGAACCGACCCTGCTCGTCCGTTACCCGACGCATGCCCAGCGTCTGAAAGCCCCGCCAGCTCTCGGCCACCACCCAGGCGTGCTCCACCGGCCGGCCCGCCCCGTCCACCACCACGCCGCCCAGCGGCTCGCCGCCGGCCAGCCGGACGTCCAGTCTGGCCTCCCGGCCGGAGTCCACGTCCGCCTCCCGCACCAGCACCGCGTAGTCGTCATGCTGGAACGCGATCGGCACCAGCCCCGGGCGTATGCCGGACAGTTCGTATTCGCCCTGAAAGTTGGTCCAGGCCAGCGGCATTGAATAACGCGATTGCCCGCCGGCGGCCACGCGCACAGCATGCACCGGCCGCCCCCGAGCGTCCACGACCCGCCCACGCAACCGCCCGGCAACCATGATCCGCAGGCGGATGTCCGTCGGCTCCGGCGGGACGTCTTCCCCTCCCGCAGGTTCCAGCGCGACCGCCCGTTCGGCATAGTCGCTGGGAACATAGTTGGAGCCGCTCAGCCGGAACATCAACAGCCTTGCGTCCCGGGGAACGCCGTGAAGCTCGGCGGATCCGTCCGGGCCCGTCCGCGTGCGAATGTACGTCATGCCGGGATCGATGAGAACCTCCACGATCGCATCGGCCGCCGGCTGGCCATCGTTGGTCAGCAGCGCTACCTTCACCGCCCGCTCCGGCAGCATCGCCAGCACGGTTCTGTGCTCAGGCTCGCAAATCGACACCGCCCGCCGGACCAGGCCGTAACCCTCCGCCCGCGCCGTCAGCTGCGCAGGACCACGGTAAAGGTTGTGGAATCTGAAGTCGCCCTGCTCGTCGCACCGGACGGTCTGCCGCACCCCGCCGTTCTCGCAGACGACCTCGGCCCCGGCCACCGGCCGGTCCTCCCGTCCCGTGACTCGCCCGACCAGCCGCGAGCCGCCCTGCAGCGTCGCATCGATGAACGGCGGCTCCTGGGACTCCTCCAGCTCCAGCTCCGACTCAAAAGGCAGGTAGCCATCCTTGAGAATGCGAACCCGCAACGACGCCGGCACATCCGGCGGCAACTCGACTCGAATGTCCCCCGTCCTGTTTGTGCGCGCTTCGGCCAGCGGCGGGTCGTCCGGACCGGCGCCCGGCCGCTCGAGCCGCACCAACGCATCCGAGATGCCACCCCCCATGGGGTTCAGCACGATCCCCTCCACGACCACCGGCTCCCGGTCCCGCGCCGGCGACGGGGCCGAATCGGCACCCCCGGCCAGACCGCTCGCCCAGGCAACCGCGGCCGCCGCCAGACAGATCCACACCCGGCCTGCGGCGCTGCAGGCCCCCAGACTCCCGAACACGCCGGTTCCGGTTCGTGATGCTGATCGAACCGGCCGGCCCCGGTTCAACCGACAGGTTATGCCCCCGGTCTCCGGTGCCGCTGACACCTGTTTCCCCGTGAGGATCCCCGCCAGGCAACCGAAACCCGTTCCGGCCGTTGGCGCTTGTGCTGCAAGGACTCCGGTCAGCGGCCGGCGAGCCGTGCATTCCGGCTTGATCTGAACGCCCTGCACGTCGCCCCGGGCCCCCCGCCCCGTGCCCGGCTCAACCTGCCGTGACGCCCCGACAGCGAGCCTAAGTTCGATGCAGGCATCGCCGAGATCGGGCCGATATGTGCTAGGCGTCGTAGGCATGGCGGTGTTCGGCCGCAACCTATTGAACCATCGTCCGATAACTTTCGTCAACCACAGGCGATATGAAAAAAATGCGGCAATCCGCTTGACGTTCGGACAAAGTTAGGTTATGCTTGTATCCGTACAAAAAGTGAACACTGTCGGCCCCGCCGACGTTGCCCCGCCCTCCTCGGGCGATGGCCGCTATCTCAGCCGGGCGATGCCCGCATCGGCCGCGCAGGCCCCAGCTGCGGTCTGCCGAGTACCGGAACCGCTTGAGATCGTGCCGGGGGCGGTCGGCCCAGTGCTTCGAGCATCAGCGGGCCAGGTCCAGCTTTGGCTGTTCCCCGCATTGGCCGTGGGCATCCGTCTGGGGCCCGGGGCAGACCTGCGACGCCTGCGTACGGCCATCGGTCGGCGACATCGCCTCCCGGGCAGGAAGCCGGGGAGGACCAGTCACGGCGTCTTGTGGGAAGGCGTTGGGTTGTTTGACGTGGTTTGGATCGGTCTGGATCGCAGGGAGGCGGCTCAGATGGTGCAGCGGGACGCGACATCGGGCCTGCCTCTGTGCGTGCTGGGGCCGGGGCAGGGTTTTCGCAGAGTCTGGCCGGCAACTTCGGCGGTTTCGCCGGCCGTTTCGGTCGACCGGGCCGGTCCGACGGGCGTGGCGACCGTGGCGACCGTCACGGCGGCCGAGGCGGTGGCTGAGGCGGTAGCTGAGGCAGGAGCCGAGGCGGCCTGTTCGAGCCGGTCGACCCAATCGCCGGGCAGCCCGGGCGGGCAACGGACGAGCCTGCGTCGCGTCGGAGTCGGCCCGGCCGGCCAAAGGGCCGGGCCGTCCGACGCTTGCCTGCCTCACAGGGATATGGTCGGCGATGACGATTTGCTGTTGAGGCGCTTCGAAGCGGAGATCGCGGCGGTCGATGCCGCCTCCGGGCCCCAGACGCCGAGCTGGTGGTCCAGGCTGGTTGCCGAGGTAAGGCGCGGCCGTGCGGCCTTGAGCCTTCCGGCGGTCGTCTTCGGGCCGCGGGGCCTGGAATGCGCCCTGGAATCCGCCTGGCAGCGGCTGGCGCTGCCGCCCCTGGAGAACGAGAATGTCAAGAAAGCCAGGCACCTTCCGAAGGCTGACGCCCAAGCAGATGCGCATCCTGACGCTCATACGGGACTATCAGCGCAAGAATGGCTTTTCCCCGACGATGCAGGAGCTGGCCGACGTGCTCGGCGTCACCAAGGTGACCGTGTTCGAGCACGTCAGCGGCCTCGAAAAGAAAGGGCTCCTGCGGCGCTCGAGACGCAGGGCTCGCTCTTTGGAGCTTACGCCGCGGGTTGAGTTCCCCGATGAGCCCGCCGGCCTGCGGATCGTCGGCACCATCGCCGCCGGGGCCCCGATCGAGGCCGTCGAGAACCCCGAGAGCCTCGATCTCGATTCGCTGTTTGACACTCCCCACGGCGCCTTCGTTCTGAAGGTCCGCGGCGACAGTATGGTCGGTGACCAGATCCGCGACGGCGACTATGTCGTGGTCGAACAGCGCCAGAGCGCCAACGACGGGGAGACCGTGGTTGCCCTGCTGGAGGAAGGCGAGGCCACGCTCAAGCGGTTCTACCGCGAGAAAGACGGCATCCGCCTGCAGCCGGCCAACCCGGCTTTTCAGCCGATCCGTGTACGCGACGCCCGCATCCAGGGGGTCGTGATCGGCGTGATCCGGACCTACACCTGAGTCCCGGACACCCCCGTCCCGGAGCCCGGCCAGGCGGTGGGCGTTTCCAGGTCCGCCCGGAGGCGTCCGGATCGATCCGGGACCCGCAGGGTCCGACCCGCACAGCCCGAAGAACGCGGCCGGGCAGAGGGGCTGCGCGAGACCGGTACGGCCATGCTGACACGCTGCGGCCGGCGTGCTGATACGCTCCGACCGGCGGGCTGACACGTTCCGACCGGTGCGCTGACACGCTCCGACCGGCCGATTATGATGCCTGCGGCGATCTCGATCGGATCGCAGGCCGGATTCGCCCCGGGCGTGGAATCCCGGGGCAATGAACTTCGGGTGCTTGCGCTGCAGGGGCCCGGATTCGTCCGGAGCGCGGAACCCGGGCCGGTTTGCCGGGGTGTCGGAGGATGCCGCACTCGCGGGCGCAGCGATGAGCGGATGCAGTCCCGGATGGCTTCGAGATCGCATGCGCCGAACTCCCCGGCGCAGGGAATGACCTCACCGCAACAGCCAGGGATGGCAGGGGCGAACATGGCGAACCGCAAGCAGTCGGATCAGAACCAGCTTACGCTGGCGTTCAAGCCGGCGTCCAGTCCGGCACCCGGCTCGGGCGCGGATCAGGCCCCCGCGCGCCGAGCCCTGGGGCGTCGTGCCTCCGGCGAAAAGACGGCCGTCAACCAGGCCGCCGCAACCGCGTCCGCCCGCCCGGCCTCGCCTTGCGGATCATCAACCCGCGGGCAGGCTGCGCCTTCGGCCTCCGCCGAGGCCTCAAAGCCGGATCCCGCCGCCTCCCCAGGCGAGCCGGTGCCCTCACGGCCCGACCGACCGGCTGCTGCCTCCCGGGCGGCACGCCCCCCCAGACGGGCCACCGCCGAGTCGATGGCCGGCCAGCAGCGCGACATCTCGGTGTCCGAGTTCTTCGCCAAAAACCGCCATCTGCTGGGCTTCGACAACAAGCGCAAGGCCCTGCTGATGACCGTCAAAGAGGCGGTGGACAACGCGCTGGACGCCTGCGAGGAGAGCGGCCATCTGCCGGATATCGAGGTCCGGATCACCGAGGTCGGCCACGAACGGTTCCGCGTCCTGGTCCGCGACAACGGCCCGGGCATCGTCAAGCAGCAGATCCCCAACGTCTTCGGCAAGCTGTTGTACGGTTCGAAGTTCCACCGGCTCAAGATGTCCCGCGGCCAGCAGGGCATCGGCATCTCCGCGGCGGGCATGTACGGCCTGCTGACCACCGGCAAGAGTATCCGCATCGTCTCGCGGACCTCGCCCAAAAAGGAAGCTCACCACTACGAAATCCAGATCGACACCCGCAAGAACCTGCCCAACATCGTCAAGGAGGCCACCGTCGAGGTGCCCTGGCCCAGCGGAACGGAAGTCGAGATCGAGCTGGTGGCCTCGTACAACAAGGGCCGCCAGTCGGTCGATGAGTATCTCGAGCAGACCGCCATCGCCAACCCCCACGCCCGCATCGTCTACACCCCGCCGGTCGGCGAACCCGTGGTCTTCCCCCGCGGCACCGAGGTGCTGCCGGCTCAGACCGAGGCGATCAGGCCCCACCCCTACGGCGTCGAGCTGGGCCACTTGATCAAGATGCTGCACGAGACCCGGTCCCACTGGCTCACCGGCTTCCTGCAGACCGAGTTCTGCCGCATCGGCCCGAAGGTGGCCGAGGAGATCTGCCTCCGGGCGAAGCTCAATCCCCGGGCCCATCCCAAACGCATCGCCCGCCAGGAGGCCGAAAAGCTCTACACCGCCATCCAGGAAACCCGCCTGATGGCCCCGCCCACCAACTGCCTGGCGCCGATCGGCGCCGAACAGATCCTCACCGGCCTGCTCAAGGGCGTGAAGGCCGAGTTCTTCACCGCCTCGACCCGGCCGCCGGCCGTCTATCGCGGCAACCCGTTCCAGATCGAGGCCGGCCTGGCCTACGGAGGAGCCCTCGGACGCGACCCCCGGCACGACGAGGCCGAACCCGCCGCGGTGACCGGCAGCCTGCGCGGCAAGGGCAAGGTCAACGGCAGCGGACCGCCCCCGCCCACCGCCCGCGTGATCCGCTTCGCCAACCGCGTGCCCCTGCTGTACCAGCAGTCCGCCTGCTGCATCTTCAAGACGGTGCTCGACCTGGACTGGCGCCGCTACAACCTCTCCCAGAGCACCGGCGCCCTCCCCCAGGCGCCGCTGGTGGTCATGGTCCACATGGCCAGCGTCTGGGTACCCTTCACCTCCGAATCCAAGGAGGCCATCGCCGACTACGACGAGATCCGCGCCGAGATCAAGCTCGCCCTCCAGGACTGCGCCCGCAAGCTCTCGGCCTACCTCAACCGCCGCAAGCGGCAGAAATACCAGGGCGAACGTCGCAACATCTTCCTGAAGTACATCGCCGAGGTCGCCGGCGCATGCCAGACCATCGATCCGCGCATCGACCGCCAGGCCCTGATCGACAACCTCACCGCGATGGCCACCAGGGTCACCGCCCAGGCCGACGAAGTACTCGACGACCACGGGCGTCCCGTCGGCCCGGACACCTCCTCCGGCGCCGAATTCGGAGAGAACACCGTGGTCATCGATCCGGAGGCCCCGCCGGAGCCCGGGTCATTTCAGCTGGCCTCCTGAAGCCGCCGACCCGCGGTGCGGGACGCCCGTGCGACGCCCGCAGGCCGCGACCACGCCCTGACTGCGATCCATCTGCCGACGCAGTTGCCCCGGAACGTCCCGGCCGGTGCGCAGAAGACAAAAGGTGTCAGGACGGAATGGCATGAAGCTGACGCCCTCCCTTGTCCCCGTGAGGCTGATACCATCGGCGGGGCCTGATCAGGAGGCTGTACTGTCCGGGCCTTCGTTTGCGGCGTCGGGGTTCGAGTCGCTCGGGCCGGTCAGGCACGCGGTCGGCAGCGAGAATCGCCGTAGCGGCCGGCGTCGCTGCCGGCCGCCGAGGCGGAGGACCTTGCGCCTCACGCCGTAGCGGAGGTCGACCTGATCGCCGCCCGCGTATGAGCCACGCGAAGCGCGGTAGCGGCCGGCGTCCCTGCCGGCCGCCGACGGCGGATGACCTTACGCCTCGCGCCGTAGCGGAGGTCGATCTGATCGCCGCCGGCGTGTGAGCCACGCGAAGCGCCGTAGCGGCCGGCGTCGCTGCCAATGCTGTCCGGAATCATGGTCGGCGGCAGGGATACCAGGCCCTGGGAGGC
>CAZSYS010000161.1:0-9922 GCA_964611365.1 uncultured Planctomycetales bacterium
GGAGCGGCCCGGGGCCGTCGTGGAGGCATCGGACGGCCGGGCCGCTCCCCGGGGTCGGCGGGGCGGGGCCTGGCCGGTGCGCAGGGTCGCTGCGGCCGCTGGCGTGCTGCTGTGCTGGTGGCTGGGAGCCAAATCCAAGTACCTGGCCCTGCCGCTGCCGTTTGCCCTGCTGGCGATCGAGTACTGTCTGCGGGCCTGCGACCCGATCGGCCGGCGGCGCCTGCTGAAGCTGCTGGTGCCCGCGGCGCTGCTGGCCGCGGCCGGCATGTTCGCCTTCGCCTGGTCCAAAGGCGTCTTCGATCCGGGGCGGGGCGAGATCGAGGCCTATACCCCCGGCGTGGACTGGACCGCCTGGCAGCATCTGCTGACCCAGTCGCGCGTCTTCCTGCATTACTGGAAGCTGCTGCTGTTTCCCTGGCCGGGATGGATGAGCGTGGACCACCGGATTGAGGTCTCGCGTCATCTTCTTCACCACGGCGCCCTGGCGGCCATGGCCCTGCATGTGCTGCTCATCGCCACAGCCGCGGTTCTGGCCGCCCGCGGCCGGCGGCTGGCGTCGGCCGGGCTGTTGTGGTTCTACGTCGGTCTGATTCCCTATGCCCTGCTGCCGCATTCGGAGCTGTTTGTCGAATACAAGACCTACCTGCCGGCGGTCGGGTACGTGCTGCTGCTGGCCGAGGGCCTGGCGCTGCTGGAGGCCCGGCTGGGATCGCTGCGGGTCCGGGCGGCCCTGGCCGTAGCGGCGGCGGTGCTCATGCTGACGACCGTGAGCCGCAATCGGATCTACCAGGATCCGCTGAACCTGTGGCTGGACGCGGTCGCCAAGTATCCGGACGACCCTCGCATCAATCTGAGCACCGGCTACACGCTGGCGCGCCGCGGCCGGGCCGACGAGGCGGAGCCCTACTACCGCAAGGCGCTTCAGGCCGCCCCCGAGGTCGGGGACGTGCAGTACTTCTTCGCCAACTTCCTGCGGCGCACGGGCCGCTGCGACCGGGCCGTGCGGCACTACCGCCGGGCACTGAGCCTGACGTTGCAGACGCCGCCGTTTCGCGTGCGGCATCATCTGGGCGTCTGCCTGGCGGCGCTGGGGCAGGCCCCACAGGCCGTCGAGACGCTCGGCGCGGCGCTGGCCGAATGCCCGCGGGACGAGCCGCTGCGGGCGGTCATCCATTACGACCTCGGCAATGCCCTGGTGAAGGCCGGGCGGCAAGCCGAGGCACTGGAGCAGTATCGGGCGGCCATCGAGCGGCGGCCGGCCTGGCCGGAGGCGCTGACCAACCTGGCCAACGCCCTGCTGGAGACCGACCGCGTCGATGAGGCCGTCGAGTTCTACCGCCGCTCGCTGGCCATCCGGCCGGACGACGTCCACACGCTGCTGGGCATGGCCTCGGCCCTGCAACTCAAGGGCGACATCGCCGGGGCGGTCGGCCTCTGCCGCCGGGCGGTGGAGCTGGCTCCGGGCAATCCGCACGCCCGCGAGCTGCTGGAGTCCCTGTCGGCCGGGCAGAAGTGAGCTTCCGGCCGGGCCTGTGCAGGTTCGGCGGCTGCAGATCGACCCGACGGGGCGGGAGCATGTCGCCCGGCGTGCCGGATCCTGGATGGCGGGGGCGCCGGGATGTCCTGCCGGGCTGGGGTTCAGGCTCCGGCGGGGTGGCGGGAGTTTCGGCCTTTCCCGGAAGTGCTGAAGGGCGGCAGCCCGCCGGGGCTGGCGCTATGGTCGGCCATGCCGATCCCAGCCGGGTCACGGAAAACGGGTCCGCCGCAGTCTCACCCGCCCGGTGAGCGCCCGGCGGCGGGCCAGGGATAGTCGCACCTGCCGGCCGCCTGCTCCACCGGCCCCGGCGGCAGGGTCTTCTGCCAGGCCAGGACCTTCTCGGCCAGACGTTCGACCGTCGCCGGCTCGCGGTCGGCGAGGTTGTTCAGTTCGGTCGGGTCCCGGGGGATGTCGTACAGCTCGACGCGGCTGCGGTCCGGGTTCATCAGCAGCTTGCGGTTTCCCTGGCGGATCGCCAGGATCGGGCTGCGGTGGAACGGCTCGCCGAAGACCTCAAAGCGCCACTCCCACATCAGCGGTCCGGTGCGGGCCCGGGAGGCTCCGGTCAGCACGTCGGTCATGTCTTCGCCGTCCAGGGCGTGGTTCGCGGGCACCGTCGCGCCCATCAGCCGGCACAGCGTGGGCAGGAAATCGACCGCTGCAACCACCGCGGCGTCTTCGACGCGTCCGGCGGGCACGTGCCCGGGCCAGCGGGCCAGCAGGGGAACCCGGACGCCGCCCTCGTACAGACTGCGCTTGCGTCCGCGAAACGGGCCGGCCGAGCCCACGCCGCTGTGACCGGCGTTGATGACGTGAATGTCCTCCGGGCCGTTGTCGCTGCTGAACAACACCAGGGTTCGGTCCGCCAGCCGCAGGGCGTCCAGTTCGTCCAGCAGCCGGCCGATCTGGGCGTCCAGGTCGGCCACCGAGGCGTAGTAGATCGTCTCGGCGCTCTTGTGACGCACGCCCTTGCCCCAGCTCCAGCGATCGAAAGGCTCCATCTGTTCGGGCGTCGGGTTCAGCGGAGCGTGGGGAAGCAGCGTCCAGAGGTTGACGTAAAACGGCCTGTCCCGGTGGGCGCGGATGAAGGCCAGAGCCTCATCGACGAACAGGCGCGTCGACTTCGGCCAGAACGCGTCGGGCGGCTCGTTCCAGGCCGGGGAGGCGCACACCATCGCCCTGGCGGTGTCGAAGCCGTATGCGGTGGGATCCGGAGCCCCCGGGCCGCCGCCCAGGTGCCATTTGCCGAAATGGCCGGTGGCGTATCCGGCCGAGCGGGCCAGCGAGGCCAGGTTTGGCACCGCCGGCTCGAGCCAGTTGGACATCCCGCGTTCGGCGTTCTGGGCGTCGGTGGCGAAGTGGCCGTGAATGCGGTGGCGCGCCGGGTACTGGCCGGTCATGAACGCACATCGGCTCGGCGAGCAGACCGAGCCGTTGACGTAGAACCGGGTGAACAGCGTTCCTCCGGCCGCCAGCCGGTCCAACTGCGGAGTCTTGAGCCGCCTGTGGCCGTAACAGCTCAGGTCTCCCCAGCCCAGGTCGTCGGCCAGGATGAACAGGACGTTGGGCTTTGAGGTCGCCGACGGAAGCTGTGCGACCGCCGGGGGCCCGACGGCCACCATCGCGAATGCCAGCAGGTTTTTGAGCATGTGAAAGTCTCCGATGCCCGCCGGATGCCGGGCAACGCCCGCGGTGCAGCGCGGCCGGCGGCATTCTCGATCTGCCCGCCGACAGGGTCAAGGAATCCGCTGCCGGCGGAGCGGAGCACGGGCCCGTGGTCCCGGCCGCCGGGATCGCGTAGAATGCGCCGTGTCAGGATGCGATGAACGGCCGGCGGAAGCGACCGCCGAGTGTCTCGAAGCGACTGAGCGTCTTGGAGCGACCGCGGCGTGTCTCCCGGTGCAGGCTTCGGAGCGGGGGTTGGCGGGATGCCCCGATACTTTGCCAGGTACAACGTCGATGCCGGGGCGTGGGAGGTGTTCGACACGCACGAGCAGAAGGCCGTCGAGTCCTTCCCCTGCCGGCAGCACGACGAGTTGAGACACTACGCCGAACACCGGGCCCTGGCGCACGCCTGCCGGCTCAACGACCTGGATGCCCGCAGGGATCGTCTGGAGACCGGTGATCCGGATGGCCCGGCCAGCTGACCTCCGACGGCGCGATCCGGGCATCGATCCGCACGATCAGGCCGCCGGAATCCTCCGTTGAACCCCTGCGGCATGAGTTCTCAGGCGCGGGTCATGAAATCGGAGGCCGAGCCCATCAGGTCCCGCAGCTGCTTGAGTGCACGGTGAAACAGCATGTGCACGGCCGGTTCGCTGCGTTCCATCCGTCGGGCGACCTCCGCCACGGAGACGCCCTCGAGGAGCCGCCACTGGATGACCCGGCGGTAATCCTCCGGCAGCTGTGAGAGCCGCGACATCAGCATGGCCATGGCCTCGCTGCGGGCGGCCCCGACGCTGGGGGTGGACATGGGGGAGGTCACCTGCTCCAGGACGTTCACATAGGTTCCGCTCTGCAGGCCCCAGGCCGGCGTCTGCCGCCGGACGTCGCGTTTGCCGGCCAGCATCGCCCGGTGGAGGTCGATCAGCTTGTGCTCGGCGATCTGCCGCAGCCAGCCCTGGAAGGCTCCGTAGCTCTCAAAGCTGGTTTCCTTCAGGCCGGTCCAGGCGGCGGCAAAGACTTCCTGGATCACGTCCTCCGGCTCGACCTGGGCCTTGGCCAGCAGATCGCCCATCTGCCCGGCGATGGCCGCCCGCAGGGGGTCGAAGCTCGACACCAGCAGGCTGTCTGTGGCCTGTTTGTCGCCCTGGCGGGCCTGCGACAGGAGTTCCTGGAATCTTTGCTCGTCCATGATTGCGCCGGCTGAATCTACTTAAGTATTTATTTATTAATAGCTTGCGTCCGCATCGATTCCTTCCAGGCCGCGAGTCTGTTCACTTTTGCACCAATAATTTCATTTACAGAGCATAACCGGACGCCCGGCGGAAAGAAATCCGTTTTTCTGCGTTAGCTTTTTCCCGGCGTTCCGATCTTGATACTAGCTCTCATGAATCTTTCGTCGGTGCCCGGAGGCGCCGCTTGAGCCTGGTCCTCTCCTCTCTGACAGGCTCGGCAGTGCATCCGGGCACTTGGCGTTTGTGGGCCGGTGCTGTCGGACGGCCTTAAGCGCAGGCCGGCGGCGATCGGCCGGTTCTGACACCCCGGCGCGACATTCGGACCCCGGCGCGACATTCGACCCTTCCCCTTTCCGCGGTGTACGGCGGTTGAACCGGTCTGCCGGCGAGTTTGCGCTGGTCGGCCGTCCGCGGTTCGGGCTGCGTTCACTGGTGTCGCCTTGCGTCGGGTCACAACCGATCAGCCTCCCGCGGGTCCACCCTCCGGCCAGGCCTCCCAGAGCCTGATGACGCCGTCCTGGGCGCTGGTGGCGAGGATGCGGCCGTCCGGACTGAAGCGGACGCATTCGATGCCGGACTCGGCGGCCTGGAATGAAAAGACCTCCGTCGCATCGATGGTATCCCACAGCCTCACCGTGGGGTCGGACGTGCATGAGACGATCCGCCGTCCGTCCGGGCTGAAGTCCAGCCACTGCACGGATCGCGGACCGCCGGCCATTTCGACCGAGGCGTTGGAACCGGAAGGATCGCACAGGAGAATGGAACCGTTGCTGCGGGCGACAGCGAGCCGCGTGCCGTCGGGGCTGAACCACAGCCCGTTGAGTCCCGGTCCGGCCTGGAGCGCAGCGATCACCTCGCCGGTATCAAGAACCCAGAGGCTGACCAGCCCGGCGGCGGTTCCGGTCGCCAGCGTGCGCCCGTCGGGGCTGAAGGCCAGTGCGACCGGGTTCTCCGGGTGCGGCAACTGGTGCGTGCGGATGCCGTCGGCCATCTCCCAGAGCGTCGCGGTCGCTCCGGTCAGGGCCGCCAGCAGCCGCCCGTCCGGGCTGATCGCCACTCCCTGGACAGTCGCTCCGCCGCTGTCGAAGGTGCGTCGCAGGGAGGCGTTGCGGCTGTCCCAGAGACGGATGCTGCGGTCGGTGCCGGCCGAGGCCACGAAGGTTCCGTCAGGACTCCATGCCAGGCCGAGGATCGCATCGCGATGTCCGACCAGCGAGGCCGTGAGCGAGGCGGCGTCCACATCCCACAGATCGATGGTTGTGCCGGGGGGATTCTCTCCGGGACGGCCGGCTTCCCGGGGGGCGCTGCAGGAGGCCAGGTGACGGCCGTCGGGGCTGAAGGCCAGGCGCATGACCGGGCCGGCCCGGGCAGCCAGCATGCGGACCGGCTCGGCGGCGCGTGGCGGCCAGGCTTTCAGTCGCCCGTCCATCCCTCCGGAGAACAGGCGGCTTCCGTCGGGCGACCACGCCAGGGCTCGGCCTCCGCGCTCGTGGGCGGAGTAGATGGCGGCAGGCAGGCCGGTGACCGGATCCCAGATCTTCAGGGTGCGGTCGGGATCGATGACATACGCCGGCACGCGCGGAGCCCCGGCCGAAGCCAGCAGTCGCCCGTCGGGGCTGAAGGCCAGGGCTTCCACGAAGCCCTCGTGGCCGGGCAGGGAGAGCAGTGTCCGGCCGGAGGCCGGCTCGATGATCTGCAGGGTACCTTCGGCGTTCATGGCGGCCGGCGCCATGCCCCGGCCGACGGCCAGTCGGGCGCTGTCGGGGCTGAACGCCAGGGACAGCGCGGCTCCGCCGCGGTCGGCGAACTCGTGGATCTTCCTGAGGGTCGTCAGCTCCCAGACGGCGACCGCGCCGCCCTGGCCGCCGGGCTGCAGCAGCGTGCCGGCCGCCAGGTAGCGTCCGTCGGGGCTGCAGGCTGCGCAGGAAACCGCGGCCGGCAGGGGGCCGGTGGCGTCGATCGGGGAGCCGTCGGCGGGGTTGCGGAACGTGAGGCGCCTGTCCTGGCCGCCGGCGACCAGTCGGGCGCCGTCGGGGGTGAAGCAAAGGGCCCCGACGGCCTGTTCGAGCCGCACCACGACGGGTTCGCCCTGCCCGGACAGGTCCCACAGGGCCAATTTCTTGTCTCGACCTCCGGAGGCGAGCCGCCGGCCGTCGGGGCCGGCCGCCAGAGCGGTGATCCGGTCGGCGTGCAGGTGCCGTTCTCCCAGCCGCTCGCCGGTGCCGGCGTCCCAGAGTCGCACGACGCCCTCGCATCCGCCGCTGGCGATCCGGGTGCCGTCCGGGAGCACGGCCAGGGCGGTGACGCAGCCGGCATCGGCGACCACGTCCAGCAGGGTCGGGGGGCGTGCCAGGCGGTTGAGGTAGTGCCACTCCCACCCGCGGAGGTCGTCCGGGCACGCCTCCAGCAGCTGCCGCACCCGGGAGATGTGCCGCTGTTCGAAGGCGTTACGGGCCAGGGCGATCTGGCTGATGTAGCCGATGCGGCGGAGGCGTTCGGCGCGTTCCAGGGCGACCTGCCGCTGCTGTTCGGCGGCGGCGCGGGCCTGTTCGGCTTCGGCGGCCTTGGCGTCGGCGCGGGAGCGCTGGCGTTCCTGCTCGCGTTCGGCGACGACGGCGCGGTCCCGCTCGGCGACCGCCTGCCGCCAGAGGGTCAGGGAAGTCAGCATGGCCGCGGAAATCACCACCGCGAATCCGGCGGCCACGGCCACCACCGCGCGGTAGCGGCGGAGCATCACGCCCAGCAGGTAGAGTCCGCTGTCGCCGCGTGCCGTCACCGGCTCGCCGGCCAGATGCCGCTCCAGATCGCCGGCCAGCTCGCCGGCGGTCTGGTAGCGGCGGTCCGGCTCCTTGCGCAGGCACTTCAGCAGGATGGCCTCGATGTCGCGGTGCAGGCCGGGGCGGACGGCGGACGGGCGCAGGGGTTCTTCGCTGACGATGCGGTTGAGCACGTCGCGCATCGGGCCGGTCACGTCGTAGGGGAAGCGGCCGCAGAGCATCTGGTAGAGGATGACGCCCAGGGCGTAGACGTCGGTGCGGGTATCCACCTGGTCGAGCCTGCCCTGGGCCTGTTCGGGGCTGGTCCACGGCAGGCTGCCGACGAACTGCCCCACGGCGGTCATGTCCGGCGGGTCGGAATCCGTGCCGCCGGGCCCGGCCATCTTGGCCAGACCGAAGTCCAGGATCTGGGGCCGGCCCTCGGGATCGACGCGGATGTTGCCGGGCTTGAGATCGCGGTGGATGATGCCCTTGAGGTGGGCGGCGTTGACCGCGTTGCAGATCTGCAGGAACAGCCGCAGCGTCTGCTCGACCGGCCGGGAGCCGTCGCCCGCCCAGGCGTTCAGCGGCGCCCCGGCGATGTAGTCCATCACGAAATAGAAGCAGCCGGCCACCTGCCCGCTGTCGTGGATGGTGACGATGCTGGGGTGCTTGAGGGCCCCGAGCACCTGCACCTCGCGCTCGAACCGCGCCCGGTCGCGCCAGCCGGCGAAGGGCCCCTCGCGCATGACCTTGACGGCCATCTCCCTGCGGGTGGCCTTCTGGATCGCGCGGTAGACGACGCCCTGTCCTCCGCGGTGCAGTTCCTCGAGGATTTCATAGCCCGGCAGAGCCCCGGGCGGCAGCAGGACGGTCCGATCGACGCCCGTTCCGGTGGAGGAGGCCGCGTGGACCACCTCGCCCAGAACGGCCAGGTGGTCGCGAAGCTCCTCGGCCAGGTCGGGATGTTCCCGCAGCAGGTCGGCCTCGGCGGCCGGCTCGCCGCGCCGCCGGCGGTCGAGGAACTCGTTGACGATCCGCCCGATCCGTGCGTCCCGTGCGTCCATGTCCTCGGGCTGGATGCTCAAGGCGACGGCCTCTCCTTGCGCCGCCGTTGCGGGGGCATTGACGGCCTGGAGGGGGATGCGACGCGCGTCGATCTCCCGCCGGAGATTCTATCGGCGGCGGGGGGCGTCTGTCTTGTCGTGGATGGGCGGATCGCCTGTCGTGGACAGGCGGTGCCGCGGTCCGGTCCGGTCGGCGCCGGCCGGGGGGCGGTCTATGGGATCGCGATCGCCCGGTCGAGGAAGTCCGGCACCGGCAGGTCCGGCCGGAGGGCTTGGCCGCGGGGCGGATACCGCCGGTACCAGTCCGCCAGCCGCGCCGTCAGGGCCTCGACGACGGCGGAGAGGCGGGGGTCTGCGGAGAGGTCGTGATCCTCGCCGGGGTCGGCGGCCAGGTCATAGAGCCGCAGGGCCCGGCCCCGGGGCGGTTCGACGGGCTCGTACCAGTCGGTGCGGGCGGCGGCGGTGCGGTAGATCAGTTTGTAGCGGGCGGTCCGCACCATGGCCTCCTCGGTGTGGCGGTACTCGCTGAACACCGCGTCGCGCAGCCGGTCGACGCGCCCTTCGACCAGCGGCCGGAGGCTGTGGCCGTGCAGGTCGCGCGGCGGGGGGGCGTCGCGGTCGGCGGGCAGGCCCAGGTAGTCCAGGATCGTGGGCACGACGTCCACGAGCTCAACCAGCGCCGGGGTGCCGATGCCGGGCGGGATCCGCCCCGGAAAACGCATGATCAACGGGACCCGCACATTGCGCTCGAGCAGGGTGTGCTTTTCGAAGCGCCCATGGTGCCCCAGGTGATAGCCGTTGTCGCCGAGGTAGATGACCAGGGTGTCGTCAGCCAGGCCCAGTCCGTCCAGTGCGTCCAGCAGCCGCCCGACGTTCAGGTCCAGCCAGGCGACCGAGGTGTGATAGGCGGCGATGATGCCCAGCTTCTCCTGCGGCGTCAGGTCGGCGAAGATCCGCGGAATCCGGCCGGCGTCCTCCGGGCCGGGCCGGGGCAGGGGCATCTCGGCCGGTTTGAAGCGAGGCTCGAAGTCCACCGGGAACCAGAACGGCGCGTGCGGTTCCTGGAAGCCGACCTGTACGAAGAACGGGCGGCCCGGCTCGGCGCGGATGAACTCGACCGCCCGGCGGACATAGAAGCTCGCCGGCATCTGGTCGTCGCAGCGTCCGAAGGGGGCGACCATCGAGTTGAGCCAGACGCGTGCGGGGTCCCGGAAGGGTTTCCAGTCCGGCAGCACGTCCAGGCCCGGCGGCAGCGGTCGGCGAGGGCCGCGGGCATCCCACTCCTGCCAGTCCGACTCGCGCACGAGGGTCTCAAAGCCGTGGGCGCGGCCGGAATTGAAGTGCATTTTGCCGAAGGCGCCGGTGCGGTATCCGGCCTCGGCGAGCCGTTCGGCCAGCGTCACGGCCTCGTCGTCGAGGGCGTCGGTCAGGCGGGTCACGCCGACGCACTGCGGGTAGCGGCCGGTCAGCAGCGACTGCCGTGAGGGCGTGCAGAAGGGGGTGTTGCAGAAGGCCGCGTCGAAGCGGACGCCGCGGGCGGCAAGCCGGTCGAGCCGGGGCGTGCGTGCGACCGGGCTGCCGTAGCATCCTAGGGCCTCGGCCATGTGGTCGTCGCCGACGATCAGCAGCACGTTGGGCGCCGGCCCGGCGGCGCCGGCGCCCCCC
>CAZSYS010000162.1:0-9912 GCA_964611365.1 uncultured Planctomycetales bacterium
GGGGCTGCGGCAGGCACTCGACCGCCTGGAGGCCATCGAGCAGCGCACGGCGGCGCTGGGCGAACAGCTGGCCCACCGCGACACCCGTCCGCAGGCTCCCCCGGCCGGGCCGCTGCCGGCCGACGAGCATCGCCGCATGCTCCTGGAGACGCAGGAGCTGCTGCTGCTGCCGGAGGATCAGCGCGTCCGGCGCTACCGGGAACACGTCGATCGCGAATGGGCCGCCTGCCAGCGGGCGGTCGATGAGCACCTGCGGGCCAAGCGATTCCGGCACGCCCGCGAGGAACTCGGGCGCCTCGCGGCCCGTTTCGGCCCGCTGCCGGGCCTGGCGGAGGCCGAGCAGCGCGTCGCCCAGGCCGCCGAACAGGTTCGAGCCGAGCAGCTCGAGTACGTCACCGCCAAAGTCCGCGATCTGGTCAGCGTGACCCGCTGGGAAGAGGCCGAGCGTGCCGCCGAGGAGCTGCTCGACAAATACCCCGGAATGCCCGAGGCGGGGGCGCTGCTGGAGAAGGTCCGCAGGGAGCGCCGGCTCTTCGGCCAGCGGCATCGGCAGCGGATGCACGAGGAGATCCAGCAGTTCGTCAGCCAGCGCCGCTGGCGGGAGGCGGCCGGCGCCGCCCAGCGCTTCCTGGAGACCTTTCCTCAGGGCGCCGACGCCGATGCCCTCCGCCAGCAGCTGGACACCCTCAACGCCAACGCCGAGATCGAGATCCGCCAGCAGCTCGAGCGGCACATCAAGGAGTACGTGCAGCGCGGCGAGTACTGGGACGCCCTGGGACTGGCCCGTCGGATCATCGCCGAGTACCCCTTCAGCCCCCAGGCCAACGCCCTCCGCGGCCAGCTGGGCCGGCTCGAGGAACTCGCCCGGCAACAGGGAGCCCGCCGCTGACCCCTGCCCTCGCCGGGCTCAAAGTGGTATAATGCCCCGTTTGCCCCCGGCCCGGGGCCGGGGAAGCTGCGGAAGCCAGATCCAAGGGCCTGGAAGCTGCGTCCATGAAACTCGACCATCCGCCCGACACGAGGCAGCGGCTGGAGGCCTGGGCGGCCGGCTTCGAGCCGGTCCTGGCCCGCATGCTGGCCGCCGACGACTCGGTCCCGCCGGCTCTGGTCCACGCCGTTCACTACAGCATCCTCGATGGCGGCAAACGCCTCCGGCCGTACGTGGTCATCCGCACGTGCGAGCTGTGCGGCGGATCAGCCCGGCGGGCCGAGCCCCTGGCCGTCGCCCTCGAGTGCGTGCACGCTTTCTCGCTGGTCCACGACGACCTGCCGGCCATGGACAACGACGATCTCCGCCGCGGACGGCCGACCTGCCACAAGGCCTGCGGCGAGGCCATGGCCATCCTGGCCGGGGACGCCCTCCTGGCCCTGGCGTTCGAGATCGTCGCGGCGCGGATCGACGACCCCCGGACGGTCGCCGAGGCGACCCTCGAACTGGCCCGCGGCACCGGCTGGGCGGGCATGATCGGCGGTCAGGTGCTCGACATGCAGGGCGAGCACCGGCCGGCGGACCTGGAACTCGTGAAGCGGATTCACCGTAACAAGACCGCCCGGCTGTTCGAGACCGCCGGGCGGCTGGGAGCCGTCGCCGCCCGGGCCGACGAGTCCCGGACCGCCGCCGCCGCGGCCTTCGGACACCACCTGGGACTGGCCTTCCAGATCGCCGACGACCTGCTGGATGTGACCGGCACGGCGGCCGAACTGGGCAAGGCGGTGGCCAAGGACGCCCGGGCGGGCAAACAGACCTACCCGGCGGCCGCGGGGCTGGAAGCCAGCCGGCAGGCCGCACGGGATGCCGCCGACCGGGCCGTGGCGGCCCTGGAGGCCTTCGGGGCGGCGGCCGACGACCTGCGCGACCTGGTCCGCTTTGTCATCGACCGCCGCACCTAAGCCGGCCGGAGCTCCCGCCCGGCCCGGCGCCGGTCGTAAGGACATGGAACCGTCAGGCATGAAGCACTTGCCTAATATTCGTCATCCTTCGGATCTGCGCCGCCTGACCACCGCCCAGCTCCGCGAGCTGGCCGGCGAGATCCGCGAGCGCATCCTGGAAGTCGTCGGCCGCACCGGCGGGCACCTGGCCAGCAACCTGGGGGTGGCCGAGCTGACCATCGCCCTGCACTATTGCTTCGATTTCGAGCGCGACCGCCTGCTGTGGGACGTCGGACACCAGTGCTACCCGCACAAGCTGCTGACCGGCCGCAACGAACGCTTCGGCACGCTGCGCAAGGCCGGAGGCATCAGCGGGTTTCCGGACGTCGGCGAAAGCCCGTTCGACCTGTTCAACGTCGGCCACGCCGGCACGGCCATCGCCACCGCCGTGGGGCTGGCCCGGGCGGACCAGGCCCTGGGGCGCGACAGCCGCACCGTCGCCGTGGTCGGCGATGCCAGCATCGTCAACGGCCTGTCCTTCGAAGGGCTCAACCAGGCCGGCTGCCTCAAGCGGCAGTTTCTGGTCGTGCTCAACGACAATAACTACGGCATCGCCCCCACCCAGGGGGCCCTGGCCCGCTACCTGTCCTCCTTCCGCACCAGCCAGCTCTACGAGGAGGTCAAGCAGCGGGCCCTGCAGCTGCTGCCCAGGCTCCCGCTGGTCGGCCCGTCGGTGGTCGAGGCCTTCGGCATGCTCCGCCAGGGCATCAAGGCCACAGTCTCGCCCGGGATGATCTTCGAACAGCTCGGCTTCGTCTACGTCGGACCGGTCGACGGCCACGACGTCGGCGGCCTGATCGACCTGCTGCGCTGGCTGCGCGACGTGAACCACCCGGTGCTGCTCCACGTGCACACCAACAAGGGCCAGGGGGCCCGCTTCGCCTGCGAGCAGCCCAGCCGCTTCCACTCACCCAGCCCCTTCGTGGTCGCCGAGGACGGCACCGCCACCCTCCAGGGCGGCAGCGGGCGCAGCTGGACCGCGGCCTTCGCCGACGCCCTTGTCGAGGTCGCCCGCGAAGACCCCCGAATCGTCGCCCTGACCGCCGCGATGCCCGAGGGCACCGGGCTGGACCGGTTCGCCCGGGCGTTTCCCGAAAGGTGTCATGATATAGGCATTGCCGAGAGCTGCGCCGTCGATGTCGCCGCCGGCATGGCCCGGGCCGGACTCCGACCGGTGGTCGCGGTCTACTCGACCTTCATGCAGCGGGCCTTCGACCAGGTCTTCCAGGAAGTCTCGCTCCAGGACCTGCCGGTGGTGCTGTGCATGGACCGCGCCGGCCTGGTCGGCGGCGACGGGGCGGTCCACCACGGCTTCCTGGACATCGGCCTGTTCCGCGCGCTGCCCAACGTCGTCGTGCTGGCACCGGCCGACGAGCCGGAGCTGCGGGAGGCCCTGCGCTTCGCCTTCCGTCATCCCGGCCCCTGCGCCATCCGCTACCCGCGGGCCGACGTGCCCCCGCCGTTCGGCCAGGCCCCGCCCTTCGTGCCCGGCCGGGCCCGCTGGATGCGCGACGGGCGCGACGCCGTCGTCCTGGCCTACGGGGCCTGCGTGGCCGAAGCCATGGACGCCGCCCGGCTGCTGGCCGCCCGCGACATCTCCGTGCGGGTCTGCAACGCCCGCTTCGCCCGGCCGCTCGACACCGACATGGTCCGCCAGGCCTTCACCGCCGGAGTCCCGGTGATCACCGTCGAGGATCACAACGTCGCCGGCGGATTCGGCTCGGCGGTGCTGGAGTGCGCCGCCGAACTGGCCCTGCCGGTGACCCGGCTGGTCCGCCTGGGGCTGCCCTCCGATCGCTTCATCCGCCATGGATCGCGCTCCGGCCAGGCGGCCGAGTGCGGGATCGACGCCGCCGGCATCGCCGCGGCGGTCGTGGATGCCCTGGAACACCACCCCGACCAGGCCGAAGCCAGGTCGGACGATGCCGCCGCCCCCACCACCACCGCCCCCCGGCGGGCGGGCTACCCCCGTCAGCCGGTCTGAGCGCGGCCATCCAGCCCCGCGGCCCGCAGCCCGGCCAGGATCTCCTCCGGGTCGTGGACCAGTCGCAACGGCTCCCCGTGCCTGGGCCTGACGGTCAGCACCCGGTCGATCAGCGGGCGCCAGAAGTCGCCGACCACGAAGATCGGACGCGGCTCGATCAGCCCCTTGCAAACGTACTCCCAGACGATGGCAAACTCGCTCAGCGTGCCGGTGCCCCCCTCCAGAACGACGTAAGCGGCCGACATGTGCATCATCCGCTCGATCCGCCGCAGGACCTCCTCGTGATGGATCTCCTTGTCAATCCAGGGGTTGGCTTTCAGCGGCCGGCCGCGGTAGTCACTGAAGACCGAGCAGGTCACGCCGATGGTCGTCCCCCCGGCCTCCTTGGCCCCCCGGGCCGAGGCCTCCATGGTGCCGTCATAGCCCCCGTTGCAGACCACGAACCCGGCACCGCCCAGGGCCTGTCCGATCCGGTAGGCCAGCTCGTAAAGCGGCTCGCCCGGCCGCGGCGAGTAGCTTCCGAAGAGCGTGACGATCGGCCGCTGGTCGGCTGGTTCAGCACACACGGGCGTTCTCCTGTGGTCGCCGCCGGATCAGGCGCGGGATCGGGATTGTACGCAAAACCGGCTACTGGACGAAGCGGCGGGATTCCGATAATCTCGTGGACGGAATGCTGAAAACCCGGTCCGGGCGGAAAACCGTCCGGGTTCCGGGCAGGCATGCCGGTCGGCGCGGCCGGCGCAAGACAAAGACCCAAGGGCCGGTTCATTTCGTCCGGGTCAAGGAGGACGTTTCGTGTACGCCAACCGTCTGCACATGCTCCTGGGATTGCTCCTGGCGGCGGCCGTGGCCGGCTGTCCGGAGAAAAAGCCGGTCTCGGTGGTGCCGCCGGAGGAGCCCATCGACTACTGGCGGCAGCTTCCGCCGGGCGAGCTGGGGCTGGTGAAGCTGACCAACCCGGCGATGTGGCCGGACTTCGGGCCCGGCTTTGATCACAAGACCAACCTCGAGCAGGCGGCGATGTACAGCCTGGAGTACCTGAGCAAGCCGTCGTCCAGGCAGTTCTATCCCTACGGCGAGATCACCCACGACCAGGCGGTGGCCAGCATCCGGGCGTTCATCGAGGTGCTGCAGACCGCCTCCTCGCCGCAGGAGCTGGACCGCATGATCAAGGAGCGGTTCGACATCTACGCCTCCCGCGGCTGCGACGAGCGCGGCACGGTGCTGTTCACCGGCTACTACCGCCCGATCTTCGACGCCCGGCTGAAGCCCGACGCCGAGTTCCGCTACCCGCTGTACAAGGCTCCGCCGGACCTGGTGCGTAATCCGGTTACCGGGGAATGCAGCCGCAAGGGCGGAGGCCCGCACTTCTCGCGCGCCGAGGTCAACGCCGGGGCCCTGGCCAACCAGGGGCTGGAGCTGTGCTACGTGCGCGATCCGTTCGAGGCCTACATCATCACCGTGCAGGGTTCGGCCCGGTTGCGGATGGCCGACGGTTCCTTCTTCGACATCGGCTACAGCGGCAACAACGGCCACGACTACACCTCGATCGGCCAGAAGCTGGTCGAGCAGGGCACCCTGCGCCCCGAGGACCTGTCCCTCCAGGGGCTGATCCGCTACTTCAAGGAAAACCCCGGGCAGTTTGAGCAGGCCGTGGCGGTCAATAAGCGCTACGTGTACTTCGAACCCCGCGCCGGCGGCCCGTACGGCAGCCTGAACGTGCCGGTCACGCCCTACCGCTCGATCGCGGTGGACAAGCAGGTCTTCCCGCGGGCCAACGTCGCCTTCATCGAGACTCAGCTGCCCGCGCGCGGCGCCGGGGGAGCGATCCGCCAGCACCACTACGCCGGTTTTGCAATGGACCAGGACACCGGCGGGGCGATCCGGGCCGCGGGGCGCTGCGACGTGTTCATGGGTACGGGTCCGGAGGTCGGGGAGCTGGCCGGACGGACCTTCGCCGAGGGCAAACTCTACTACATCTTCCTCAAGTCCGGCGGCAGCGGCGGCAGCGGCGGCAGCGGCACCGTGGCCAGTCCCCTGCCCCCGGACGCCCCGCCGCCCGACTCGGTCAACGAGGGCTTCTGACCGCCGCCGGCGGTGTGCGGCGAGATCGCGGGTCAGGCACCTTTTCGCGCGGTTTGCAGGCTTTGCGCGGCCGCCCTTGGGAGCGAGGGGCACGGCCGCAGCCGGAAAGAAGCCCCCTGTCGCGATCGGGCCCGGCACGCCAGACACCTGCCCGGCGGTCACGGCCTGGCGCAGCCCCTTGCTGCCACCGCCGGTCGGCCTCTCGTCCCGGCGGTGCAGGCCGCTCCGTCGACCCCCAACCAGACTGCTGCACCGGCCGGCGGAGTGCAGGTCCGGCGGAAAACCTTGCTCGCCGGTTCAGGCTGACCCGCTAGAATGTATTCGCCACACGGTCGCGGCGGCCGGCGGCGAAACGCCGTCTCCGGCAGCCTGCGGGCCGCGTTTTGTACGGCCAAGACTTGCGATTGTGCTGATGGTCCAGGAGGCAGGGAATGACCTGGCGGGAGAACGTCCGGAACGCAGCTGTGGCTTTCGTTCTGGCGGCGACCCTGAGCAGCCTGGCCGATGCGGCAGGACCCAAGACACTGTTGTTTTACGGCAACAGTTTCACCCGGGGTTACGGCTCGGCGGAAGCGGAGTCGTACGGCGGCGTGCCCGAAGTGGTCAAGCAGCTGGCCATCGCCGCGGGGTACCCTGAGCCACGGGTCGAGAATGCCGCGGTGAACAATCAGTCGCTGGCCTGGCATCTGGCCAACAACACGAGTGTGATCACCGACCCCGCGGACTTCCAGGAGGTGCCCGACTTCCGGTGGGATGCGGTCGTGATCCAGGAGTTCTCCACGAACCCCACGCACATCGGCGATCCAGCCGGATTCCGGGCCGACGCCGTCGCCCTGCATGCCGTGGTGCGCAGCCACAGCCCGGCGGCACGGGCCGTGCTTTATGAGACCTGGGCCCGGGCGCCGGGGCACGAGTTTTACGCCGGCGATCCGCCGCTGTTTCCCGGCGGGCCGGCTCAGATGCAGCAGGAGCTGCGCGAGAACTACACGCTGGCCCGGCAGGACATCCTGGCCGTCCACGGGCCGGACAGCGCGATCGTCGCCAGGGTCGGGGACGCCTGGGAGGCCACGGGCTGGAATAATCTGTTTGCCGACGACCTCTGGCACGGCAACACGCGCGGGACGTACCTTGCCGGCCTGATCATCTTCGCCACGGTCTACGGCCAGCCCACCACGGTGGGGCTGCCCGGGCTGTTTCCGAGCCTGACCCCGGAGGATGCCCTGTATCTGCAGCGCGTGGCCGACGCGTATCTGCCACCCGGCATCCGCCGCGACCTCAACGCCGACGGCGACGTCGATCAGGACGATATCGCGGTCTTCGTGGTCTGTGCCACCGGTCCGGCCGTCCCCTACCAGCCGGCCAACCTGCCTGAACCGCCGCCAGGCTGCCCGCTCACTCCGGATATCCACGGCATCATGGCCGCGGACCTCGACCTGGACGGCGACGTGGACCAGACAGATTTCGGCCTGCTGCAGGCGAACCTGTCGCGCCGGCCGCCTGCGTTGCAGTTCGACCGCTGGGACCTGACATTCCAGCTGCCCCAGGGGACCGGCACCGACAGCGGGTCGAACACGGTGTCGACCACCGACGCGTCGACGCCGGCCGTCGGGCTGTCGGCGGTGGATCTCGTGGCGCAGACGCCGCCGGCCTGGCTGACGGTGCCTGCATCGGTGAACGCCGCAACCCCGTTTGCGGTCGCCGTGAATGCCACCGGCCTGCCGGCCGGCTGGCACTACGCCCGCATTTACGGTTCTGCCGCCGGATATGAAGCGGCCTCATTCACGGTCCGTCTGAATCTGACCCCTGCCGCCCCGCCGCAGACGCTGCTGTTTGATTTCGGCATCCACAGCCAGCAGACCGCCGGGAACTGGAACAATGTCACGGACCAGCAGGGATCGATCGCCGGCGTCGTGGACAGCCAGGGAAACGCCACCGGGATCTCGCTGACCGTCACGGACGCATTCTGGCCCGGGGCGAACACCAGCGGAACGACCAGTCCCGGCGGGGACGCGGCCATCTTCGACGTTCAGGCCACGCGCGACAGCCTGTTCGGCAACACCGTCGAGTTCGGCGGCAGCACGGAGCCGACCGCCGGTTTCACCCTTGCCGGCCTGAATACGGCCCCTGGCGTCACCTATACCTTCACATTCTTCGCCTCGCGCATGGGCGCCACGGAGAATCGTGAGACGGCTTACGGCGTGGCCGGCGCCAACAGCGGCATCGCCTACCTGGATCCGGCGGACAACCAGGATGCTGTGGCCGTCGTGTCGGGGATTGCGCCCGATGGAAATGGAAACATCACGGTGACGCTGGGGCCGGGGCCGAACAACATCAATCCGTATGGATTCTATTACCTCGGAGCCATGCGGGTGGTCCGAAACGCCCCTTGAATCGCGCCCGTTGATCTGCTCACCGCGAATCACTCGCCAGGCCAGGTGGAACCATCCCCGCGCCGGACGGGATGACGGCAGGTCGGGGGATGAGGCCGGCGCCGGGGTCGTGCGCGGGGGCGGCTGCGTTCTCCCCGGCGGCCTGCCTGTGGCCTGCCGGCCCCCTGACCGGCCGGAGCGGCCGGACGGCCGGGCGTGTTCCGTCGGGCTTGCAGCGGATCCGGCCGGACGCTAGGATACAGGCGGCGATGGAGTCCGCCATTAACCGGTCGTGCAGACCTGATGACTCCTACCCGCGGCCATTGGCCGTTCATGAAGCCGCGAACGCGGCCGTCCCGGGTAGGGTCCGCACGACGGAGACGCTGCACACGAACCCTGCCGGGCCGACGGCCTGTGTGGGGTTTTTTGTTGGGCGGAGGGTCCGCCGGCTGCAGGGATCGGATATGCTCAAGCTGGTGCTGATCTTCGTGGGCGGCGGGTTCGGCTCGCTGTGTCGCTACGGGCTGGCGGGCTGGGGGCAGCGGCTGGTCAGCGGATCGTTTCCACTGGGGACGCTCATCGTCAACGTGCTCGGCTGCTTCATCATCGGATTCCTGAACTACCTGTTCAGCGGCAGCGCGTACCTGATCCGGCCTGAGTACCGCATCGCCCTGACCATCGGCGTGCTCGGCGGGTTCACGACGTTCTCGACCTTCGGCTGGGAGACCTTCGCGATGGCCAACGAAGGCCAGGGGCTGCGGGCGGTGATGAATCTGCTGCTCAGCGTCACGCTGGGACTCTCGGCCGTGCTGGTCGGGTACCGGCTGGCGGAAAACTGGCTTGGCCCCGGGTGACGGTCGCCCCCGGGCTGCGCGATGGCCGGGTCGGTAATCAGGCGTGTTCTGAGTGACGCGCCCTGTACCGTGAACGTGGCGAGGTGATCCATGAAACTCGAGGGCGAAGCCCAGCTGCTCCGCGTCTTTATCGGCGAGAGCGACCGGTGGCGCGGCACGCCGCTGTATGAGGCCATCGTGCTGAAGGCCCGCGAGCTGCATCTGGCCGGCGCGACGGTGCTGCGCGGGCCCATGGGCTTCGGGGCCCACAGCCGGCTGCACACGGTCAAGATCCTTCGCCTTTCGGAGGACCTGCCGGTCGTCATTGAGATCGTGGACACCGAGGAGAAGATCAGCGCCCTGCTTCCGCACATCGACCAGATGGTCACCGAGGGCCTGATCACGCTGGAGAAGGTCCACGTGATCAAATACCGGGCCAGCGGAGCGGAGAAGCACAAAGGATAATCTGCTGGCCCACATACGGACGGATGAATAAAGAATGAATCAAGAACACCCACGGATTGCCCGCGTCCCCGCGAGGCCGCGGCGATGACCGTTTCCTCAGGCCCAAGGCCCCGGCGCCCGTTCGTGCGGTCGATCCAGCGGCGGGCTTCATCGCCTCCAAGATCCCGGCGCCGGGCATTGCGGTTGAAGGAGACCCGCACGCTTTGTCAGGCCGAAGGCCCGGAAGCTGCCAGCCGCGGGCAGAGGT
>CAZSYS010000163.1:0-9863 GCA_964611365.1 uncultured Planctomycetales bacterium
GTTTCCGGGTCCGGCCGCCTGGAAGGCTCTTCTCCTTCACCATTTCGTGAGCCCCGCGCGGCCGATGGCAGGCCCGGCACGGGCCGGACGGCAGGTCACGGCGCCGGGCGGGAGTCGGCGGGGCGGGTTTCGAACGTGCCATGATTCCCCAGGGCCCGGCCGAAGCCCCCTTCGGCCAGCCAGGCCCGGGCGCCGGCGTCCTGCTTGAGGTACGCGTCCCAGAACGCCGTGGTGCTCATGCGGATCAGGTCGTGGAAAAGCGGGTCGAGCCGGCCGTCGCCGCGCGGTCCGCGCCGGCCGGAGAATACCATGTGATCCCCGCCGGTGAAGATCACCAGGTACTGATCCGGTCCGCTGATCAGGTCGAAGGGGATGCGGCGGTCGGCGGCCCGGCTGTTGTTGATCGGCGCGTCGTCGAGGGTGCCGGTCAGGTGGAAGCAGGGCACGCCGATGCCGGCATACGTCCGGGGTTCACGGTCATGGGCCGAGTCGGGGGACACGGTGGGGCTCATGATGACCGCGGCCTTGATCCTCGGATCGGCCACGCGGCTGCGGCCGGCGACGGCCGCCCGGCCGGCCTTGCCGATGACCGCGAGGGTGGTAAAGGCGCCGAACGAGTGGCCGGCCATGCCGATGCGGGCGAGATCCATCCGGCCGGCCGGCAGCCCGGTTTCGAGCTGGAGGGCCTCGAGGCGGTCGATCACAAAACGGACGTCCAGCGGCCGGTGGACGGCGTTGGCCGGTTGTGCAAGGGCGGCGCGCATGGCTTCCATGCCCTCGGCCGGCCGAAGGCCTTTCCAGACCGTCTCGTCGCTGCCGGGATGCTGGAGATGGACGCAGACGTATCCGTGGCTGGCCCAGTGTCGCCCGGCATAGGCATAGCCCTCGCGGCTTCCGCCCAGGCCGTGCGAGAAGAGGATCACCGGGAAGGGGCCGGGGTCCCTGGCGGGGCAGTAGACCTTGACCGGCACGTCACGGTCGCGCGCGGAGTCGTGCCAGTCGAACCGCAGCTCGGCGACCTCGTGCGGGCCCGCCGCCCGCTTGTACTCGGACGCAAAGGTCAACGGCGTTCCGGCCCGGGCGTTCCCGGCGACCGCGAGCATTCCGGCCGCCAGCAGTGCCGCCGCCGCCAGCCGCCGCCTTCTTCGCCTCCAGCGTCTCCACATGTTCTTGCCCCTGTGCTCGTGCGGGCGACACCGGCCTGCGGCGGGACGGGATGGGTTCCCGTTCTGCCCGGCGATACGCGTCGGGCAGCCGACGAAGAGTCACGCCCTTGTCGTTTCGGACCCGGCCGGACCAGTCTGCCCGCTGCCTGTCAGGTGCAATCCCGGGCAGCGGCGGTTACACCCTCGCCGGCGGCGGGCACGGATGGGGCAGGCCGCGGAGGGCTGGTCGGCCTGCGGACCGGGGGTATAATGGCCGCCCGGCGGCGCGGCGGTTTCTCCGGACGGCGCACCATCAGGGGAGCGACCATGGCCCTTCTGGGCGTGAACATCGACCATGTGGCCACGGTCCGGCAGGCCCGGCGGACCTTCGAGCCCGACCCGGTCTGGGCGGCGGTGGAGGCTCAGCTTGGCGGGGCCGACGGAATCACCTTCCACCTGCGGGAGGACCGGCGGCACATCCAGGACCGCGACGCAATCCTGCTCCAGCAGGTCGTCCACGTCAAGCTGAACATGGAGATGTCGATCGCCCCCGAAATCGTCGGCATCGCCCTGAAGCTGGAGCCCGACCAGTGCACCCTGGTGCCGGAGCGCCGCGAGGAACTGACCACCGAGGGCGGACTGGACGTGGTCCGGCTGCGCAAGCGGATCGGGCCGGTGGTGGACCGTCTTCGACGCAAGGGCATCCAGACCAGCGCCTTCATCGAGCCGGCGGCCGAACAGGTCAAGGCCGCGGCCGACCTGGGGTTTGACGCGGTCGAGCTTTGGACCGGCGGCTACGCCCACGCCCGGACGCCCCGGGCGGTGCGGACGGCGCTGGCCGGGCTGGAGGAGGCCCTGGAGGTGGGCCGGGGGCTGGAACTGACCGTGCACGCCGGCCACGGCCTGACCTACGACAACGTGGCCCCGGTGGCGGCGATGAAGGGGCTGGCGGAGTTCAACATCGGCCACTCGATCATCGCCCGTTCGGTTTTCGTCGGGCTTCGCGAGGCGGTGCGGGAGATGAAGCTGCTGGTGATGTAGCCGCGCCGCCGGTCCGGCACCGCGCCGGCGGGATCCGGCCGGCGGGCGGGAGGGAGCTCTTCAGGTGACGAATCCGTTCAAAGGCAGCATGGTCGCGCTGGTCACCCCCTACCGCGACGGGGAGGTGGACTGGAAACGGCTGGACGAGCTGGTGGATGCGCATGTGGCCGCCGGCACCGACGTGCTGGTGCCGTGCGGCACCACCGGCGAGAGCCCGACGCTGACGCACGAAGAGAACGACGCCGTCGTGGCCGCGGTGGTCCGGCGGGCCGCCGGGCGGGTGCCGGTGGTGGCCGGCACCGGCTCCAACAGCACCCACGAGGCCCTGCAGATGACCCGCCACGCCCGGCGCAACGGGGCCGACGGGTCGCTGCTGGTCGCGCCGTACTACAACCGCCCCTCGCAGGAGGGCATCTTCCGGCACTTCAAGACCATCGCCGACGCGGTGGACTTCCCGCACGTGCTGTACAACATCCCCGGCCGCTGCGGGGTGGAGATCTCCTGCGACACGATCGTCCGGCTCCGCGAGGCCTGTCCGAACATCGTGGCCGTCAAACACGCCACCGGCTCGATGGACGGCGCATCGGAACTCCTGAGCCGCTGCGACATCGCGGTGATCAGCGGCGACGATTCGATGACCCTGCCGCTGATGGCCGTCGGAGCCGTCGGCGTGATCAGCGTGCTGGCCAACATCATCCCGCGCGACGTCAAGGCCATGACCGACGCCGCCCTGGCCGGCGACTGGGCCGCCGCCCGGACGTGGCATCAGCGGATGTTCCGGCTGGCCCGCGGCATGCTGACGATCGAGGTGAACCCCGTTCCGATCAAGACCGCCATGGCCATCCTGGGCATGATCGAGGAGGAGTTCCGGCTGCCGCTGTGCCCCATGTCGCCGGCCAGCCGCGAGCGGTTGCGGGCGGCGCTGACCGACTACGGCCTGTGACCGGCTCGCCGGCCGGCGGGCCGGGCGCGGCCGGTGCCGGACCGCTCATCTGCCGGACGACCGCGTCGCGGATGAACACCGCCCCCAGCACCACCAGCGCCGCCCCGCACAGGGCCAGCACCCGCCGCTGCAGCCGGTCGTCCATCAGGCGGGTGCCTTTGAAGCTGGCCCAGGAAAGGGCCTCCAGCCACACCAGGTCGCACAGCCAGTGGGTCACCGCGAAGAGCATAAACGCCGCCCGGCCGATCTCCAGGGCCCGTTCGGTCAGGGCCAGCCCGACGGTCACCCACCACAGCAGGAAGTAGGGGTTCCCTGCAGTGAGCACAACGCCGGTCCACAGCGGGCGCCCGGCCCGTCCGGCGCACGCGGCGGCGTCCGGCCGGCCCAGGTCGCGCAGGATGCGAATGCCCAGATGAACCAGAAAGGCCCCGCCGACCAGCCCGACGCCGACGGCCACGGCGGGCCGGGCCAGCAGGGCCCCGGCGCCGGCGACGACCAGCAGCATCAGGGGAAACTCGACCAGGCCGTGCCCCAGGGCGATCATCGCCCCGGCATGCCTGGATTTCGCCCCGGCGGCCAGCGTCGCGGCGGTCACCGGGCCGGGGGCCATGACTCCCGACAGCGAGATGCCGGCGGCCTGGAGCAGAAAGAGCCACAGCGTGCCGGCCATGTCGGATCGCCGCCCTTTCAGGTCCTGCTGATGTGGTCGGGGTATTCGCGGATGTGCTCGGCGATGTTGTCGGCGTACTTCTGCATCGCCCGCTGGACGATCTCGCCTTCGTCGCCGCCGGCCCCGGGCTCGACCAGCGGTCCTCTGGCGATGAGCTTGAAGTAGAAGTTCTTCCGCGAAACCACGAAGCCCTGGATGACCGGGGCCCCGACGCGCAGGGCGATCTGCATCGGCCCGGTGAGAAATTCGCGCTCCTGCCCGAACAGCGTGACCTTCGCGGTGCGCAGGTGGCTCCCGCGGTCGCGGGCGACGTCCAGGGCGCTGCCCAGGATGTAGCCGTCCTGGAAGCAGCGGTACAGGTCGCGCGGATAGCTGTCGGCGAAGAACATGCGGATCTCGCGGAACTCCGGGAAGGTTTCCTCGTATTTCTGCTGCACGTAGCGCCGCAGGGCCCCCTCATTGCGGTCGCGCACCCCGGCAACCTTGTAGCCCATCAGGGCCATCAGCAGGATCAGCACGTGGTGCGAGCCGTGGTGGCTCATGCAGACGTAGACGCCGCGGTTGTGGCTCAGGGCCCGCTCGAAGACCTCGAGGTTCTCGAAGCGGATGCGGTGGAGGATCTTCTCGCGCGGCAGCCTGTCGAAGATCAGGTAGAAGAGCTTGTCGCAGCGCAGCCGCATGAACTGCTGCAGGCAGGCCTTGTGGACCGACTTCGGCCAGTGGGCGGAGTCGTCGCCGAAGACCAGCCGCAGATTCTCGCGGAAGCGCCGCCGGCGCTTGTAGTTGATCACCCACTCCAGGAAGCCGAAGACCTGCCCGAACAGGTACAGGCCCTTGAGCGAGAAGGCCCGGGCCCAGGCCCAGAGGAATCCCCGGACCAGCGCGAACTTCGCCCGGTCGAACCACGAGAGGTCGCGGGCCGCCGGCTCGCGGGTCAAGGGCCGTGCCTGCCCCGCAGGCCGAGCATCCAGAACCGCGTTGTCCCCGACCATGATTCTCTCGCCTGAGGTCCTGATGCCGGGCGGCCCGCGGGGGCGATGTCCCCGGACCGGCGCCGCCCCGCGCGCCCCGTGCGGCCGAAGGATGAAGGCCCCGTACACCCCGCGCGCGGCGCCATGCTATGAAAAGCCGCTCCGCTTGGCAACCGCCGAAGCATCGGACCGGTCCGCGCCGGGCATTCGGGCGTGCGGCCGCGCCGGACGGGCGCGTGTGCCCGACGGGTTCGCGTGCGGTGCGACTGGACTCCGTGCGCCGGGACTGTCCCGGGCCTGGCGGGCTTCAGGCCGGCCGGGGGCGCCACCTCCGTCGCGATCCCCCGTCGTACATCCGGCTTCCGCACGCCGTCCCGTCTAGAGTGCTTCGAGCCTCAGCTGCCGGGCGATGAAAACCGCCTGATGCCGCACCCCCAGGCGGCGGAGGATATCCGCCCCCGCCGCCAGGTGCGCCCCGACGTCGTCGACGGTGTGGGCGTCGCTTCCCAGGGTCAGGGCCCTCCCCCCAAGCTCCAGGTAGCGCCGCACGATCCAGTCCTGCGGCATCGGGTCGCCGGGCGGACCGCGCATGGTGCTGGTGTTCAGTTCCGGCACGATGCCGGCCTCAAGGCAGCCCTGCAGGATCTCGTCAATCAGCAGACCGAAGGGCCGCAGGTCGCAAGCCTTGCCGAACCGCGCCGCGTAGCGCCTCACAATGTCCAGGTGCCCCAGCACGTCGAACGGCCGCAGGCCCGCGCGCCGCAGCCTCGCGGCCCAGCGCACCGCGTCGCGCACCGCCATCAGGCAGTCCTCGGCGGCCGCCGCCGGCTCCCAGTCCAGCCAGGAGTCGGGTTCCCAGATCGCCCGGCCGCCGGCCCAGTGCACGCTCAACAGCACCACGTCCAGCTGCCGCCCCTCAAGAGCCTCCAGAATGCCGTCCTGCTGGTCCTTCAGCCAGCAGATCTCGATGCCGTGGCCGATGAACAGCCGCGGACCCCACCGGGCCCGCAGGCGGTCGACCTCGGCGCGCAGCGCGTCGAAGTCGTAGCGCGACCCCGGCCGCTCGGCAGGGTGCAGGTCGCAGTGGTCGGTAAACGCCAGCCCCGCCAGCCCGAGCCCGGCGGCCGCGCGGACGCATCCGGCCGGCTCGGCCCGGCTGTCCGGCGAGAACCGCGTGTGCACGTGCTGATCGAAGAGACTCACCCGCAAGACCCCGGAGTCCATCGGCGGCAGGACCGCCCGGCAGCGCCCCGCCGGCGCTGCCGGCGCCGCCGGAGGGCATTGTAGCCTGAACCGGCCGGCCCGGCGGACCCCTTGCGCGCCGGTGACCGCGGCGGCGGTGCGTCCTAGGGCTTCTCTGCCGGGTTTGGCCGTTGATGCGGGAACGTCACTCCACCTGGATGTACAGCAGTTCGTCGGTCCGCAGATCCAGCAGGGCGACGGTGTACAGACCGGCGCGGTGCAGGGCGCCGGGATTGATCAGCCGGGTGCGTCCGACGCGCCGGTCGGTGCGCATGTGGGAGTGCCCGCAGAGCACGTAGTCGTTTTCGTTGGACTCCACCGCCCGGCGGAAGCCGCGTTCGTGCCCGTGAAACACGGCCACCCGCTTCCCGTCCAGCAGCAGGTTCAGGGGGCCGCCGGGCCAGGGCAGTCCCAGGGCCTCGATTTCGGCCCGCCAGGAGGGCTCGGGGGCATCGGTGTTGCCCCAGACGAACCACAGCCGCCGGCCGGCGAACTCGGCCAGGACCTCCGGTGGGCCGACGTCGCCGCAATGCACGAAGGCCTCCGCCCCGGCGGCTTCCAGCCGCTCGATGGCCGCACGGGTGCGGAGCACCTGTCCGTGGGTGTCCGCCAGAATCCCCAGCCTCATGAATACGCCCTCCCGGGCACCGGCCGGACCGGAACCGGCCGACCGACCCGCGACCGGCCAGCTGCGCCCCGCACGACGGCGTTTGCATGCCGGGCGTTGCGGCCGTAGCATACCTGGATTCGGCCCGACTCGCCTGCACGGGCCTTCCGCGCCGGGGGGCGGCCGCCGGCCCGCGCCGGGCCTGAAGCGTGCCGGGGATCGCCAGCAGGGAATGTTATGTTCGCGGTGATCAGCGACATCCACAGCAACCTCGAGGCCCTGACGGCGGTGTTCGCGGACATCGATGCCCGGGGCATCCGTCGGGTGGTCTGCCTGGGGGACGTGGTCGGCTACGGCCCGAACCCCCGGGAGTGCACCGACCTGATCATCGAGCGCTGCGAGCTGTGCATCTGCGGCAATCACGACCACGCGGTCTTCTACGAGCCCTACAACTTCAACCTCGGCGCCGAGCGGGCCTGCTACTGGACCCGGCAGGTTCTGGAGGACGAGCCCAGGAAGTCGCTGCGCGACCGTCGCTGGGAGTTTCTCGGCAAGCTGCCGGTGCGGGCGGTCCTGGACGACATGGTCTTCGTGCACGGTTCGCCCCGCCGGCCGGTCAACGAGTACCTCTTCGCCGACGACGTTTACTCCAACCCGCACAAGCTCATGGCCAACTTCGAGCGGCTCCAGCAGGTCGCCTGTTTCGTGGGGCACACCCACGTTCCGGGGGTGTTTCTGGACGACCCCTATTTCGAGGCGCCTGACGAACTGACCGAGCCGGGGTTCTACGAGATCGCCGACGACGACAAGGTGATCATCAACGTCGGCAGTGTAGGCCAGCCGCGCGACCGCGACCCTCGCACCAGCTACGCGGTGGTGGACGAAGGCCGGGTCGAGTTTGTGCGGCTCGAGTACGACGTGGACAAGGTGGTGCACAAGATCCTCAACACGCCGGAACTCGACGATTTCCTGGGCCACCGGCTGCTGGAGGGGCGTTGACGCCCCGGGCGCTGAATTGCCCGGGCGGCCGCGGGGGATCCCTTCCGCCGCCCGGCGGTTTTCCGTCCTGAAGAGACCCCATGATGCAGGGACGACGCACGATCATTGCTCTGATGGCGGCCATGGCCGCCTTCTACGTCTGGCTTTACGTATCGCATCGGCTGTTTCCGGAGGCTTTTGCACCGCCCCGTCCGCCGGCCGGGACACAGCCTTCGCCGGATCTGGTCGCCGCCGGGCCGGAGTCCACCGGTGACCAGGAACCTTCCACGGCGGCCGCGGCCGGCGGTTTCGCCGGGCTGGAGGCGGTCACGACCACGGCTTCGGCCGGATCGCAGCTGCGGATCGAGGCGGGGGACGACCCGGAGCCGGTCATTCTGGGCGGAACGGAATCGGACGGCCCCTACCCGATGGCCCTGACGGTGATGCCGCGGGGCGCCGCGGTCGGGGAGGCGCGTCTGCGCGACTTCCACAAGACCGTCGAGCGTCGCGAGCCTTACGTCATCTGCAGTCCCGTCGAGCACACCAGCGGCTCCGGGCCGGCCGAGGTGTTTGACTCCTTCGCCCTGCCGAAGCTGCGTTTCGAGAACCTGCGGCAGGAGGTCCGCCTGGACAACGTCGTGTGGCGCAAGGGGCCGGTCGCGGCCGGGTCGGCGGAGTTCAGCGTCACCGTGGTTCAGTCCGACGGCCGCCCGCTGGCCCGGGTGGTGCGGACCTACAGCCTGCCCGAGCAGCCGCCCCGGAAGAACCGCCGCCTCCAGACCTACGACCTGCTGCTGTCCAACCGCATCGAGAACCTCGGCGACGAGGCGTTCAGCGTGATCTTCGTGCAGCGCGGACCGGTCGGCTTCCACAGGGAGCAGTCGCGGGGCGAGGACCGGCGGCTGGTTTCGGCCGTCTGGGCGCATGACCTGCCGTCGGGCCCCTCGGCCAGGGGCCACTACCGGACCGACGTGGCCAGGCAGGGCCGGCTGGACCTCGGTCGGGACGACGACCGGCAGCGCATCGCCTGGGTGGCGGACACCAACCAGTACTTCACGTGTATCATGGCTCCGGCGGGGCGCAACGGCTTTGGCGCCCCGGCGCGCTACGAGGCGGCCACCGGCATCACCCTCACCACCGACGCCGAGCCGGGGGACGACCTCACCTTCACCTTCACCAGCAAACCCACGGCGGTGACCCCGGGGGCCACCGAGGCCTTCGACTTCGAGGTCTATGTCGGTCCGAAGTCCAAGCCGACCTTCGACACCCACGAACACTACCGCACGCGGGACTACTACTACGTGATCCGCGAGACGTTTCCGTTCTGCGCCCCGGCCGCCCTGGTGGGTCTGATGATGCGGCTGCTTCAGCTCTTCCACGGCATCCCGCCCCACAATTACGGGCTGGCGATCATCTTCCTGGTGCTGGTGGTCAAGGGCATCCTGCATCCGGTGAGCAAGAAGAGCCAGGTGAACATGAGCCGGATGCAGAAGCAGATGGCCGTGCTCCAGCCCAAGATCAAGGCCGCGCAGGAGAAGTACGCCAACGACCGCGTGGCGATGAACAACGCGGTCATGGAAATCTACCGCGAGGCCGGCGTAAATCCGGCCACGCAGATGCTCAACTGCCTGCCGATGATGCTGCAGATTCCGATCTGGGCGGCGCTGTGGTCGGCGCTCAACGCGGCGGTGGAGATGCGGCACGCCCCGTTCGACGGCTGGTGGATCCGCGACCTGACCCAGCCCGACCATCTCTGGACCTTTCCCGGCCATCCGATCCACGTTCCGTTGCTCAGCGGCATGATGGGCGGGCCGATCACCGCCCTGAACCTGCTGCCCATCCTGCTGGGCATCTCCCAGATCCTGCAGACCCGTTACATGCCCCGCGGCAACCCCGAGGCCGCCGCCGCCACCGGCAACCCCGACCAGCTCGAGCAGCAGCGCAAGATGATGATGTTCATGAGCGTCTTCTTCATCTTCCTGCTGTACAACGCCCCCAGCGGCCTGAATCTCTACATCATGGCCAGCAACATCTTCGGCATCCTCGAGCAGTGGCGGATCCGCAAGCACATGGCCGAGCTGGAGGCCCGCGAGGCCGCGGCTCCGCCCAGGACCCGTGCCCCACGGTCCAAGAACTGGCTTCAGCGGCAGTGGGAGAGCCTCCAGAAGGAGGCCGAGGAGGCCAGGCGGATCCAGAGCCAGCGCAAATCCAGGCAGCGCACCTGACGCGCCCGGAGGCCGGATCTTCCGGCGGCGGGCGGCCCCGC
>CAZSYS010000164.1:0-9860 GCA_964611365.1 uncultured Planctomycetales bacterium
GAGCAGTGCCTCCTGCGAACGCGATGCGCCTACCCCGTGGTCTTTGAGGGCATACCGCCGGCCGACCGCACGATCATGCGGAAGTACCCTAACGTCCCGCAGCCTTTCGTGCTGCTGGTGGATCCGGCCCCGCCGGCGTCCGAGGCCGCCCGGACCATCTCGTTCGGCATCCGCCTGTTCGGCCCCGCGGCCGACCTCTACCCCTTCGCCGCCTACGCGGTCATCCGCATGGCCGAACGAGGCCTGGGCCGCGACCGCATCCCCGGGCGCGTCCGACGGATTTCCGACGGCAGGGAAACGATCTACCGCGACGGCGACGAAGGCCTGCGCCCGCCGCAGGGCCGGCTGCTGACCATCGAAGATCGGGTCTGGCCGGCGTCCCGCGTCCGGCTGTCCACAGTCACCCCCCTGCGGCTGCGGGTCGACGGCCACCAGACCGTCCGACCGGCTTTCGCGGATGTCTTCCGGGCGATCGTCCGCCGCGTGCGGATCCTCAACGGCTTCTACGGCCGGGAGCCCCTCAACGTCGAGGTCGGGCCGCTGTTCGACGAACTGGCCGCCAGCCGCACCGTCGAGGCGGTCTGGGCGCCCCGGACGATCGCCCGCTTCTCGTCGCGACAGCAGGCCCGCATGGACATCGGCGGGCTCATGGGCCACATGGTCGTCGAGCTGCCGCCCGGACGGCTGCGTAACTGGCTTGACGCCGCCGAGACCCTCCATATCGGCAAGGCCGCAAGTTTCGGACTCGGACGGATCCTCTGCGAGGAACTGACATGAACGACGACGTTCGCGAGGTTCTCGAGATCGCCCTGGCCGGATGCTTCCACGACATCGGCAAGCTCCTTCAACGCGCCGGCATGGATTTGTCCGACGGAGCCCGACGCATGGAGCAGATGCTCTGCCCCACACGGGCCGGACAGGCAACCCACAAGCACGTCCTGTGGACCAACGATTTCCTGGAGCATGGCCTGGCCTGGCTGCCGGCCGGCCTCGACCGGCGCCGGATCAACGGCCCGGCCAGCGCCCATCACCGTCCCGGCTCGCCGGAGGAGTGGATCATCGCCGAGGCGGACCGCATCGCCAGCGGCCACGACCGGCGGGAGGCCGAAGGCCAGCAGCAGAACTTCCGCACCGTCCCGCTGCACAGCATCCTGGCCGGACTGAAGCTCGACGCGGGTCTCGCCGACCCGCACCACTGGTATCCGCCGCATCAGGTCTTCGCCGGCTCGGCCGCTCCACAGTCAGACCGGCCGGTGCCCGACCTCACGCCGCACTACCGGGCCGTGGCCGACGCGCTGCACGCCCACGTCCGGGCGTGGAACAACCCCCTGCCCGCGCCGCTGGCCGCGGCGTCCGCCTGGGCCCTGTCCAGGCGGTTCTGCTCGATGACCACCGCCTCGACCATCGACAGGCCGGACGTCAGCCTCCACGACCACGCCTCGCTGGTGGCGGCCTTCGCGGGGGCCATGTACCGCTACCATCAGATCACCGGCACCCTGCAGGAAAGCGCCATCCGCGACCGCTCGGCCGTCAAATACCGCTTCGTCACCGGCGACGTCGGCGGCATCCAGAACTTCATCTTCGCCCCGCCGCCCGAGGGCAGCCGCAAGGGCATGGCCCGCATGTTCCGGGCCCGCTCGTTCTACGTCTCGATGCTCACCCGCGTGGCCACCATCGAGCTGCTGGAGGCCGCCGGTCTGCCGTGCTTCAACCGGGTCATCGACGCCGGAGGGCGGTTCATCCTTCTGGTCGACGGCACCAAGCAGACGCTGGACGCCCTGCGGCAGGCCGAGCGACGGCTCCAGGAGTGGCTCGTCGCCCGGCATTACGGTGTGCTGAAGCTCAACATCGACTACCAGCGGACCGCCCGGGGCAGCGACTTCGACGAGGAACACTTCGGCCTGTTCTATCGCGGCATTCAGTCCGGCGCCGAGGCCGCCCGGACCCGTCAGCTGGCCTCCTGGCTCCAGCCGCAAGGCCGCTGGGACGAGCAGGCCCAGTGCCTCAGCCAGGCCAACTACCGCCGGGCCCAGGAACGTGCCACGAAAATCGACCTGGAACTCGGCAAGTACCTGCCGCAGGCCCGCTATGTCGCCCTGTTCCGCGGCCAGGCCGGATGCAGCGGCCTGATCGGCGACGGGCACCTGCCGGAGCTGTCCGGCCACAGCCTCCAGCTGCTTTCCTCGCCTGACCAGGCCGAGCAGGCCCTGCAAGCCGGAAACCTCGCCGAGCTGTTCGTCATCGGCGGGGCCGGCGGGCCCTCTGAGCTGTCCTGGATCCCCTCCCTGCCCCTGGCCAACTACGTGCCCCTCCAGTCGGAGGCCGACGTCCGGCGACTCCAGGAGGTCCTGCCCGCCGGGGCCGACGAGGAGGAAGACGACCAGGACCGCATCGCCGCCGGCAACCCGGCCACCTTCCGCCACCTGGCCCACCTGTCGACCGGCGCGGCCATGATCGCCGTGCTCAAGGCCGACGTCGACCGCCTGGGCATGCTGTTCTCCAGAGGCTTCGGCGACAAGGTCGGCTTCGGGCGGATCTCGACCCTCAGCCGCATGATGGACGCCTTCTCCAAGGAGTTTCTGCCGGCCCGCTTCGTCGAGAACGGCTCACGCTATCGCCACGTGTACACCATCTTCGCCGGCGGCGACGACCTCATGCTCGTCGGCCCCTGGGATGTCATGATGGATCTGGCCGCCGACCTGCACCGCTGGTTCCGGGCCTTCGCCTGCGGCAATCCCGACGTCACCCTCTCGGCCGGCCTGGTTCTGGGCAAGCCCAAGACGCCGATCACCTCGCTGGGCCGGCTGGCCGAAGAGCAGCTCGAGGCCGCCAAGGACGCCGGCCGCGACCGCATCGCCGTCTTCAACCAGGTCTACACCTGGAACGAATATGCCACCGCCCTGGAAGCCGGAGAGAAGCTCAGCCGTCTGGCCGCCGGCCCCGAAGGCCGCCCAGCCGCCGTCGGCCGCGGCTTTCTCTACCAGCTCGTCCAGATCGGAAAAAAGATCCACGAGATGGCACAGGCCCAGAAGAACCGCCGGCCCTTGCCGCTTGCGGCCGTCGCCTGGCGGAGCCACCTGGCCTACGACTTCCGGCGCAACGTGCTCGACAGGATCAGGCCCGGCGACGTGACGTCGGACCTGCAGGAAGGATTGCAGTGGATCGAGAGCCTGCTGGGGCTCAGCGTCCCCCGCGACCGGTCCGGGGAACGCATCCTCCAGCTGGCCGCCACCTGCGCACTCTATCTCAACCGAGGAGGTGCTCGATGAACCAGGGACACTCACAGAGAAACCGGGGCTCCAGCCCGGGAGGCTCCGGCAGCGGCCAAGACCAGGGCTCGGGCGCGTCCAAACCGCCCCTGTTTGACCCGGCCAAGCCGCGAGCCGAGTTGGTGGACGCGATCGCCGAGCAACAGGCCGAGCGGTTCCCGCATGGAAAGGATGCGCTCAACTCATCTCAGCTTCGCCGCTTCTTCGGCGAGGTCAAGGACCTGCTCAAGCGGCTGGACGCCGGCCGGGACTACAAGACGGAGATCGAGCCGATGTTCAGGATGCTCCGCAGCAAGGCCAGCTACGCCTGGCGCAACGGGGCCAACAACAAGATTCCCAGAACCTTCCACGATTTCATCGAAAACGGCGTGAAGGAGGCCACCGACGAGCAGAAGTTCCGCCTCTTCGTCCAGCACTTCGAGGCGGTCGTGGGATTCCTCTACGGCACAGGAAGGGTGGGCAAGTGATGAGCGAGACGAAAACGAACTGGAAACTCTTGTGGCTGCGACGGATCACCGGCCAGCTCGAAGTGGTCACCGGCCTCCGCGTCGGTGCCAGCCAGGACACCATGGAGATCAGCGGCCTGGACAACCCCATCATCCGCAACCCGGCCAACGGCGACCCGTACATCCCGGGCTCGTCCCTGAAGGGCAAGATGCGGTCGCTCATGGAGTGGTACCTGGGCAAGCTCAGACCCGACGGCAAGCCCTATTCGAGCGAGGACCTCGAATGCCGGATCACGCGGGTGTTCGGCGGACCGGCCTCGCAGCGCTTCCAGATCGGCCCCACGCGGCTGGTGGTGCGCGACGCCTCGCTCTCGAAGGAATCTCGCGAGGCCTTCGAGCAGGGCCGGCCGATCACCGAAGTCAAGCACGAGAACTCGATCAACCGCCTGACGGCCATGGCCAACCCCCGGCCCATGGAGCGGGTTCTGCCCGGCGTCCGGTTCGACCTGGAAATCGTCTACCGCGTGCTCGACACCGATGACGGCGGCAAGGTCGATGAGAAGTTCTTCAATGAGGTGGTGCTGACCGCGCTGGCCCTGGTCCAGGCCGACTGCCTGGGCTCGGCCGGCAGCCGCGGATGCGGCAAGGTCAGATTCCATCTTCAGGACGGGTCCGGCCAGCCCATTACGCTGCCCGCGCTGGACGCAACACAGGCGAAAGCAGGATGAACACCTATCGAATCACCCTCACGCTCCACGGCTCGCTGGGCACGCCCCTGTCGGCCGACACCCTCTGGGGGCACGTCTGCTGGGGGCTGCGCTACCACGAGGGCCCCGCGGCGCTGGAGGCCTTCATCGCCCAGACCGCCTCGCCGGGCGATCAGGGGCCGCCGCTGATCATCGGCGACCCGCTGCCGGCCGGCTGCCTGCCCAGGCCCTGCCTGCCGCCCCTGGCCCCCGAGGACGACCAGCAGCTGGAACACGAGCTGGTCAGGGACAACCTCCTGCCTGCCCGCCTCGTCGAGCTCCACGGCGCCCTGGGCGCTGCCCGAAAGTGCCCGTTTCTGCCACTGGAGAGCTTCGCCGGCATGATCGACGGGCTCACGCTGACCGCCTGGGTGAAGGCCGCCTGTCGCCGCAGGAGCCAGGAGCCCGAACCGGCCGGCCGGCGCATGATCACCGCCACCGTGGCCCACAACACCATCGACCGGCTCAGCAACCACACCCTGGCCGAGGGCGGCCTGTTCTTCCAGGAGGAAACCTTCATCGCCGAGCCTGTCGCGTACGATCTGTGGGCGAGGTCGCCACTTCCGGCCGAGCGCGTGCGCCAGCTCATCCAGTGGGGCCTGGAAGGCGGCTACGGCCGCGACGCCAGCACCGGCAAGGGCCACCTGGAGGTCGGCCCCATCGAGCAGAAGGATCTGCCGGCCGCACGGCAGCCCAACGCCCTGATGACCCTGGGACCCTGCGCCCCGGCCGCCGACGACCCGCCCGTCGGCCACTGGAGCACGGTGACGCGCTTCGGCAAGCTGGGGGGCCTGTGGGCCACCGCCGCGGAAGACGAGCACGACGCCGGGGTCTTCAAACACCCGGTGATCTTCCTGGCGACCGGCGCGATCCTCAAAAGGCCGCCCAGGCCGTTCGTCGGCCGGCTGGTCCGCAACGTCCACCCGACACGCGAGCAAGTCGTGCAGTACGGCCTGGCCCTGACCGTCCCGGTCCGCTGCCCGCACCTGGAGGAGGTCCGCTGATGCCCACCTATCCCTATACGCTGACCATGCTCTCGCCGGTGCACATCGGCAGCGGCGAGGAGCTCGAGCCCAGCGAATACATCGTGACCCGCCAAGAGCTCAACGGGCAGACGCAGTACATCGTCGACGTCATCGACCTGCCGGCCTTCCTGGCCTCGTTGACCCCCGACGCCCGCCGCCGGTTCGACGCGGCCGTCTCCGGCAGCGCGCTTCATCCGCTGCGCAGATTCATCCGCGAGCACTGCGACCCGAAGCGGTTCCGCCGCTACTGGTGCTCGACCAGCGGGGAGTTCTACAAAAGATATGAGGAGGGCCTCCAGGACGACCGCTGCCGGCTGATCGTCAACCGGATGATGCGGACCGGCCTGGACAGCCGCCCCTATATCCCCGGCTCCAGTCTCAAAGGCGCCATCCGCACGGCCCTGCTCAACCAGGCGGCGGCCGAGCCCGGGCGCGCGGGAGAGCTGCAGTCGATCGCCGCCGCGCGCGGGAAACGCGATCGGGATTTCGAGCCCAAGGCCCTGGACTACATGAACCAGCGCGGGCGGGGGGAGATCCGCGCCGATCCCTTCCGGGCAATCAAGGTCACCGACGCCCCGCTCCCGCCGGACGCCATCAGCATCGACCCCAGCGAGATCTTCAAGCCCGGCGCCGACGGCCGGTCCGGCGACCCGGCCGGCATTCAGATGTACCACGAGATGACCTTCTCGGCCCTGGACGACGAGGAGATCACCGCCGCCGGCACGATCGCCATCGACGAACGGCTGGCCAGGACGAAGGTCAGCAGCTGGGATTTCGATCACTGCGTATCCCGGCCCATCACGATCAACCAGCTGCTCCGAGCCTGCAACGAGTTCTACGGCGCCCGACTGCGCGAGGAGAACGAGCGGTTCTACCGGAAGAACGGCCGGCTGGCCGACGTCGGCAAGAGACTCCTGAAGATGGTCGATCAGATGAAGGGCAACCAGGCCCTGGTCCGCCTGGGCCGTTTCAGCCATTTTGAGTGCGTGACCATCAGGGGTTACGCCCGCAATCCCGGGCGCGGCGCCGGCACGACGCGCACGCTGGCCGCCGGCGAGCTGCCCATGGGCTGGGCCAGACTGACCGTCGAGGGCATCGGCCGTTAGCCCCCCGGCGCCGGCCGGCACGCCGGACACGTGCCTCGGTGCCGCCGGCCTGCTCTTTGACAAGTACATACCCGCCGATGGGCTGGCGGCCCGCACACCGCCCGGCCCGGCCGGCCCGCCGACGCACGCAGCCGGACGTATCGCCGTATGGAGGACTGCGTTCATGCCGTTCGTGTATCTCACGGAACAGGGGGCGGAAATCGCGCGTCGCGGGCAGTCGCTGGAGGTGCGCTCCGACGGCCGCAAGCTGGCCGACCTGGAGATCCACCACGTCCAGGGGCTCTGCGTCCTGGGGCGGGTGCACCTGACCCTGCCGGCCATGGAGCTGCTGCTGAGGCACCAGGTCGAGACCGCCCTGCTGACCGTCGACGGCCGGCTCAAGGGCCATCTCGTGCCGCCGCGCCCGCACAATGTCCGTGCCCGGCTCGCCCAGTACCGCCAGAGCCTCGATCCGGATGCCCGGCTGCGCTGGGCCGTCACCTTCGTCCGGGCCAAGCTGCACAACGCCGGCCAGATGCTCCGGCGGCACGCCTACAACCATCCTGAAAGCGGCCTGGCCCGCGAGGCCGACGAGGTTCTGGCGGCGGCCGACCGGGCCGGTCAGGCCGCCGATCCGGCCTCGCTGCGGGGGATCGAGGGTTACGGCAGCCGGGTCTACTTCGCCGGGCTTTCGCGGATGTGCCTGGGTGAGCTGACCTTCCCCGGCCGTTCGACCCGCCCGCCGAAGGATCCCTTCAACGCCCTGCTGTCGTTCGGCTACGTCCTGCTGTGCGGGGAGCTTCAGGCCCTGCTGGAGGCCGCCGGGCTGGAGCCGTACGCCGGCTTCTATCACGAGAACGCCGACGGCCGGCCTTCGCTGGCCCTGGACCTGCTGGAGCAGTTCCGCCACCCGGTGATCGACCGGTTCTGCCTGACGCTCAACAACCGCCGGATGCTCACGCCCGCCGACTTCGTCGCCGGGCCCGAGGGCGGGTTCCGGCTGGCGCCCGGGGCGCTGAAGCTGTTCCTGGCCGAGTACGACCAGTGGATGCGGACCTCTCCCCGTCAGCAGCGTCCTTCGCCCCGGGAGGAGGTGCGGGCCCAGGTCGAGCAGCTGGTCGGCGCGCTGCGCGACGGGAAGCCCTACGCGCCGTATCTTTTTGAGAGCTGAGCCATGTTCGTGGTCATCAGCTACGACATCCCGGACAACCGGCGGCGCAGCCGGGTCGCCCGAATCCTTGACGACGTGGCCACCCGTGTGCAATACTCGGTCTTCGAAGGCGTCATGGAGGAGCCGCAGCTTCAGGCCACGGTGGCCCGGCTGCGGGCGGTGATTCTGCCGTCGGAGGACCGGGTGCGGATCTACCGGCTCTGTGCCGGTTGTCTGAAGATGGCCCGGATCCTCGGCGAAGGCGCCCTGGTGGACGTCCCCGACGTGGTCGTCCTGTAATATCGCCCCGCGCGCGGTTTTGGCGGGTCCGCTAAATGCGGGGGTTACAGATTTTCCGTTAAGCCCCGCCGGGCGGGGGTTTGCCAGCCCCCGCCCGCGCCGGGCAGGTCCGGAAACCGGTCGGCAGACCATGATGCAAAGGAGGATACAGATTCCGCACCTGCAACCCCGGCGACCATCGGAGGATCCGGCCGCCGGGGTTCAAAACCGACCCTGATGAAAAAGGGATCGAGACTTTGGCTCGGCAAGTACATCCTTGATTTCCTTGATACGACGGTTCAAAACCGACCCTGATGAAAAAGGGATCGAGACGCGGAACCCCCCAGCATGCCATGAGGGATTCAATTCTGTGTTCAAAACCGACCCTGATGAAAAAGGGATCGAGACTCGGATATCCATTGTCCTATACTCCCTTCACAATGAAGGCCTTGTTCAAAACCGACCCTGATGAAAAAGGGATCGAGACGTCTGCGTACCGGATCGCGCTGGCTACGTTGCCCGTACGTTCAAAACCGACCCTGATGAAAAAGGGATCGAGACCTAATTGCCTCAGACACCATTGCAGAATCGGCACGAAGAAGTTCAAAACCGACCCTGATGAAAAAGGGATCGAGACCCTAGGTAGGGATGCCCATACGGTCAAGATCCTGTCTTTAAGTTCAAAACCGACCCTGATGAAAAAGGGATCGAGACGCTTCAAGGACCTCCCCGATAATGAGTTCCGCGGTTCGAAAGTGTTCAAAACCGACCCTGATGAAAAAGGGATCGAGACCCCCAATCATAGAGCTTCTGCAACGAACCCCAATTGCTTTGGGGTTCAAAACCGACCCTGATGAAAAAGGGATCGAGACCCTCGACGCGAGCCTTCGGCGGGGCGCCAACCATCCTGCGGGTTCAAAACCGACCCTGATGAAAAAGGGATCGAGACAGCATCCTCCGCCCAGTCAACCAGCGCGAATACGCCTTTCGCCGTTCAAAACCAACCCTGATGAAAAAGGGATCGAGACCTCAACGGTATACTCCATCCAGCCATGAGGGCTTCAATTCGATAGTTCAAAACCGACCCTGATGAAAAAGGGATCGAGACATACGTCTGAGTCCAGCACGAGTCTAGCCATGGCGATGATCGGTTCAAAACCGACCCTGATGAAAAAGGGATCGAGACGGCAACCCGTTCGGCATCGATGCTATCGCTGCCTGCGTACAGCGTTCAAAACCGACCCTGATGAAAAAGGGATCGAGACTACCCGTTCCAAGTGAGTTAGTGGCACCCCCCAACAGGCGTTCAAAACCGACCCTGATGAAAAAGGGATCGAGACGGTGTATCTGATAAGTACCGTTTATAGTAGGCTTCTGGGTCGTTCAAAACCGACCCTGATGAAAAAGGGATCGAGACACGCGAATTTCTCTGGCCAATCTAATACTTACCGCAGCGCGCGTTCAAAACCGACCCTGATGAAAAAGGGATCGAGACGCCTCAAGGACGCAACCGACGATCATCTCCGCTGTCCTGAAGTTCAAAACCGACCCTGATGAAAAAGGGATCGAGACTGCGGTGATTGATCACCGCAAGACATCTTGAAAAGGATTTGTAGTTCAAAACCGACCCTGATGAAAAAGGGATCGAGACAGCGTAGAGCGTTGCTGTTCTGGGCAAAACGTCGGGGAGTCAAAAGTTCAAAACCGACCCTGATGAAAAAGGGATCGAGACTGGATAAATAAAGAAGCCTCACGTCGCAAGGCAGATTGGGAGTTCAAAACCGACCCTGATGAAAAAGGGATCGAGACTTGATGTAATAGGCAAAAGATACCCCAAATGCCCCATAAATGGTTCAAAAC
>CAZSYS010000165.1:0-2497 GCA_964611365.1 uncultured Planctomycetales bacterium
ATCGACGTGGATCGCATCCGCCTCGGGCAGGTCGGCCCCGGCAAAGCCCGTCATGACGGCGATCTCGTGTCCGTAGACGGCCGCATTGTGCCGGGCCATGGCACACCTCACCGAGGAAGTGTCCAGGGCGATCACCGGCCCGACGGCGGCCAGGGCCAGGGTATCGCCGCCGATGCCGCAGCACAGGTCGGCGATCCGTCCGCGACCGGCGAAACGGCGGGCCTTGTATGCGGCCGTGATCTCGTCGGTGGCCTGCTCCAGGCCGACGCGGTCGAACAGCATCCGGTCGGCTCTCGAAAACCTCGACTCGGCCTTCCGGCGGCAAACGACCTGGGCCCAGGCCGCCGCAACCCTCTCGGCCGGAAGACGTTTGCGCCACCGGTCGATGGCCGCCGGAGTGTCGGCCGGGTGTTCAGAGGCCATCTCGCGGCAGACCGCCGCTCCCTCGGCCGAGGCCAGCCAGTCGATCTCCTCCAGGGTCGGCATGCGGTCCTCGCGGACCCACTCGACGGCATTCCGGAAGCGTCGCGGACTCATCAAGCTCATTGTACAACAACCGCCGTCGGCCGCCGGGAGGTGTTTCGCCGACGACCGGAAGACGGCTCCGCCCGATCCGGCAGCGGTGCATGCCCACGGGCGGACGGGGGGACCGCCAGAGCCCGAAACCGACCCTTGAACGCCGGGCGACGCGGTGGTACGGTAGGCGATGCAGGATCAGAAGGCGTACGACGATGAGTCTGCTGAATCACTACCGTCTCGATCGCAGGTTCTTTTCCGTCCGTTCTCGCGATGAGCCCGGCGACGAGACCGCCTACTGGCTCAGCAGGACGCCGGCCGAGCGCATGCAGGCGCTGGAGTACCTGCGTCAGGTGGCCTATGGCTATGACCCTGCTGCCACAAGACTTCAGAGAGTTCTTGAGACTGCTCAACGAGAACCACGTTGAGTATGTGGTCATCGGCGGCTACGCGGTGGCACATCACGGTTACGTCCGGCCGACGGGCAGCCTTGACGTCTAGATTCCAGCTTATCCTGCCAGCACCGAGAAGCTTCTCAAGGTGCTGCGGGCATTCGGGTTCGGTGACGCCGGTCTTTCCGCGGACCTGTTGGCCGCCCCGGGCGCAATTCTTCGGCTGGGCGTACCGCCGGTGCGCATCGAGATTCAGACCAGTGTCTCGGGCGTTGACTTCGATGAATGCTATCGAGATCGCGTCCAGGTGGACTGCGACGGGATCGTGGTGAACATGATCGACCTCGGACACCTCAAGAGCAACAAGAAAGCCGCAGGACGGAACAAGGATCTGGCCGACCTGGAGAACCTGCCCTGAGCACTGAGCCCGTCACGCGGCCGGCGGCGGGTTGATGCTCGTCGTGTCCTGCCGCGGCGCGGTGCCGGCGATGCGGCCGTGGTTGCGCTGATCATTCCCGCCGCGCCGCTGTCCGGGCCACAGGCGGCCATCGACCTGAACCCCGGCCCCTGGGGACGCGCCGCGCCTGCGGGGGAATCCGATCCCGTGTCCGAACCTTGCCGCCCTGCCCTCTGCTCGGGATGGTTGACCGACCCGGCGTGTCCCGGCATGATGCCGAGCCTGTCGATCATCCGCCCGGGCCTGCGGCCGTCCGCCCGCCACAGTCGCCCGCTGCAAGGACGGCTGCCGGTCCCGGTGCACCGGCGGCAGAAGCAGGAGGTGACCCGTGAGAACCACCCTTGCCCTCGGGGCCTCGATGCTGCTGGCGCTCTGGGGATCCTGGCCGCCGGCGGCACGGGCAGCCGCAGCCGAAGAGCCCGCCTCCGCGGTCCTGGAGAACGACCTCTACCGCCTGGAGTTCGACTCCGCGCACGGCCGGCTGCTGCGCCTGCAGGACAAGGCCGGCGGCGTCGACCTCAAGCCCCCTGCGCCCCTGGCCGGCAGCTTCAGGCTGGTGGTGCCGCAGCCCGACGGGCCCGGCAGCTTCGTGGAAGGCCGCGAGCAGGCCCTTTCGCAGATCCGCAGGGGCGAGGACAGCCTGGTGCTGGTCTGGAACGGCCCGTTGACCGACGCCGGCGGCCGCAGGCACGATCTGGACGCCACCATGACCGTCAGCCTCGAGGAGGAAGCGGTCGTGTTCCGTATGGCCCTGGTCAACCGCGGCCCGCAGAAGGTCCGGGAAGTCTGGTATCCCCAGATCGGCGGGCTGCTGGGTCTCGCTTCGCCGGAGGCCCCGGCTTCGCTGACGCTGCAGCCTCCTCCGCACACCGGCAAGCGCTTCGCGCGGCCGTTCGGCGAATACCTGGTCCCGTATCCCACCCAGAACATGGCTTTCGTGAACCTGCAGAACCCGGACACCGGGCGTTCGATGTACCTCGGGGTCCACGACCCCGAGGCGCGCTTCAAGTGCTTCTGCTTCCGCGAGGTCGGAACCGCCCCCGACAGCGAGGTGTTCGCCGGGCTGATTCACTACCCGTTCGTCGCGCCGGACGAGCCCTTCGTCGGCGCGCCGCTGGTGGTGCGTTTCCAC
>CAZSYS010000165.1:2507-9854 GCA_964611365.1 uncultured Planctomycetales bacterium
GCCTTTCCCGAAGGCCATGCCGGCTATTGGAACGATTGCCGCGGGCCGGGCGATCTACCGGCCCGGGTTCATACGGCAGTTCGGGCTGATGAAGCCCGCCGACGACTGGATCCGCCGCGAGAGCTTCTATCAGATGGTCATGATCATGCTGCCGGAGGGCAACGTGAACTACACCATCCGGCAGATCCCCGAGCTCGCCCGCGACGGGCTCAAGTACGGCGTGCGGTCTCTCCAGATCGCCGGGTGGCAGTGCGGCGGCCACGACAACGGCTATCCCTACTACGAGCCCGATCCGCGGCTGGGCACCTGGGACGACCTCCGGGAGGCCGTCCGCGAATGCCACGACATGGGCGTGAAGGTCTACTTCTTCGTCAATATCCACGTGCAGAACGTCGACACGGCCTGGTACCGGCGGGAGCTGCGGGACTACGACTTCGAGATGATCAGCGGCCATCCGGCCTGGCTGGCAGGCTGGGGCATGGGCACGCTGGCGTCGCGCATGGGCCTGACCACGCCGCTGATGACCTTCGCCGACCCTTCGTTTCCCGGGCTGGCCGAGCCGCAGCTGGCGTATTTCCGCAGGCTGGCCGAAATCGGCGCCGACGGCATCCACATCGACAAGAACTTCCCCTCGGCGATCAACTTCAACCCCCGCGTCGTCATGAGCCCGGACCGTTCGCCCTGGGAGGGCACCATCCGGCTGATCGAACGCATCCACCGCGAGTGCCGGGCGATCCACCCGGAGTTCCGCATCTCATCGGAGACCAACTGGGACCGCTTCCTGAGCTGCGGAGCCGCGACCTGGTGGGCGGGCAACATGTCGATGGCCCGCAAGGTCTTTCCCGAGCTGGCCGAGACCGTGGGCCTGTACCAGCCCTACGACTACATCGCGGTCAACGACGCGGTGCGCCAGGGGTGGGCGGTCATGGTTGCGCCGTTCCACTTCAACCGCTCGATGGACTGCCAGCCCTGGCGAGGCCTGGCCGGGTACATCCGCGACGTCAAGAAGGTCCGCGACGAACTGGCCGGATACGTGTTCCTGGGCGAGATGCTTGAGCCCGGCGAGGCCGTCTTCCGCGAGGCCCCGCTGCCGGACGGCGTGGAATACGCGGTCTACCGCAACCTCGACAACGACCGGCGGGCCTGTGTGCTGACCAACCGGGCCGCCGGGCCGGCCACGGCCACCCTGACGGCCCTGGGCAGGCGAAGCGACGGCCCGGTGCGCATCTGGCGGCCCGGGGGCGAGCCCGTCCGGGACTCGCTGCCGGCGGCGGTCACCGTCGAATCGGAGCGTGTGGTCTTTGTGGTCGAGGATTAAAGCGCCGGCGCGGCGCGCCCGCGACCGGAGAGGGCTGAATGATGACAACCGCAACACGCTGCGGCATCGGGATCCTCTGGCTGGGCCTGGCGACCGGGGCGACAGCGGCCGAACCGCCGCTGGTGTTGCGCAACCAGCAGCATGTCGTGGAGGTCAGCCCGCCCCAGGGCCTGATCACCCGCGTGGCGGACCTGCGGCGCGGGCTGGAGCTGATCGCCGAGCCCCGGCTGGCGGACAACTTCCGCTTCACCATGCCCCTGCGCGGCGAGGCCGCATGGCAGGCCACCGAAGCCCACGCGATCCTCGGCCGCGACCAGACACTGACGTCCCATGAACTCCGCGACGATACGCTCACCCTGACCTGGGCCGGGCCGCTGACCAGCGTGACCGGCCGCGCCTGCGATGCGTCGGTGGAAATGACCATCCGCCTGACCGGCGAGGAGATCCGCTTCGACCTGATCATCCGCAACCGCAGCGACCTGGAGATCGGGGAAGTCTTCGGCCCCATCCTGGGCGGGTGCCTGGGACTGGGCGACACGCCGGAGGTCCGCCGCCAGACCGAGCTGCTGCTGCCCGGCGCCGCCGACCTCCGAAGGGCGGCGATCTTCCACAGCTTCGCCAACTTCTCCTGGCTGGGGGTGACGGGGCCCGAGCAGTTCTATAGCTACCCCGACATGCTCTCGATGCCCTGGATGGACCTGAGCCACCCGCAGCTGCGGCAGGGACTCTATTTCGGGGCCCACGATCCGGTCGCCCGATTCAAGGTCGTCCACCTGCAGATGGATCCGGGAATCGCCGGCGGCCGCGCGGAGGGCAACTGGCCGCGGGCCGGGGAACTGGCGGGTCTTCCGGCCGGCGTACGCATCAGCTTCGTCCACATGCCCTACCGGCCGCCCCGGAAGGACTTCCAGGCCTCGCCGGCGGTGCTCCGCTTCCACGACGGCGACTGGCGGGCCGCAGCCGGCATCTACGGCGCCCACGCCAGGCCGCCGGTCGCGATCTCCGGCTCCGCCGAGGACTGGATGGCCGGCTGCCAGGCCTTTCACGACTGCCCCGGCATACCGTTCGACCAGCTGCCTGAGTATGCCCGTCAGGCGGCCGCCGCAGGCGTGCGGGCCCTGCTGATGACCGACTGGAAGACCGGCGGCCACGCCGACGGCATACCCCGGTTCGAGCCGGATCCGCGCTTCGGGAGCCGCGACGACCTGGCTCGGGCGATCCGGGCCTGCCACGAGCTGGGCGTCCGGGTCGTCGCGCGGGTGAACCTCTCCACAGCCGATCAGCGGAACGACTGGTACCGCGACGAGCTGTACCGCTACGCCTGCACCGATCGCTGGGGCATCCCATACACCACGGTGGCCGGATCGGCGCCCAGTCCCCTCACGGGAGGCTTCGGCCAGGGCCAGCGGCGCACCTGGCTCAATCCCGGTCATCCGGGGATGCGGAAGCTGCTGGCCGGGCAGGCGCGGGAACTGGCCGGTCTGGGCGTCGACGGCCTGTACCTCCAGGAGTTCTTCGGCCGGGCGCTGGATTTCAACGTCTCGGCGGGCCGGACGCCGGATCGGGCCGTCTGGGACGGCGGGCTGGAGTGCATCGGCGACATCCTCAAGGCCGGCCGTTCGCTGCGGCCGGATTTCTCCGTGTGCACCGACACCTTGTGGGACCGGCTGATCGGGCTCGCCCCGGCCTGCCTGGCGGAGGTGAGCGAGTCCTGTGCCCTGCCGGCGGCCTTTCCTTCATGGAAACCCGCGGTCACGGTCGTCGGCCAGGACGGGTGCTCGGCGGTCAACGAGGCGCTGTGCCGCGGCGCACGGCTGCGGATCGCCCCGGAAAACGGCAAGCCCATGGGGGGGCCGGAGATGGCGGAAGTCGCCGGATACTGCCGGGCCGTGCTGGCGGTCCGCGAATGTCTGCGGGCCACGCTGCTGGACGGTCGGCCGCTGGACACGGAAGCCTTGCGGATGGAAGGTGCCCTGCAGGCCGGCGTGTTCCGGGAGGAGGCCGGCAGCCGGCGCACGGCGGTCCTGGTCAACCGGGGGTTTCGTCCGGCCGAAGTCCGGCTGCCGGGCTTCACCGAGCCGGGCCCGGCGGGTGTCGTCGTCTGGCAGCCGGGCGAGGGGGCGCGCAGGGCAACGCTGCCGCTGACGCTGGCCGTGCCGGGCCGACAGGTGGTCGTGGTGACCGAGGAGGATGCCCTGGAAAAACTGGCCGGCGTACCCCGCTGGCAGGCCGCCGGTCCGGCCGGCGGAACGGTGTTTGACCTGGCCTCGGCCGACGACCTGGCCGGCTGGACGGTGACCGGCGCGTTTGCCGTCGGGCCGATCCGCGGACTGAATCCCCGTGTGTCCCTGAATTCCCTGTGCCAGGCCGGTGAGAACGCCACCGGCACCGCGCTGTCGCCGCCGGTGGAGATCCCACGAGAGTTCGACGGGATGGAAATCCTCTTCCAGGGCGGTCACAGCCGGCGCGTCGGCGGACAGGAGACGCTGGCCCTGCAGCTGGTGGACGCCGACTCGGCGGAGGTGCTGGAGGAGATCCTGGCCCCCGGGACGCATGAGCTGGTGCGGCATCCGCTGCCGCTGACCGACAGGCTGCGCGGGCGCAAGGTGCGCATCCGGCTGGTGGACAACAACACCGACGCCAGTTTCGCCTGGATCGGCCTGCGGCGGGTGACATTTACCGCCCGCTGAGCGGCGGAGAGGGGTTCACTGCCCGCCCGGGGGCGGCCGGCGCTGTGGGGGTCAGGCCCGCAGGCGGCGGACCGACCTCCGCAGGCCGACGAGCCCGATCCACATCGCCGCGAGCATGCATTCCGAGGCGGTCATCGTCCCGCACGCCGGGAACAGCAGCCCGCCGCCGGTCGTGCCGGATGTGCTGGTCAGCTGCCCGTCGCCGGTCTGGTTCGTCGGAGGATCCAGGCCCAGCTGGTCGGGGGTGAAACCGGCCACCTGCCCCTCGGTAATCACATACTGGGGATTCTGCAGCTCCGGTGCCGCCTCGGCGGCCGTGTCCGCGGCGGTCTTCTGGAAGACCATGTCCCAGGTCAGGGTCGACTCGGTCTCGGCCAGGGTCTGGAGGGCGTTCATGAAGCTGTTCACGAACAGGCCTCCGGAGCCGTCGGCCCCGAGACTGAACTGGCCGGGCGCGCAACCGGAGGACAGCACCGAACCCTGGAAGGTCGCAAACAGCCGCTGGTAGTTGGCGATGCCCTGGGCGGATGCGGCGATGTTCTGGAACACCGCACGCGGCCGGCCGGTCTGCCAGGGATAGCTGTTGCAGCAGTCGGCCAGCACGATCAGGAGGCGGGGGTTCTTGGGCGCCAGGGCCTCCACCACCTCGTCCATCGAGACGTTGTCGGAGTCCGTGGTGGTGGTGTAGTAGAGCACCGGCCAGCGCCGGTCGCCGGGATTGCCGCCGTGTCCGGAGTAGAAGAAGTAGACCACGTCGTCGGCGCCGACCTGCAGGGCGTCGATCAGCTGCCGGGTGGCCGTCACGCTCAGCTGCTGACCGGAGAGGGACTGATAGTTCAGCGTCATGCCGGTGTACTGGGCGATCTTGTTGGCCCAGACGACCGCGTTGCTGAGATCGTCGATGGTGCCGATGGTGGCGTCGTTGGTGTCGGCGACCGCGACGAAGTGGAGCGTGGCGCCGCCGGCCGCCGGACAGAGCAGCAGGATGGTCAGCAACCAGGCGACTGCGGGGCTGGTCATTCGAGGCATGGACGGGACTCCTTGACAGGCGATGGGGCGGAACGCCCGCCGCGTCTGGCACTTCTTCGGGCAGATCGGCCCGCAAGAGCAGTTCCGGCCCGTCCGGACCGCCGGGATGTTTCCACCATCCGATAATCCACGCTCTGGCCGAAAGGAATCCGGCCGCCCGGCGGCGGCTGGGCGTCCGTTTCCGCGGGCCTCGCACCGGCCCGTGGGGGGACGGGACTCCGTCCCGGTGCCGCCGGGCCGTTCCGGCTCGCGGCTTGCCGGCCGGGGCGGGCGGACATAGGATGTCATGGATCGGGAACCAGGGCGGCCGCAAAGGAAACCAGGGCGGCCGCGTGGCCAACGGCCGTCGCGCACGGCGAAAACGGGACCCCCGGCCAGGCTCGCCCGACCCCGCCGGCGAGCATCCCCCGGAGCATGCCTTCATGAGCGCAACGGACATCGTCCTTCAGGATGTGCGCAAGGTCTACCACAAGGACCGGCTGGAGATTCCGGTGCTTGAAGGTCTCAACCTGCGGGTCGACGCGGGGGATTTCGTCGCCCTGATGGGCCCCAGCGGTTCGGGCAAATCGACGCTGCTGCACCTGATCGGCGGGCTGGATCGCCCCACCTCCGGCCAGGTGCGTGTCGGCCAGGCCGAGCTCCACCGGATGAGCGAGCGGCAGCTGACCGCCTGGCGCAGCCGCCACGTGGGCTTCATCTTCCAGATGTACCACCTCGTGCCGGTGCTCACCGCCGCCCAGAACGTCGAGCTGCCGCTGCTGCTGTTCCGGATGCCGGCGCGGCAGCGCCGGCAGCGCGTGCAGACGGCGCTGGACGTGGTCGGGCTGGGCGACCGCATGGACCACCGCCCCAACCAGCTGTCCGGCGGCCAGGAGCAGCGCGTCGCCATCGCCCGGGCGATCGTCACCGACCCGGACGTCATCCTGGCCGACGAGCCCACCGGCGACCTGGACGCCGCGACCTCCGCGGAGATCCTCGACCTGCTGCGGCTGCTGAACGGCGAGTTCGGCAAGACCATCGTGATGGTCACCCACGATCCGCGGGCCGCCGCGCGGGCCCGGCGCACGCTGCACCTGGACAAGGGCGTCCTGCACCGCGAGGAGGTCCACGGCGCCGTGGCGGCGACCGGGGCCGGGGCCTGACCCCACGGAAACGGCCATGACCGTGACCTACGTGCTCATGCAGAACCTGAGGCGCAACCCGCTGCGGTCGGCGCTGACCTGCCTGGCGTTCGCCCTGCCGATGGCCGTGTTCGTGGCCGCCCTCTCCTTCGTCGTGGCCCTGCGGGAGATGGCCGCGGCCAACGAGCGGCAGCTGCGCCTGGCCGTGCATCACAAGACCTCGATCATCAACCTCCTGCCGGCGGGCATGCGCCGCCGCATCGAGGCCCTGGACCCGCAGCGAAGCCGGCTGACGGCGGTCTGCGGCATGCGCTGGTTCGGCGGACGGGTCCCCGGCACGCCCAACACCCTGACCAGCCTGGCCGCCGACGCCGACACCTTCCCGGCCGTCTACGCCGAGGTCGGCCTGACGCCCGCCGAGGTCGAAACCTGGCAGCGTGACCGGCGGGCGGCGGTCGCCGGGCGCGGGCCGGCCGAGCAGCACGGCTGGCAGGTCGGCGGCCGGGCGGTGCTGGAGAGCACCGTGCCGCCATACCTGTCGCTGGAATTCACCATCGTCAGGATCCTGGACGACCCGCAGCGGGCCAACGTCTTCTATTTCCGCCGAGACTACATGGACGAGGCCCTGCGCGAGGCGAACTGGGAAGCCGATGCGGTCAACATCTTCTGGGTCAAGTGCGTCTCGGCCGAGGCCCTGCGCTCGCTGCAGCGGGACATCGACGCCCTGTTCGCCGACACCCCCGACCAGACGAAATCCGAGGATGAGAACGCCTTCATCGCCAACTTCACCCAGGCCGCCGGCGACATCCCCGGGCTCATGAAGGCCATGGCCCTGGTGGTGGTATTCATCATCGCCCTGGTAGCCGGCAATACGATGATGATGAGTTTCCGCGAGCGCACCGCCGAACTGGCGGTGTTCAAGGCCATCGGGTTTCAGTCCTGGCGGGTGTTCGCCATCGTGCTGGGCGAGAGCATGCTTCTGGCGATGATCGGCTCGCTGCTGGGCATTGTGCCGGCCGCGGCGGTGCTGGCCCTGGCGCCCGCGCGGGGTCTGAACATGGGCCCGATCAACGCCCTGGAGGTCTCGCCGGCCGCCGTGGGCGGCTCGCTGGTCATCGCGCTGGCCGTCGGGGCGGCCGCCGGGCTCTGGCCGGCGATCCGGGGCCTGCGGCTGCGCACGGTGGATGCC
>CAZSYS010000166.1:0-9848 GCA_964611365.1 uncultured Planctomycetales bacterium
GTGCGGGCCTGCTGTGCCGGAGTCGGCGCGGACGCGCCGCCGGCGCCGGCCGGGGGCGACGACGACGATCGCCCGCCGCCGGGGCAGCTGCCGGTGGCTACGCAGGTCGAGATCCTCCGGCGGTTCTACGATCCGATCCTGCAGGAGACCTACGAGAATCCGGGCCTGCGGATGCGGGACATCGAGCAGCTGCAGCAGATCGCCGCCGGCTACCGTTCGCGGGGCCGGTTCATCACCGATCTGACGCTGGATCCGCCGACCTCCACGGCCGACCTGGCGGCCGACCCGTTTCTGGAGGAGGACTGGCTGGTGCTGAGCACGATCCACTCGGCCAAGGGTTGCGAGTGGGACGTGGTGCACATCATTCACGCGGCCGACGGCATGATCCCCTCGGACATGGCGGTGGAGGATGAGGCCGGGGTGGAGGAGGAGCGTCGGCTGCTGTATGTCGCGATGACCCGGGCCAGGGATTTCCTGTATCTGTACTTTCCGCTGCGCTACTATCACCGCAAGGCGGCCTTCGGCGACGCCCACAGCTACGCCCAGGTCAGCCGCTTCATCACGCCGGAGGTCATGAAGCGGCTGGAGGTCCGGGGCGCGCCGGTCGGGCGGGAGCCGCGCGACCGGGGCTGGCGGGTGAACCCGGGAGCCGCGCACCGGCTGCGCAACGACCTGCGGCGGCTGTTGGACGACTGACGGGCGGCCGCGCCGGGATCCGCGGGCCCCGCGGACGGTACGGTCCTGTGTGGTCCGGTTGGTCCCGGCGGCCGGCCAGTGCGGCCCCGGCCGCCTCCCGCCATTGGCCGGGGCCGGAAACTGTGCTAATATGCCTCGCCCGTGCCCGGGGCGGGCCCGGCCGGCAGAGTCGCGGCCGGGCGCCGGAAGGCGCCCCGGGCGGCATGTTCACCGCACGGTTTCCCGGAGCGCGGCGCCAAGCCGCTTCAGCAGGGTGTGCGCATGGCGACCAGGACCGCCGATCAGATCCGACGCGAGTTCATCGCCTTCTTTGAGGGCAAGGGGCACACGGCGGTGCCCTCGGCGCCGGTGGTGCCGGTGGACGATCCCACGCTGATGTTCACCAACGCGGGGATGAATCAGTTCAAGGACGTGTTCCTGGCCACCGGGTCGCGGTCCTACCGCCGGGCGGTGGACACGCAGAAGTGCATCCGGGTGTCGGGCAAGCACAACGACCTGGAGGAGGTCGGGCGCGACACCTACCACCACACCTTCTTCGAGATGCTGGGCAACTGGTCGTTCGGGGACTATTTCAAGCGCGAGGCCATCGCCTGGGCCTGGGAGCTGCTCACCGGCGTCTGGGGGCTGCCGAAGGACCGGCTCTACGCGACGGTGTTCGGCGGGGACGAGCATGACGGGCTCGAGGCCGACGACGAGGCCGCCGGGCTCTGGACCGAGGTCACCGGCATCGACCCCGGGCACGTGCAGCGCTTCGGCCGCAAGGACAACTTCTGGGAGATGGGCGCCACCGGCCCTTGCGGCCCGTGCAGCGAGATCCACATCGACCTGACCGCCGACGGTTCCGGAGGCCGGCTGGTCAACGCCGGCGACCCGAGGGTCATGGAGATCTGGAACCTGGTCTTCATCCAGTTCAACCGCGACGAATCCGGGAAGCTCTCGCCGCTGCCGGCCCGGCACGTCGATACGGGCATGGGCTTCGAGCGGATCGTGGCCGTGCTGCAGGGAAAAAGCAGCAATTATGACACCGATGTCTTCGCCCCGCTGATGCGGCGGATCGGCGAACTGACCGGCAAAGCCTACACCGGAAAGCTGGGCGCAGGGGCCGACGTGGACAACGCGTTCCGCGTCATCGCCGACCACGCCCGCATGCTGACGTTTTCGATCACCGACGGGGCCCGCCCCAGCAACGAGGGCCGCGGCTACGTGCTCCGCCGGCTTCTGCGCCGGGCGGCCCGGTTCGGACGGCAGAACCTCGGACAGCGCGAGCCGTTCATCCACCGGCTGGTGCCGACCATCGTCGAAACCATGGGGCACGTCTTTCCGGAGCTGAACGCCCGGGCCGGCGAGGTCGCCGAGCTGATCCGGCAGGAGGAGGAGAGCTTCGGACGCACGCTGGACCGCGGCATCGCCCTGTTCGAGCAGGCCGCCGCCGGCGGCGGGCAGATTGCCGCCGAAGACGCCTTCAGGCTCTACGATACCTTCGGCTTCCCCATCGACCTGACCGTACAGATGGCCGCCGAACGCGGCCTGATGGTAGACGAGGCGGGTTTCGAGCGGCTGATGGCCGCGGCCCGAGAGAAGGCCCGGGGTTCGGCGCGGCAGCACGCCGCCGTGGCCATGGACGGCTCCCTGCCGGCGACCGACGACCGCCCCAAGTACGACGGACCGAGCGCCCGGGCCAGCGTCCTGGGCTGGGTGGTCCGCAACAGCCTGATCACCGCCGGCGAGCTGACACCCGATGACGGCGAGGCCGCCCTGGTGCTGGACCGCACCTGCTTCTACGCCGAACAGGGCGGCCAGGTCGGCGACGCCGGCACGATCGTGACCGACGGCGGCGTCTTCGAGGTCGCCACCACCCGCAAAGTGGGCGACGGCATCCTGCACGTCGGCCGCGTGGCCTCCGGGCGGATCGAGGCCGGCCAGCAGGCCCGCCTCCAGGTCGATGCCCGCCGCGAACTGACCCGCAAGAACCACACCGCCACCCACCTGTGCCACTGGGCGCTGCGGACGGTGCTGGGCGAGCATGTCCGGCAGCACGGCTCGATGGTCGATCCCGAGCGGCTGCGCTTCGACTTCGACCACAACGCTCCGGTCTCGCCCGAACAGCTGGCCGAGGTCGAGCGGCTGGTCAACGAGAAGATCTGCGCCGACCTGCCGGTGACCACCCGGGAACTGCCGCTGGAGGAGGCCCGGAAGCTGCCCGGCGTGCGGGCGTTCTTCGGCGAAAAGTACGGCGACGTGGTCCGGGTGGTCTCGATCGGCCAGGACGGCTTCTCCGCCGAGTTCTGCGGCGGCACGCATCTGTCCCGGACCGGCGAGGCGGGGTTCTTCAAGATCATCGGCGAGGAGGGCATCGCCAAGGGCGTGCGGCGCATCACGGCCGTCACCGGTCCTGCGGCGGTCCAGGCCGTGCAGCAGCTGGAGCAGTCGGCCCGCCAGGCCGCGGCGCTGCTCAACGCGGCCGTGGAGCAGCTCCCGGCCCGCGTCGCAGGCCTTCAGGAGGAGATCCGCAGGCTGCGCCGCCAGCTGACCCGGGGGGCTTCATCCGACGCCCGCGGAGCCCGCCAGAAGCTGCTGGACGAGGCCGAGAAGGTCGCCGGGCATGCCGTCATCGTCGGCGAGCTGCCGGAGGTGCCCGTCGAGCAGGTCCGCGAGGCCGCCGACTGGCTGCGTTCGCAGGCCGGCTCGGCGGCGGTCTGCCTGGCGGTGGCCGTCGAGGGCAAACCGCAACTGGTGGCCGCCATGACCGAGGACCTCGTGAAAAAGGGTCTCAAGGCCGGGGACCTGATCAGGCACATCGTGCCGGCCATCGACGGCCGGGGCGGCGGCAAACCGGATCTCGCCCAGGCCGGCGGCGCCCGGCTCGAGGGTATTCCCGATGCTCTGGCCGCGGCCCGCACCTGGATCCGCGAGCGTCTGGCGGCCGGCTGAATCGAAAGGACGAGACCATGCAGAACGAGCCGTGGAGCCTCCGGCCGCGCGTTGGTCGGCCGTGGGGGTGGCTTGCGACCGCGGTGTGCGCGACGGCCTGCCTGGCGGCGGCGCCCCGCGAGGGCGAGCGGGTGGACCTGGCCGAGTTCGGGCGGATGACGCGTGAGGACGGGGCCGTGCAGGTGGAGTGGGACACCCTGCGCGAGGTCCGCGAGGTCCGCGTCACCGGCGTGGACGCCGCGACCGCCGCCGGACTGAGTCTGCAGTGGTGGGGCAGCGTCTGGCCGGCCAACGGGACCGGCGGCTGGATGCGGCTGGACGACCCCTGGAACGGCAAGTGGGTCGCGGTGCCCGGGGCCCCGGCGGTGGAGGCCGACGGCACCGCAGTGTTCCGCATGCCCGCGTTGAGCAAAGAGGAGTGGGAGAAGGCCCTGGAGGCCAGGGAGTATCCCGGCGGTCAGGTTCCGTCGTATCGGCGCACGCTGAAGGTGCGGGTGGCCGCCGCGTCGGGGGCGGTGCCGGTCGGGGCGGGGTTGACGGTGCACGGGGAGACCGTATGGCGGCAGGGCCGGTTCGACATCGAGTGCCGGGCGGCGGCGGACGGCCGGTCGGCCGGGCGGGTGGAGGTGGTCAACGGGCGGCTGCTGGCGGTCGAGCCGCTGCCGCACGCGCACCGGACGGCCGTCGAAGGCTGCGCGTGGAAGGCCGACCTCCCGGCCGGCGGCACGGCGGGCGTGCGGATCCTGCTGGCCTGGTGCGATCATCGCGACCTGAACTCCAACGATCTGACGCGGGTCACCGTCCGTCCCGGCCCGGAACCGCAGGCCACGGGCTTTTCCTTCGTGCCGCAGGACGTGATGGCCGTGGACGCGATGCGGCTGCCGAGCCTGGGGGCGATGGTCAGCGAATCCCGGCACGGGCGGACGATGGCCAACGATCCGGGCCCCGGGCCTTCCTGCTGGAACCGGCCGGTGCGGCTGCGGCTCACCGAGCGTCCGGAGATGACCCGGGCGATGGCCATGCAGGGCATCCCCCGTCTGGACCCGCCGCAGTGGGTGCCGCTGGGCGTGCCGTCGGGGCGGCAGGAGTTCTTCGTCAGCCCGGCCGGCGACTGGTCCATCTGGGGCATGAGCCTGCACACCAGGCGGGGGCGGGACTTCGAGCGGCTGGTGTTCCGGCATGCCTTCGACAACCGGCTGGCCGACAAGTTCTTCGCCCTGCTGGACACGCGCGAGCAGCCGGTTTTCGACGGACAGGACCGCCAGGGGCTGCAGCGCAGTCTGCAGGAGGGGTATCTGCCGCTGATTCGCGTCGAATGGCAGACCGGTCCGATGCATTACGAGCACGCCCTGGGCACCACGGTGCTCGCCGGCGACTACGCCGACGACGTCGCCCGCCGCGGCGACGAGACCGTGGCCCTGCTCACCCGGCTGACGGTGACCAACACCTCCGGCCAGAAAGCGCGGGCGTGGGTGAACCTGCGTTTCTCGCATCCCGAGCCGCTGGGGATCGAGCCGGACGGCACGATCGCGATCCGCAGCCGCGACCCCGCGAGGGTGCCGGCGGGCCTGACGGCGCTGCGGGGCATCATCTCGATGGAGCGGCCAGCCGGCGGCGGGGCGGCCGGCTGGGAGCTGCGCCCGGGAAACGATCCGGAGTGCTCCCAGATCCTCTCCTGGAGCGACGAGCTGGGGTCCGGCGAGAGCCGCGTGATCCACTTCAAGGCCCCGTTCGTGGATCTGCTGGACGCCGATGAGCTTGCGCGGCTGCAGGCGGCGCGGTTCGACGAGGAGATGCCGCGGATCCTGGCCTACTGGAAGCGGCGGCTGGACCACGGCATGCGCATCGAGGTGCCGGACCCGGCGGTCAACCACTTCTACCTGGCCAACCTGTGGCACAACGTCATCACCACCGACCGCGATCCGGAGACCGGCCTGTACAACCAGGGCGTGGGCACGGTGCGCTACGCGGTGTTCGCCAACGAGACGGTGATGATCGCCCGGTCGATGGACATGCGCGGCGAGCACGTCGAGGCCGAGCGCTTCATCGAACCGATGATCCGCTACCAGGGGCACCAGGCCCTGACCGGCCGCTTTTCGACCAGGGAAGACGTCTTTCACAGCGCCGGCGACTACACCCAGGGGGAGTATGCGATGAACCACGGCTTCGTGCTGTGGGGCATCGCCGACCACTACCTGATGACCCGCGACGAGGCCTATCTGCGGCGCACGGCGCCGGCCCTGGTGCGGGGCTGCGACTTTCTGATCCGCGAACGGGCCTCGACCATGGGGCCGCCGAACGAGCCCCGGCGCCCGGAGCACGGCCTGGCCCCGGCCTGCTCGCTGGAGGACGTGATCGAGTTTCAGTACTGGCTGGCCACCAACGCCTATTTCCACCTGGGCATGAAGCGCGCCGCCCAGGCCCTGGCCGCGATCGGGCACCCCGAGGCCCCCCGCCTGGCCGCCGAGGCCGAGGCCTATCGCCGCGACGTCGAGACCGCCGCGCGCGAGGCCGCGACCCGGGCCGCCGCGGTGCGGCTGCGCGACGGGTTTTTCGTGCCCTACGTGCCCTCGCGGGTGCATCAATGGCGGCACCTCACCGAGGGCTGGATCCGTGAGGCTCTGTACCCGGCCCTGCACCTGGCCACCGCCGAGGTGGTGGCCCCGGACGACCCGCTGATCACCTGGATGCTCGACGAGCTGGAGGACAACATCTACTTCTCCTGGCAGTCCGGCTACAACATCGAGGACTACGAGCGCACCTGGTTCGAGCGCGGCGGCGTCACGCTGCAGCCCTGCCTGGTGGACTCGCCGACGATCTACATGGCCCGCGAGGAGATCCCCGCGGCGCTGCGGGCCTTCTGGAACACCTACGCCCTGAGCATCTTTCCCGACGTGCAGTGCTTCGCCGAGTGGGCCAGGCGGCAGGGCGAGCCGGGCGGACCGCTGTACAAGACCTCCGACGAGTCGCGGTTTGTGATGTGGCTGCGCGAGCTGCTGATCCGCGAGGAGGGCGACACGCTGTGGCTGGGTCGGGCGGCGCCGGGCGAGTGGCTCCAGGACGGCAAGGTCATCCGCGTGGAGCGGGCGGTGACGAAGTTCGGCCCGATGGACCTGACGCTGCGTTCCCGGGTGGACAGCGGCTGGATCACGGCCACGGTCCGGCTGCCGGGCCGCAACCCGCCCGACCGGGTCCGCCGGCGCCTGCGGCATCCGCACGGCTGCCGGCCGGCCCGGGTTTTCGTCGACGGGGTGCAGCTGCCGGCCGAACGGATCTGCGGCCAGGACATCGATCTGACGCCGGAGTCGCGCGGAAAGGGCCGGGTGCTGGAGGTTCGCGCGGCGTACGCACCCCGCTGAGCGGAGCCCGCCCGCGGCCGGCGGGCCGACCCGCCGGGCCGATCCGCCGGGTCCGTTCCGGCTCAGACCGGGCGGGAAAGCTCCTCCCACAGCGCCCGGTAGTAGCGAAGGAACCGGGTGGTGTCCTCGGGCTCGCGCGACTTGAGTGCCTGGGCCTCGATCATCGTCCAGCGGTCGTAGCCCGACTCGTTCAGCAGGGCGAACAGCTCCCGCCAGGGGTACGGGCTGACCAGCTCGTTGATGTGCACGTTCAGGATCCACTTGCGCAGCATCTGGAAGGACTCGCGGACCGATCCGCCCTGCACGTCCGTGGGGTTGGAGTTCCAGGTGACCCCGACCGCCGGATGAGCGGCGGCTTCCATGATGCGGCGCATCCGCGGCGGCTCCTGGGTGAGCCGGCCGTGGACCTCGCAGACAATCTCGACCCCGGCCGGCGCCGCGGCCTCGCCCAGCGTCCGCAGCGACTCGCCGATCTGCGCGAGGGTTCTGGACTCCTCGACCTGCTCGGGCAGGCCGTTGGGGCGGACCTTGACCTGGCGGGCTCCGAGGTCCGCGGCCAGCTCGATGAACTTGCGGGCCAGGTCGATGTTCCGACGCACCTCGGCCGCATCCGGCGAGTGGAACTCGCAGGCCGACCCCAGCCCCAGGAGGGTCACGCCGCCGTCCTCGAACCGCTTGCGGATTTCCCGGCGCTGCTCGGCGGTCAGCGAAGGCTCGACGCCGTGCTTATGCGTGCTGCGCAGTTCCAGGGCCCCCAGGCCGATCTCCCGGCAGACGTCGATCAGCCCCGGCAGCTCCCAGTCGAACACCAGGTTGTAGGTCACCAGCCCCAGCCGGTATCGCCGGGGCCCGGAGATCGGGGCATCGTGTTCGGCGGTTTCCTCGGCTCCGCGAGCCATCGTGGAAGACCCGGCAAGCGCCGCGGCTGCGGCCACGGCGGAACGTCCCAGCAGGTCGCGTCGCCTGATGTCGTGCTTCATGGCTTGCGCTCGGGAGGACTGTGGATTCGCGGGCCTCGCGGCTCGCGGGGCTGGATGATAATCGGCCCGCCGGCCGGTTCCAAACGCGGCCGAAGCGCGTCCGGGCGCCGCCACTGCCCCGGCGGCCGCCCAGGCAGAGTCCAACAGGCTGCCCGCTCCCGCGCGTCCAGGCCACCGCGGAACCTTCCGAGCGCGGCTCAGGCGCCGGCCGCACCGACAGTTTCCAGCTGCTTCATGCTGCAGCAGTTTCCGCCCTTGTCGATCGAGAGGTTGAGCTGGTACCGTGCGGCCTGGATCAGCTGACCGGGGCCGATCCCGCCGTCGGCGCACGGCGCGAGCACCACGCCCAGGCTGACGGAGGCCCGATAGGCGCGGTCCTCGACGGTGATCTCGGCGACCTCGATCGCCCGGCGGAGTTTCACGCTGAAGTGGGCCGCGGTCAGGCGGTCGAGATTCTGGAACAGGATGGCGAATCCGTCCGCCCCGTAGTGGGCCAGGAAGTCGTCGCCGCGCAGGTTCTCGGCCAGCGTCAGTCCGACCCCGCGAAGCACCGCGTCGGCGACCTCGCGGCCGTGGCTGCGGGCGATCTCGTCGAGGCGGTCGATGCGTGCCAGGGCCAGGCCGATCATGTGCGGCCGGCGGCCTGCCGGGTTCAGGATCTCCGAAAGCTTGCGCCCCAGCGCGACGGCCCCGGGCAGGCCGGTCAGCTTGTTGATGTCTCCGGCGGCACAGCTCGGCTGAGGGGGCCTGGCGGGCGGCTCGCGGGTCTTGAGCCGTCGGGCGATGCTGACCTCGCCCAGCGTCCGCGCCGCCTCGGCCTGCAGCGCCGCCGGATCCACTCCCGGGCCCCGGCCCTGCTCCAGGATCGCCCACTGTTCGAGGCAGGCCGTGCGAATGGCCTGCCACTGTGCGTCGCTGATCGCCAGGCACGAGGTCACCTTGGGTTCCGCCCCGGATGCCGCTTCCCGGCCGACGATCACGGTCGCCAGGCCCGCCGCCGAACTGACGATCCGGGCCAGCGGACGCTCCTCAGCCCCGAGGTTGGGGTGGGCCGGGTTGGACTGATAGCGAACCAGGCTGATCAGCATCGGAGGCAGCCCCCACTCGCACATCAGGTCGGCGGCCACCAGCTGGGCATTGGTTCCGAACTGCCGGGTCTCCAGGACGGCGGTTTCAGCCAGGACGCCCCCGGCCTGCTGGAGGATTTCGTCGTAGCGGTCCGGCACGGTCGCGGCCAGCAGAAGCTTGCCCACGCCGCCCAGCAGTCCGGCGACATGGGCCAGCTCCGCGGCGGCCGTGCCCAGGGGTGAGGCCAGCTCCCGGGCGGCCAGGGCCCAGGCCAGCGAGTGCCTCCAGAACAGGTCGTCGTCGAAGCCCGGACAGCGGGCCTGCTCCTGGGGCGTGGCCAGCGTGAAGCTGAGCATCGTCAGCCGGGTAGAACGCATCCCCAGCCGGAAGATGGCTTCACGAAGGCCGCTGGCCTGTTTGGCCGCCGCGAGCATGGCCGAGTTCGCATAACGCAGGATGCGCATGGCCATCACCGGGTCGGTCCCGATCGCCCGGGTCAGCAGCGCAATGGGCATGTCGTCCATCCGGGCCAGACGGAGAAACTCCATCGCGGCGCCGGGGGAAGTGGGCAGCCTCTGAACCCGTCGGACCTGTCGCGACACGTTCTGATCTGCGGCCATGCGCTCCGCTCAAAAGAAAACCGCGACCGGGCGCCCCGCCCGCGGCAGCCGGTCTGCCCGCTGCGGCGGAACGGCGGGGCAAAGGCTCTCACCCGCAGCTGAGGATCGAGGCCACCTCGGCGTCGCAGGCCAGGTAGGCCCCCAGGCTCCGCACCACCTCGTCGAAAGAGACCACCTGAGCCAGGGCCAGCACC
>CAZSYS010000167.1:0-8840 GCA_964611365.1 uncultured Planctomycetales bacterium
AGGCTATGCGGTACGAGGGTCCAGCGTTCTGCGCAGCGCGCGAGCAGGCGGGCGGAAACCCCGAGCAGACGGCGCACCTCAGCTCGGGAATAAGACCGCTTGGTCTCGCCGCCCGGCACGCGGAGATTGTAGCATGAGCCTTCCGAAATCGTTTCCGGCAGCCGAGCTGACCGCCGGGGCCGTGCCCCCGTCGTGCGGGCCGGATTGGAATGTCGAAGCATCCCGGGCCGGACCCGCGGCAAACGCCGCGCGTATTCCGGAACCGGCCGGCGGAGTCTGATCCAAGGGTGGCCGCCGGGGAACGGAGCCGCCGACAGCCGGACGCCCACAACTCTGTTGGTTGCGCCGGACGCTTTCACGCCCCGGCCGCAGAGGTCGCTCAGCGCGGCCGTCCCGACGGCGGGTCCGGCCCGGGGGGGGCGGGGCGGGTCTGCTCCGGGGGGCCCGCGGCCGGCCGCGGACCCGTGCCGCCCGCTAATACCCGCCGGGGCCTGCCGGGGCGCGAGGTCCGGCCTTTGCCGATGCCGTCGCACCCCGCTTCTCCGCCGGGGACATCGGGCGGGCCCGAAACCGCCCGGCCGAGGACATCCGCGGGCCTGTTGGGCCGGACCGGGCGGAATGCTACAATGGACCGTGTGGCCGCAAGGCCGACGTCCCTTCCGGATGCCCGAACGAGGACTCTACGGCGATGCACGTCCACCGGCGATCCGTGACGGTCCCCAAGGTTGAACGTTTTACCCGGTCGAAACAGGTTTTCTGCTGGGGGCTGATGCTGGCCGCGACGGCTGCTCCGGCGTTGGCCGAGAAGCTCCATTTCACCTACCTGTGGCACCTCGAGCAGCCGATCTACTGGCCCGACCGGCAGGTTCCGCCGCCGGACCGTTACGAGGTCGCCTGGCCCTCGATCGTGCGCAAGGACGGCGGCGCCGCCCACCCGGCCAACGACCTGCGCGAGATCTTCGGCAAGGACGACCGCGTCGCGGTCTACCAGTACCGCGTCCGCGACGCGATCAACCTGATTCTGGGCTACCCGGAGGCCGGGGCCCAGGTTAGCTACTCCGGCGGGCTGATCGAGAACGTCCGGAGCCTGGGCCTGGCCGGTCAGCTGGGCTACACCGCGTCGTGGAACGTGCCCATGCGCCAGGCCCGGGGCTGGTTGATCGCCGGCACGCCCAGGACCCGCTGCGACATCGTCGTATTCCCCTTCCACCACCCGCTGCTGCCGCTGTGCGACGACAGCGCGGTGCGCAGGTCCATCCAGCTCTACAAGGCAGCCTACGCGGATGCCTGGGGTTCCTCGCCGGAAATGTCGCGCGGGCTCTTTCCGCCGGAAATGGCGTTCAGCACCCGTCTGATCCGGGTGCTGGCCGAGGAGGGCATCGACTGGGTTTTTGTCAGCGGCGAGAAGCTCTCGCGGGCCTGCGCCGACTTCCCGGTGGTCCTCGGCAGCGGCGGGGTCAACTGCGACCCGCCGAACCGGGCCGACCAGGTCAACCCCGCCCAGGGCAACTACTACCGCGTCAGCATCTCGCGGGGCTGCGCTCCGGCCGAGGCCGTGCCGCTGGCCTTCACCCCTCATCGCGCCCGGCACATCGATCCTCAAACCGGCCAGGCGTACTCCGTCATCGTGGTGCCCTGCGCTCAGGCTCTGGGCTGGGAGGACGGCTATGCCCCCATGGGCCTGGGTCATTTCCACAACCTCCAGGCGTTCAACAACCCCGCGCGGCCGATGCTCGTGGTGCTTGCCCACGACGGCGACAACGCCTGGGGCGGCGGCTACAGCTATTACATGGAGGCCGTGCCCAACCTCGTGGCCGCCGCCCAGGGCGCCGGCTACACCGCCGGCGTGGTCGGGAAGTACCTGGCCGACCATCCCGTGCCCGCCGGCGATTTCGTCCACGTCGAGGACGGGGCCTGGGTCAACGCCGACGGCGATTTCGGTTCGCCGATCATGCTCAACTGGAACTGGCCGCCGGTCCGGGCCGACGGGCGCATCGACATCCCCGGCGGATGGGCCGAGGACGAACGCAACTGGGCGGTGATCACCGCCGCCCAGAACCGGGTCGACACCGCCGAGCAGATCGCCGGCGGCGTCGGGATCGCCGGCATCCTCAGCCCCGACGCCTCCGCCACCGCCGCCGAGCGGGCCTGGCACTACTTTCTGGCGGCCCTCAACTCGGGCTACATGTATTACGGCACCTCGCTGGACATGGAAGTCAAGCCGACCATCGCCTGCAACGAGGCCTGCCGGCTGGCCGGCGCGGTCATCGGCGACGGCTCGGCCGACGCCACGGCGCCGACCGTCTGGATCCCCCAGCGACACCCGTGGAACCCCGGCGGGCTGAACTTCGGGCCCCAGTACGGCTATCGCACCAGCCTGGACGGCGGCGATTTCTGGATCTGGACGTTCGCGCACGACGTGTCGGGCATCGCCGGGGTGACGCTCCGGTACCGCCTGGACGCCGACGGCGTCAATCCGCTCGAGAGCTTCCAGAACGAAACCTACGCCGGCGGCCCGGAGGTCGGATCCTGGCAGTCGCTGCCCATGACCCGCCGGGTCTTTCCCGCGGGCAACGTGTACAACGACCCGAACATCGATTTCTTCGAACTGCCCGCCTATATCGCCGACCAGTACCACGTTCAGGTCACCGGCCTGCGCAGCGTGCTGATCGACTACTACGTCGAGGCGGTCGACACCCGCGGCTGCACGCGGCGCAGCCCGATCCAGCACGTGTGGATCGGCGACGGCAGCGGCGGCGGCACCGACCCGGTGGTCGAGGTTGCCCCCGATCCGCCGCAGGCCGGGCAGAACGCGACCATCCGCTACAACCCCGCCGGCCGGCCGCTGGCCGGGGCCGGCGCGGTGTACGCCCACTACGGGTTCAACGCCTGGAACCCGGTGATCTCGCCCGACCCGGCCATGACCTTCAACGCCCCCGCCGGCGTCTGGCAGGTGACCGTGCCGGTCTCGTCGTCGGCCACGCAGCTGGACGTTGTCTTCCATAACGGCGCCGGCACCTGGGACAACAACGGCGGGCAGGACTGGCATTTCGAGGTTTCCGGCGGCCAGACGCCCGACCGGTGGGTGATGGACGGGCAGCCGGATGCCGAGGCCTTCGCCGTCTCGGCCAACGGCGGGATGACGCTGTACGCCGGACTCAAGGGCGACGTGCTCTACGTAGCCTGCAACGACGCCGGCGAAGGCAATGACCACTTCATCTTCCTGGCCCGCACGCCCGGGGCGATGCGTTCGGCCCCCTGGGCCAAGGCCGGGCAGGTGGCCGGCTGGGATGCGTTCCTGGCCGACGAGAACGACAACGGTTACTGCGCCTGGTTCGACGCCACCGGCGCCAGCCAGGCCTTCACCGGCCCCAACGGCGGCGTGCTCGAGGGCACGCTGAACCTCCGCGAGGAGTTCGGCGTCCTGCCGGCCTGCGTGCACCTGGCCGTCGGCGTCTATGCCACCGCCGACAGCGGAGCCCTCCGGCCAGCATACCAGGTTCCCGCTTCGGTCAACGGCAACGGCCACCTGGAGGACCTCGAGTACCTTTCGGTCAACCTCTGCACCGTCGGCCCGGCCGCCCCGGCCGCCGATCTGGACGACGACTGCGACGTCGATCAGGCGGATCTGGACATCTTCCTGGCCTGCTTCACCGGCCCGGGCGGCGCCCCCGGCGGCAACTGCCCGCCGGGCGCGGACGCCGACTTCGACAACGACGGCGATGTGGATCAGGTCGATTTCGGGCTGGCCCAGCGGTGCGTGGGGGCTCCGATGGAAATGGCCGGGGGGGCCTGCCTGCCGTAGGCCGACCGGTCCGCCGCCTGGGCCTCCGGCGGAGCCTTGCGACCTCCCCCCGGGCCGGCGGGGCCCGGCACGCGGGCGTTTGACACGTCCGGCGGCGGCCCTCTAGAATGCCGGCCTGTCGAAGCGTCGGCAGTCCCGCCCTGCAGGCCTGCGCCTGCCGCGGTCGGTGTTCCCACAGGAGAGGCTGGAATGATCTGGCGCATGCTGCTGCTGGCTGCGGTCGTGGTCACGGGCTTTCTGGGCACCGGCTGTGCCGACGGCATCGCCTACAGCGGCCGCGAACGCGAGGAACGCTATCGCCGCATCATGGACAACGACGCCCGCATGCTGACCGACGACATCGATCTTTTCCTGCTGGGCGACGACACCTCGCGCCTGAGCCCCTGGCGGATTCACTCGGCCCGCTGACCGGCCGCAGGCCGCATCGCCCCCGGGGCCACGGACGATTCCTCCGAGCCCATCGGGAATCGCCAGACCTCCCTCACCAGGGCACAAGCCCGGACGGATAACCGACAGATCCGCCGAAACGCCGCCCGGTCCGCCGCCGGGCAACACGTGCGCCTTCTCTGTTGCCGATGCCGTGCCGGCACGCCTCCCGGCCGCATGCGGGGGACGCCCCGGCCCGGTGCGGCGACGCCTTGGGCCAGCGGGTTGTCTGCCGGGTCCTTTTCCGTCGACTGCCGGTGCCCTGCCGGTCGATACCTGCGGCAGGGGGACTTCCCGGATAATTCAGCGAAGCTTTATTTATTGCGATTATGCATTTTGCCGCGGGTCAGTTGGCAGGTCGTACAATGCTTGCGGAGGTAGCCTGGAGATGACCGACGTGAGGACCATCCCGGCCACTCGGCGGCCTGGACGCCGCGGAACGGTGCTCATCATGGTGGTGGGCGTCCTGGCGATGCTGTTCATCGTCGGGGCGACGCACCTGATCGTGGCCCGCTTCGAGCGCAAGACCACCGAGCAGAAGCAGGCGGCGCGCAACATCCGGGGCATCGCCGACGCCGTGGACACCCCCACGCTGGTCCAGCTCCGCCAGGACATCGTCGGCTCCGACGGCATCCCCTACAACGCCTGGGGGCCCTTGAACCCGACCACCGGCGGCGACCAGGTGCCGGCGGAGGATTACGCGGATTTCGCGGGATACATCGGCAGCGGGGACCTTGCGACAGCTTTCCGCAACGGTGACCTGCTGATCTCGAGCCCGGAGATTTATTCCACCGGGCCCGGTTGGCAGGACTGGCGTATCTTCGCCCTGTCCTGGGGCCTCGACGTCCTGCGGGTCAACAGCCCGGTCGAGCCGCCCCCCAACCGCATGGAGGTTTTCCGCCCAGAGTGGCAGGCGGGCCATCCATTCCTCGACGCCGACGCCGACGGAGTGCCTGACGCCCTGTCTGTCAACACTCTGGGCACCTCAGCCATGTTCGGCGGGACCTACCTGACGTATGGCCGCGTCGTTCCGCATGGCGGCATGGTCCTGCTGGATAAGCTGACGCATCCGGCGCTGCTGGCCCAGGTCATCCACCCCGAGGACAGCTACGACCGCAGCGTGTCCTATTCCCAGCAGCCCCGGCTTCTGTGGGCCAACTGGTGGGGGCTGGACAACCGCTACCCGGACCTGGCGACCACCACCGACGACGAGCGCAAGCTGCGCCGGCGCTTCATGCTGCCGACCAACGAGGATTACACCACCCTGGCGAGCACCTCGCCGATCGCCCGGCTGCCGGTCACGCTGGGCTATGCGGCCCCGTCGGGCGCGGGCACCACGTTCAGGACCTGGACGCCGCACTGGTGGCCGATCAACGGCAGCCAGGTCTTCCACGGCAGCTACAGCGACTGGGACTGGATGCGCGAGCGTCTGATGCCGCCGGCCCCGCTGACGTCGACGACCTACAGTCCCGGCCGCGACACCTACGACCGCCGGCGGCTGATCACCACGGTCAACAGCGACGACCTGCTCCGCCCGCAGCGGCAGGAGGAGCGGCTCAGGAATACGGTGACCGGCCCGCTGTACTACGTGCTCAACCCGACATCGCAGGAGGGTGTGGACACCACCACCGGCGTGCCGATCCCCACCCGCCCGCCCAACGCCTACGGTTCCGTGCGCGTGCCGGCCCAGAGCCCCTACGTCGTGCCCGGGGTCTTCAACGTGCCCGGGCTGCGGACGCAGTTCAGCCTCCGCGACGTGCTGGAGCCGGTGTACAACGCCGCGCTGGGAGGCTTCGAGGGGTTGCCGTCGTACCGCCGGGCCGAGCAGCTGACCGCGCACTTCCTGGCCATGATCCAGCACACCACCGTGCCGGGCAGTGCCGCGGAAAACCCCACCGAGCCGCAGCTCCTCGAGCAGCTCCGCACGGCCGCCCAGCTGGCGGTCAACGCGATCGACTTCGCGGACGCCTCAACTGACTACTGGAGCACGGCCACGGCTGGCGTGGGCCAGGACGGCACGCTCGATGTCGATCTTCCGACCTACCTCGAGTGGCCGCAGGGTCCCGGCGCGACGCCGGCGGTCCGCGTCCTCGGCGTCGAGAAGCAGCCGTACATCACCGAAGCCTATGTGCGGTTCGTAGTGCAGCCGGAGACCGGTCTGCCCCCCAAGTGGCGCAAGCAGGGCGCCGACGCGGCGATCTCGGCCGAGTCGGTCTGGGCGGTGGAGCTGTACAACCCCTATGACACGCCGATCCCGCTGTCGAACTCCAGCGGCTCGATCATCGAGCTTCAGGTGAAGGACAGCGCCGAGGAGGTCAAGGCCCGCCTGGGGTTGCTGGGGACCATCCCGGCGGGGGGGTACCTGGTGATCACCAACGCGGCCGGGACGCTGGCCGCGGAGTTGCAGGCCCTGCTGGGCCCCACCCTGCCCGGCGAGGTGGTCGATGTGACCGACCCCGGGCGCGTGACGGTGAGCGACGGACTGGACCTGCCGGCCGGCGACATGAGCCCCGGCTGCAGCATCCGGCTGGTCCAGCGCCAGGCCCTGGCCGTCGGCCCGGCCGGCCTGGCCGTCCTGGACGCGCAGATGGAGATCGACCGGCTCGCCCCGGTGATGGGTCGCTGGGAGAGCGCCCACGAGACTTACGGCCCCAACGGCGACCGCTGGGCCCGGCGGCCGGACCTGTCGCTGCGGCCGAACCCCGACGACGAAAACGACAGGTTCGTCTGGGACAGCAGTCTGCAGCGCCGCAAGGAGCCGGATCCGGCCCGGCCGGTGCACTGGCATTTCACGCTCGCGCGGCAGATGACCTTCCCGTTGCCGTACGACGAGGACAGCACCAACGAGCACGGTGCCCTGCTGATCGCGGGGGTGCCGAACATCGTGCGTACCCGGCCGACCGACCGGCCGCCTCAGCACAACCTCATGGGCAGCATCCCCGTCCATCCGGACACCTTGACCCCCTTCCGCCACCAGGTGTACCTGGATGGCCAGGATCAGGCGCTGATCAGCAACCAGGAGCTGCTGGCCTGGGAGTCCGACGGGCGCTCGATCTACCTCCGCGAGCCCGGCAGCGTGACGGTGCCGGTCGAGCACTTCCCGCTGATCAACGTGCCGGCCAACCGCGGCCCGCTGGCTTCCTGCCCCGTTCTCGTCGCCGACGCCGGGGTGGACGGGCGCAGCGGCGGAGCCCTGGCCTTCCCGACGACCGGCACGCTGCTGCTGGTCAGCCGGTACGCCCACGAGCACCGGCAGGACCTGGCCGGGACGGCCAACGAGTGGCTGCCGGCGACTGTGGCCGCGACGCGGAATCCCGGCGACAAGACCGGCGGGTTGCTGACCGCCCAGATGCTCAAGCTCGACAACGGCCACCTGCCGGTGTTCGACGCCGTCCAGAGCTGCCAGGACAACACCGCCGGCATGGGCCGGCCGGACGTGCCCTGGGGGCAGATGGTGTTCAACTACTTCACCGCCCTGCCGTTGGAGGAGTTGTATTACTTCGGCAACCTGAACGACCCGCAGTACGAGGAGCAGTACGCCGGGGCGAGGGTTTACAACAACCCGGTTTTCGCCAACCTGCCGCTACCGTCGTTCCCGTACTACCCGGCGGTGGATCGGGTGAGCGATGCTCCGGCGCCGTTCGGGCCGAAGGTCCGCGGGCGGATCAACATCAACTACGCGCCCTGGTGGGTGCTCGACGGGCTGCCGGTGCTGCCGGACGCGATCCGGGGGACGACCGTGGCCAATACGGCCGCGGGGGCGACGACGCGGGCGCTGCCGGCCGGGGGCGAGGCTCTGCCGATGGCCGGCGTGCCGGTGCGTGAGATCCTCTCGGGTCGGCTGGATCCGGCCGAAGAAGACGCTCGAAACAGGCCGGGACAGCACCTGGTGCGTGAGGTGATGGACGACCAGAACGGCGACGTCCTGCCCACTCAGGTGGACCGCACGGCCGGGCTGCCGACGATCGGGCCGGCGCTGGCCAGGTCGATCGTCTCGCGGCGGGAGAGGCGGGAAGTGGACGGGTTCGTCGCGTTCAACCAGCAGACCCAGCCCGGCCTGCTGACCATCGGCACGCTGTGCGAGGTGGTCGGCGAGGTGCGCCTGCCGTACGCCTACACCATCGACTCGACGCAGGTGACGAACCCGACGCTGCCGGGCCTGCGCCTGGCCTACGACAACCAGACCTACAACACGCCGGAGCTGGCGGCCATTGCCCCGCGGCCGTACAGCTACCTGGGTTACCTGCAGCTGGTGACGCCGGTGGTGCGGCTGCAGGACTGGGCGACGGTGAAGAACCACGCCTACACGGTCTACACCGTGGTCGGCGACACGGCCGATCCGCCGGTCTGGCTGCGGACGCAGACCACCGTGGACCGCACGCGCTGCCTCTACGGCAACGAGCTTCCGGACCGCGTGGTGGTGACCGAGCCGGTGGGCTACTACAACGCGGTCAGCGACCAGTAACCCCGCCTGCCTCCGCGGACGACCTTACGCCGCGCGCCGTAGCGCCCGGCGCCGCGCAGCGCTGTAGCGGCCGGCGCCCCTGCCGGCCGTCCAACATGGCCGCACATTGGCATCGCGCAGCGCCGTAGCGGCCGGCCTCCGTGC
>CAZSYS010000167.1:8850-9786 GCA_964611365.1 uncultured Planctomycetales bacterium
CGGGCCGTCGAGGGCGGAAAACGCCACGTCTGGCGGGCAGCACGCCTCGCGCGGCGCCCGGCGTCTCTGCCGGCCGCGGGTAAGCCGTGTGCGAAGTCGGAGCAGGCCGACGGTCGAGCCGGGCGAGGGCATTCGGCCCGCGGGCGTTCCGGCCAGGGGCTCATTCTTCGGACAATCCAAGCTCGGCGAGCTTCTCGCGGACGCGCTGGAGGATGCGCGACTTGGCCTTATAGACCTGGTTGGCGTTCATGTCGCAGGCGGCGCAGACCTCCTCGACGCTGCGTTCCTCGAACACCAGCAACCGGAAGGCGCGGTAGTGGACGTCGGACACCTCCCCGCGGACCTGCTGGAGGCAGTACTGCAGGTGCTGGCGGCGCCAGTGGGCGTCCCAGACCTCGTCGGGGCCGGGCTCTTCGTCCTGGACCGCCTTGAAGACCATGCTGTCGGCCTGCTTCTCCCGCCGGCGGCGGAAGCTGTCGACGATCCGGTTGTGGGCGATGCGGCGGAGCCAGTTCTTGAATCCGCCACGGGCCTTGTCGTAGTCGAAGCTGGCGATTTTCTCCACGACCACGGCCAGGCACTGGCTGCGAAGGTCCTCGGCGTCTTCGCGGGAGAGCCCCCTGGCCCGGGCGTAGCGGTAAAGGAGCGGGCCGTAAAGGCTTTCGAACTCGCGCCAGGCGACCTGGTCGCGGGGGTCGCGGACGCGCAGGATCAGACTGGCGCGGGTGGAGTCCACGGGCAGGATTCTATCGTCCTGGTGCAGCGTTGTGAATCCCGGGATCAGGAGCGACGCTGCCGCCCTTGCAGCGGCCGGCGCCGCGTCGTGCCGCCCGGCCTTGCTGCCGGCCGGGGATCTGATTTCCGGTCGCGCATGGGTCACGCGAAGCGCCGCAGCGGCCGGCGCCCCTGCCGGCCGGGCGCATGGGTCTGCAGCCT
>CAZSYS010000168.1:0-8101 GCA_964611365.1 uncultured Planctomycetales bacterium
GGCGCCCGGCGCGGCAGCCTGCGGACTGGCGGCCGCGAGCCCGGGGCTCAATGCGGCGCCGGCCTGAGCCGCGGGCACACCGGAGGCGGCGCCGATCGCGCCGGCGGTGAACACCGACTGCTTGAGAAAGTCCCGTCGGGGCATGAATGCCGGTGGCTGCTGAGGCGACATGGGTACTCCTTTCATCGCTGGGGTCCGATCCGCCGGCCCGGGCAGGCGGTCGCCGAGCGGATCATAGCGGCGGGGCGCCGGTTGGCAACTTTGTCCTGGCCCGGGGCTGTGTTCTTCCCGGCGGTCCGACCTCTCCGGTGCTTGGCCGGCGGGCCGCGCAGCCCGGTCGATGCTACCGGTTGCGGCGCATGTCCGTTGGGGGGCGTTCTTCCATCGCCCGGTGCAGGCGACTACACTGCTGACCGCCGGGGGGTGGTTCCGGTGGGCGGCAGACCGCCCCGGTCGGCGCAACCCGGTTGGAAGAGCTGTCCTGGAGGGAGTTTCGATGCGTATGGGAGCAACCTGGGGACCGGTATGGGTCGTGGGGTGCCTGATCGGAGTCGCCTCCGGCCAGGTGCCGCGTGTGGACTACGTGCGGCTCTCGCAGGAAGCCCGCGAGCTGGGGCGGCTGGAGAAGTACGCGCGGATCGCCCGCCGCACGGTGGAGCTGAAACTGGACAAGCTGAAGCTGACCGCCCGGGTCCCCGAGGCCGCCGAGGCCTACGACGCCGTGCCGATCGAGTTCGAGCTGTCGGGCGACTGCGGCCCCGACCAGCGGATCGCGGTCGAGGCCGTGGCCTTCGAGGACAAGGACCGGCGGGCGGGGCGGCACCTCTACGACCTGGCCGTGCCCGGGCCGATGGATCTGCGGATCGAGTATCTCGGAAGCGTGACGGGCGTGTTCGACCCTTCGCGGGTCTCGCGGCTGACCGCCAAGAGCCGGCACAAGGTTTTCCCGCCCTATGTGCTGGAGCCCTTCACCCGTTCGGGGACGGTCAAGCAGGGCAGCTACACCTTCTTCAAGTTCCGGATCACCAACATCGGCCGGACGATTCTGGACCCCGAGGGCTTCGGCGGCTGGATGGCCGTGCCGATCGCCCGTCTGCTGGACGACCAGGGCCGGCCGGTCGGCGAGGCCCGGCCCATCAATCAGTTCGAGCGTCACCTGGAGTATCTGTATCCGGGCGAGTCCTTCGAGCAGTGGGTCAGCTTCTGGCACCCTGCGCCCGACCCGGTGCACTGCCGGACGCTGCCTCTGGGCCGCCATGTGATCGAGTACCAGGCGGCCTATCGCTGGAACCGGGATTTCAACTGGTCGATCAACATGTGGTCCGGCCGCACCTGGCATGTCCTCAGGGTGCCGATCACGGTGGCCGCCGAGGCGGCCCAGACGCCGCTGGAGGGGGTGGAGGAGTCGGCCATCGATCCGGACCCCGACCCCATGCCCCGGCACATCCGCCGGCTCGAGGAATTCATGACCGGCCTGCGGATCTTCGAACGCGAGGAGGTGGCCGGCGGACCGCGCGAGACGCTCCATCTTCAGGTGGCGCCCTGGACCCGGCACGTGGTGCTCAAGCTGATCGGCAACACCGCCGGGCGGATCACCACCGCCGAGGTGCCGCTGGAGGTTTCCCCGGCCGGTCTGGCCATCCGGCCGCGGCCTGACAACCCCTTCGTGGTCGTCCGCGACGGGAAGGCCGAGCCGGCGCTCTGCACCCAGGTGATGCCGGCGATGCGCAGCAGCTCGCAGCTGGGCCCCAACCCCGAGCAGCATCTGCCCGAGCGGCTGCGCGAGATGCTCGACCTGGGCGTCAACGTCATCTGCACCACCGCCGGCGACTGGCACCAGCCGCAGATCTACAGCGAGGAGGCCTTCGTCGGCGACATCCAGGCCGAGACGTGGAAATACTACTACGACGCGATCGTGCCCCGGACGCGCGTGCCGGTGTTCGGCTGGGGACTGTTCCCCGCCCGGACCGCCCACGTGCTGCACCTGGGCCGCCACTACTGGCGTGAGCCGATCGACGTGCCGTTCGTTCAGATGGTGTACACCTACGCCGGCTCGCCGGACCTGGACGTGGCCCACCCGGACTTTCCCAGGCTCTACGCCGGCGCGATTCTGTTCAATCACAAACGGTGGGGCCGCCTCTGGTACCGCACGGCCGACGGCGAGGTGCCGATCGACGTCGAGGACTCCTGGGGCTGGCACCGGGACGACATCAACGTGCGCTACGTCCTGGGCGAAGAGGCCCTGAAACGCTGGCGCCGCTGGCTGGCCGAACGATACGGGTCGCTGGAGCGGCTCAACCAGGCCTGGGGCACCGCGTACACGAGCTACGAGGAGATCGATCCGCAGAAGGACCAGGGCAACGAAGGCCGGCCGTTTGATGCCGACCTGACCCATCTGGCTCCGGTGTACAACCGGCCGGAGCATCCCTTCCACGACTGGACCGCGGCCACGGAGGACTGGGACCTGTTCCGCACCGAGCTGCGCTGCGACATCTACGAGCAGATCCTCCGGCACGTCCGGCGGGTGATCCCGAAGGCCCAGATCAACATCCGCACGGAGGGCTCGATCGTGCCGGTTCCGGTGGACGCCGACGACCCCAATCCGCACATGCGGCACGTGCGCTACTCCCAGCGGCGGCAGGCCCTGATCGCCGAGGTGCTCGCCCGCCGCAAGGTGTTCCGCTACCACAGCGACTACACCACCCTCCCCTACACCGAGACCGAGTGGCGCACTCTGCTGCGCCGGCTTTCCGAGCAGGGCATGCGCGGCAATTACCTCCCGCAGTTCTGCACCGCCCGCGACATGCTGGTCAACCCCCACTACGGCCGCGACTATCAGATGAACTACAACCTTCCCCGGCCCGCCAAAGCGTTGATGATGCACGTGCTCCAGGCGGCCTATCCGGTCTGGCGGGCCCAGTATGAGGAGGGGCACTGCCCCGGCGTGCTGTGGGAGGACTACATGTGCGACGGGTTCGTGACCGAAACGCAGAAACGCGAGCTGAAGCTGTTCCGCCAGCGGCTCAACGCGGCCGTCGCCTCCGCGCCGTCTTCGCCGTAGACCGCGTCCCGCGGGGCGGGCCCTGCCGGCTCAGACCGCCAGGGTCAGGGTGCCGAAGGCCTCCGCCCCGTCGGAGGATCCGCTGAAGATCACCGGCTGGTGACCGGTTTCGGCGGCGTAGCGGTCGGCGATCGCCTGCACCGCCGGGGCAGCGTCGCGGCGGCCCAGCACCGCCACCGTCCCGCCGGAGCCGCCGCCGGTGATCTTGGCCCCGTACAGCCCGCAGGCCGGCCCGGCCTGGCGGACCAGCTCGACCAGGCGGTCGGTGCCCGGGCAGCCCAGTCCGCAGGCCGAGTAGCTCGCGTGGCTCTGGTACATCAGCTCGCCCAGCAGTTCCATGCGGACCGCATCGGCCATATCCCCGGCCAGCAGACGGCTGAACGCCCGGACGCGGAAGTGTTCGTACACCGGATGGGCGGTCGGCGCCCGCACGGCGTAAACGTGCCCGGGATCGACGGCGGTCACCTCGTCGGTGATCCCGCCCCAGCGATCGAGGAACTCCCGGCCGCTGAGCGATTCGGGCAGAACCCCGGCGAACCGCGACTCCAGCAGCGAAGGCGCGACGTTGGCCAGGCAGCCGCCCCACAGCGGATCGTCGATCCGGATCCGCCCGGCGCCCGCCGGCCCGGCCTGCAGCCCGGCGGCCCCGGCCAGAATGCGGTAGCCCATGGACGCACCGACCCGCACCGCCCCGTAGTCCGCGCCGGCCACCGAATGACGCACGCCCGAGTCGATGCCCCACAGTCCGAGCCCGTCGGGGACCTCCAGATTGCCCTGCAGCTCGGCCGGCTGACACAGCAGGGCCAGCAGCCGGCCCGACCGGCCGCAGGCGCTGGTCATCTGATCCATGATTCCGCACGGCGCGCCGACCACGAGGTTTTACACCTTCTGGCACAGCAGGGCGAGCTCCCGGCCGGGCAGGTTCACGCTCCAGGCGTTCAGAATCGCCTGCATGGCGGCCACCTCGATGGCGGCCGAAGAGCTGACGCCCTTGCCCTCGGGCACGCTGGAGTCGATCAGCATCGACGCGCCGCGATCGAAGGTCAGGCCCTTTTCGCGCATGAGCACCACGAACGCCCCGGCCACGTAGGCTGCCCAGGACGTGGCCGGATCGCGGCGAAACAGGTCGCGGGCCCGGGCATAGTCGATCGGCCGGCCTCCGGGGGCAAGGTCGTCCAGCGGGTAATCCGCCGCGGCCCGGCGGCCCGGCGGCATGTCTCCGCGCGTCACGACAACCAGCCGCCGGTCGCTGCGGGGCTGCACCGCGACCCGCGCGGCCTGGCGGATCGGCAGCTGCAGCACGAGTGAACCGGAGTAATCGGCGATGCCGCCCATGACGTCCAGACGGCCGGGTGCCCGGGCGACATGGACGGGGGCGCCCGGCGCGAACAGTCCCGCGGTCGGACCCTCGGCGCCGCCGATCATGCCGGCGATGTCCGCGACGAAGCGTTCCACGTCCTCCAGACCGCCGCTGCTGCCTTGCAGAATGCGATAGCGCACGGGGCGACCTCGCTGTACGGGGTGAACTGCCGGCGCGGCGTGAACCTGCGCCGCAGAACCGCGCCGCCGGCGACATGGTATCGCCTCGAGAGGGGGTTGGAAACAGCCCCGGAGGGGGCTATGATGCAGCCGCGGAGAGTCCCGTCCAGTCTGGTTCCGATGGAGGCCCGAGCTTGAGCGCACCGGACCCGATCAAGGTCTATGATGCCCGCTGGGAGGAGCAGGAATTCGACGATGGCCAGGTCCGCCGGCTGTTCGAGGCGGCCGTGGCCTACGGACGCGAGTTGAACGCCGACACCGTGGTGCTGGCCCGTGACGGGCGGCTTGCGGCCGGATGCGTGGCGGAGCTGGCGGCCGAGACCGCGGTCCGCATGGGCATGCGGACGTACCTGTGTGCTGATCCAGTCGGCACGCCCCACGGCTACTTCCTGTTCCACCACGTCAGCCTGCAGCATCCGGCAACCATGGGGCTGATGATCACCGCCTCGCACAACCCCCGGCAGTACATCGGCGTGAAGTTCGTCGTGCCGGGCGTGCAGGCCGTGGGGCTGAACTGCGGGCCGATGGGCGGGCTGGCCCGCGTGCGCGAGCATTATCACGCCGCCGGCCGGGCGGCCGCCGCGCCGGGCGGCCGACTGAGACTGATCAACCGGACGCGGGAGTTCATCGAGTTTTCGATCGGGCAGTCGGGCCTGGTTCCCGGAGAGCTTTCCGGACTGAAGGTGGTCATCGACGGCATGCACGGCTCGGCCGGAGCGGAGATGGCTCTGGCCCTGCAGCAGGCCGGCGCCGAGATCGAGGCTCTGCGGATCGTGCCCGATGGCCGCTTTCCCACCGGCTCTCCCAATCCCACCAGCCGCGGCAAGATGGATGCGGCCGTGCGGCGGGCGGCGGAGACGGGCTGCCGGGTGGTCGTGGGGCTGGATGGCGACGGCGATCGGCTGGTGCTGGGTGACGGGAGGGGCATCCTCAGCGCGGGTTTCGCGGCGGTGGCGGTGCTGGAGGCCTGCGGGCTGGGGCGGGGGGCAAAGCCGCTGCCGGTGCTGCACGACCCGAAGGTCAGCCCGCCGGCCCTGGCCCGCTGGCGGGAGTTGAACGCCGTGCCGGTGCTGTTCCGCAACGGGCACTCCCAGATCAAGGAGTACATGCGCCGCATCGACGCCCTGGCGGCCGCGGAGGAGTCCGGCCACCACTACCACCGGATCACCATGGGGGGCCTGACCGCCTGGTATGAGAATCCGGTCCTGACGGCCCTGCTGTTCGCGGCCTCGATCCACCGGGATCCCGGCCTGATGGACCGGTTGTGGACGCTGCAGAATCAGGTTCTCACGACCGGCGAGTACAACTGCCAGTTCCCGGACGACGATGTCCGCGACCGGGCGCTGGCGGAACTGATCCGGCGGCTGGTCGACGGGGGGGCCGGCACCGCAACCGCCACCGACGACGGAGTCGATCTGGAGGGGACGGTGGTCCGTCGCGGCGTGCGTCTGGGCGGCGACGAGCCCGTTCTGGAGTCCGGCTGGTACAGCGGCTACCTGCGGATCGCGACCAACGAGAAGGCCGTGGCCCGTTCATACTTCTCGGCCGCCGATCCGGCGGTGCTGGAGACTGTCCAGAGTCAGGTCCGCACGACGTGGCTGTCGGAGTTCGGCGGGCGGGTGATCGAGTGACTCGGCGGGCAGCCTTCCGGCCGGGGGACAGGCCCGCATGCAATGGCTGCGCAGCGGGTCATTGGCCGGCGGAGGCCTGCAGGGCGTTGGCCTGAAGCAGAAGTTCGACGGCCTGAACGAACTCATCGAGAGCCTCCAGAAAGCTGTCGAGGAAGGCTTCGATGAACGCGTCCTTCAGGCCGGCATTGGCCTCCTCGGACGACTGGCTGATGCTGGCGCCGCCGAAATCGAAGAAGGCTTTCTTGTTCTTGTCCACGTGGCGGGCGATGCCGTCCTTGATCCGCAACCCGGGGGCCCGCGCGGCCAGCGCTCCGCCCCGGACGTTGCCGCGCGGCATGGGGGGGTCCTTCAGGCTGCCGCCGCCGGAGGGGGAGGTTTCCTGGGCGGTGACCGCCTGAGGCGCGGCGGCCGCGAGGACTAGAGTCATCATCATGGCCAGGAGGCTGTGTCGGGGCATGGCTGCGGTTCCCTCAGGTCGCCGGACCGCTCATCGGGCCTGCCGGGCCGCCGGCCATACGAGGACTTCCGGCGGGGGGCAGATCCGTCCGAGCATCATCATCTTATTGTCGGCGGGTTGGGGTCGCCAGGCCAACCCCGGGCGGGCGAACCCCTCGCGGCCAAGCCCGGTCAGCCCGGACCAAGAAGGCTCCGCCGCTTTGCTGTGAATACATCTTCATATTCCGCAAGAGATTAAAAGTCAGGCGGCTCCTCGGACGCATCCTGCGGTGCATCCGGATTGTCGGGCGGATCCGCATCGGCCGGATCCTGGTCCGCGCCCGGGTCGTCGGGCGGTGCCTCATCATCGGCGTCCTGCGGCCCGTAGACGGATTCGGCGGAGGACTGCTCGGCGGTCTCCTGTCCCTGCACGGCGGTCTGCTCGCCGGCGGCCGCGGTCTGCCCGTTGCCGTTTTCGGCGCCCTCGTCCTGCTCGCGGGCGAGCCGGGCCACGGCGACGAGGGTATCCCCCTCCTCCAGGCGGATCAGGCGCACGCCCTGCGTGGCCCGTCCGATCTCGCGGAGCTGGGAAAGGTCGGTCCGCAGAGCGATGCCTCCGGCGGTGATGAGCATGAGCTCGTCGGCGTCGGTGACGCTCTTGAGGGCCACGACCTTGCCGTTGCGCTCGGTGGTCTTGATGTTGATGACCCCTTTGCCCCCGCGGCGGGTCTTGCGGTACTCGCTGACCTGGGTGCGCTTGCCGAAGCCGTTCTGGCAGACGGTCAGCAGCGAGGCCGAGGGGCCGGTCACGACCAGATCGACGACTGCGTCGTCGCCGCGCAGGTCGATGCCCTTGACGCCGTGAGCGCCGCGGCCCATGGCCCGCACGTCGCCCTCGTCGAAGCGGACCGCCCAGCCGTTGCGCGTGCCCAGGACGATCTCGTCCTGTCCGCCGGTCTGCTGGACGCCGATGAGCTCGTCGTCGGGATCCAGGCCGATGGCGATGATGCCGGTAGCCCGCGGATGGCTGAAGGCCGACAGTGGCGTCTTCTTGACGATGCCCTTGCGGGTGGCGAAGAACACGAAGCGTTCCTCGAACGCCCGCACGGCCAGGACCTCCTTGTGGGCTTCGTTGGGCTGCATCTGGAGGAGGTTGGCGATGGATCTTCCGCGGCTGGTGCGCTGCAGGGCCGGGATGTCGTAGACCTTCAGCCAGTAGACCCGCCCGCGGTTGGTGAAGAACAGCAGGTAATCGTGGGTGCTGGCCGCGAAGATGTGTTCGAGGAAGTCGCCCTCGCGGGTGTCGCTGCTGCGGACGCCCTTGCCGCCGCGGCCCTGCTTGCGGTAGGCATCGACCGCGACGCGCTTGATGTAGCCCTCGCGGGTGATGGTCACGATGACCGTCTCGTCGGGGATCAGTTCCTCCATCTGGAAC
>CAZSYS010000168.1:8111-9780 GCA_964611365.1 uncultured Planctomycetales bacterium
CTCGCCGACCTCGGCGGCGAAGGTGGTGCGGCGCGCGTCGCCGTACCTGTCGCGCATCTCGTAGACGTCTTCGCGGATGATGTCGAGCACGAGGGCATCGTCGCGCAGGATGGCCTCGTAGCCCTCGATCTCCTCGGTCAGTCTGGCGTACTCGGCGGCCAGCTTGTCGATCTCCAGGCCGGTCAGCCGCTGAAGCTGCATGCCCAGGATGGCCTCGGCCTGGGCGCCGGTGAGCCGCTGGTCCGCGCGGGTCGCCCGGGCGGTGAAGGCCTCCGGCAGCAGGCGCACGAAGGTCGCGGCCTCCGGGAGCCGCAGCGGCCGGTCCATGAGCCGCTGCCGGGCGGTCGGAGGGTCGGGCGACTGTTTGATCAGCTCGATGATGGCGTCGATATCGCCGACCGCCAGGATCAGTCCCTCGACGATGTGGGCCCGCTGGCGGGCCTTGCGCAGCTGGAAGGCGGTCCGCCGGCGGATGACCTCCCTGCGGTGCTCGATGTAGAGATCGATCATCTGCCGCAGATTCAGCGTCCGGGGCTGGCGGTTGACCAGGGCGATGTTCATCACCGTGCAGTTGGTCTGCAGCGGCGTGAACTGATAGAGCTGGTTGAGCACCACGTCGGCGTTGGCGTCGCGTTTGACCTCGACCACCAGCCGGATGGGGTGGCGGCGGTCGGACTCGTCGCGCACGTCGGAGACCCCGGGCATCTGCCCGCCCTTGATGGCCGCGACGATCTTGTCCTTGATCGTGCTGCGCAGCACCATGTAGGGGATCTCGTCGATGACGATGAGCGTCTTGTTCTTGGTCTCCTCGAAATGCACCTTGCCGCGGATCACGATCGTGCCCCGGCCGGTGCGGTAGGCGTCGCGGATGCCGCGGCGGCCGCAGATCACCCCGCCGGTGGGGAAATCCGGACCGGGGAGCACCTCCATCAGCTCGTCGACGGTGACATGCGGGTTGTCGATCACCCGCACGATGGCCTCGGCCATCTCCCGGAGGTTGTGCGGCGGGATGTTGGTGGCCATGCCCACGGCGATGCCCGTCGAGCCGTTGACCAGCAGGTTGGGAAACCGGCCGGGCAGCACCGTCGGCTCCTGGCGGGTCTCGTCGTAGTTGGGCTCGAAATCGACGGTTTCCTGGTCGAGGTCGGCCAGCATCTCCACCGCCTCGGCGGTCATGGTCGCCTCGGTGTAGCGCATCGCCGCCGGGGGGTCGCCGTCGATCGAGCCGAAGTTGCCCTGCCCCTGCACCAGCGTGTAGCGCATGTTCCAGGGCTGAGCCAGGCGCACCAGCGTCGGATAGATGACCTGCTCGCCGTGGGGGTGATAGTTGCCCGAGGTGTCGCCGGCGATCTTGGCGCACTTTCGGGCCTGGGCCCGGGGGCCCAGCCGCAGGTCGTGCATCGCCACCAGGATCCGCCGCTGCGAGGGCTTGAGCCCGTCCCGGACGTCCGGCAGGGCCCGCGACATGATCACGCTCATCGCGTAGGTGAGGTACGAATCCTGGAGCTCGTCGACGATCGGCAGCTCGGTCATGCGTTCCTGGGGGGTACTGGACGTCGGCTCGTCGCTCATGAAGCCTCCTCGGGGGTCGGCTCGCCCGCTCCCGCCGCCGTGTCCGGCGCGGGGCGCGTCCGGAATCGGCGGCGTGTCCAAGGCCGCGGACGAGGCT
>CAZSYS010000169.1:0-9749 GCA_964611365.1 uncultured Planctomycetales bacterium
CTCACCACCTCGCCGACCTTGGCCGCGGCCGCGGCGCCGGCGTCCACCGCCTGCTTCACCGCCGCCACGTCGCCGCGCACGAAGCCGGTGACGTAGCCGCGGCCGACCTTCTCGTAGCCGATCAGCGTGACGTTCGCCGCCTTCAGCATCGCGTCGCAGGCCTCGATCTGCGAGACCAGACCCTTCGTCTCGATCATCCCCAGGGCTTCGATGGCCATGAATGTCGACTCCTCTGCGCCGGCGTCAGGGGCCGGCCGAAAACCTCGTCGTCTTCCGCACGCCGGCATCGCCCGCCGGCGCCGGCTACCGGATCAGTTCCACGCGACTCGCCCCCGGCAGGTCGCACGCGTTGCCCTCGTCCGTGTCCAGGTGAACCTCCAGCTTCACCTTCGGGTCCACCCGCACGATGATGTCCTCGAACGTCGTCGAGCAGCGGCCCACGACCCGCAGCTTCATCATGTCGCCGTTGCCCACGCCGTAGGCGGCCGCGTCGTCCGGGTGCATGTGCACGTGCCGCTGGGCCCGGATCACCCCCTCCTTCAGCTCGATGTACCCTTTGGGACCCAGCACCAGGCAGCCCGGCGTGCCCTTCACGTCGCCGCTCAGCCGCACCGGCAGGTCCAGCCCCATCGCGATGCCGTCGGTGAAGGCCAGCTCGATCTGGCTGGCCGGCCGGCAGGGCCCCAGGATCCGCAGGTTGCTGATCGTGCGGTGCCGCGGGCCGATGATCGTCACCGTCTGCTCGCTGGCGAAGTGGCCGTCCTGGTACAGCGGCTTGAGCACCGTCAACTTTGCCCCCGGACCGAAAAGGATCTCCAGGTGCTCGGGCGTGACGTGCATGTGCCGCGCCGAAATGTTCACCACCAGCTTCGATCGCGCCGCCCCGGCCGCCCGGCTGTCCCCGCCGGCCGACCCCATCCGCTCGCGCAGCACCTGCCGGACCAGCCGCTCCACCGCCGCCCGGTCCGGCCCCCGCCCGTCTTGAACCATCGTGCTCATCGCCGACCTCTCGCCCGATGCGGCCGCCGCGGGCCCGCCCGTCACCCGCCGCTTCGCCCGCCGGCCAGACGCAACGCGGGCTCCTCCTCGGCCACCGCCGCCAGAATCAGCTCCACCCCCGCCGCTTCCACCACCTGCCGCCAGTGCGCGTCCAGACCCGCGTCGCTGACCAGACGATCCACGTGCTCCCAGGTCCCCAGCCTCGCCAGACTCCGCCGGCCGAACTTGCCCCGGTCGGCCACCACGATCACCTCGTCGGCGCTGTTGATCATCTGGTGCTGGGCCTCGACCATCAGCACGTTGGCGTTGTACAGCCCCTCCTCGGTGATGCCCGCGGCGCCCATGAACACCTTGGAAAACTGCAGCGAGGCCAGCGCCTGCCGCGTGATCGGCCCCAGGGCCACGCCCGTCCGCGGGTAGATGTAACCGCCCACGAAGATCAGTTCCACGTTCGCCGAACTGCTCAGCAGGTTCGCGATCGGCAGCGAGTTGGTCACCACCTGCAGCGAACGCCCCACCAGCGCCCGGGCGACATGGTACGTCGTCGTGCCCCCGTCCAGAAGCACCGTCTCGCCGTCCTCAACCAGCTCCGCCGCCGCCCGCCCGATGGCCTGCTTCTCGGCCACCGCCGATTGCTCCCGCACCGCATAGTTCAGCGCATGCACCCGGTCGCTGACATACACCGCCCCCCCGTGCGTCCTGCGGACGACACCCTCGTCCTCCAGCTGCGACAGATCCCGCCGGATCGTGGACTCCGATACCGCAAGCTCCTTGACCAGCAGCGACAGATCGGCATAGCCGCGCTGGGCAAGATAATCCGATAACTGTCGCCGCCGCTCGTCCGCGGTCATCGAAAACTCCATGGTTCGGACGAAACCGAGCTTATTATCGACGGATCCTGAAAGATTTCAATCAAATTCTGCCATGAATCGGATGTAGCGATCAGTTTACAGCGGTTTCCAGTGGCAGTGAACTGACTTAGAATCCGTTTTTTCAATGGTTTATGAAGCGCAACACTACTTATCCACATCTGTGAGTTACGGTGGATTGAAAACTGAAAAAAGTGGATTCTTGATCTCAACCGACGGACTTCACTGTGGCCTGTCCGCCCACTCCTTCCACTGGTGCTCCAAATCCGATGGCTGAGCCGTGCCGGGATGCACCAGAATCAGATACCGCAGCTGCAGGCTCTTGCCGGCCTCCAGGCGCAGCGGCTCGGCAAACAGCGGCGCGGGATTGAAGTACCCGAAAGGAATCTTCTCGTTCAGCAGGACGAACCACGGCGCCGGGTGCCGGATGTTGCCGGGATGATCGAACATCGCCAGTCCGGCCGGTTGACCGCGCTGGCCGCTGATCAGCCCGAAGTCCATCCACCGGGCCGTCTGCCCGTGCGTCGTGCGCCCCAGACCGCCTTCGGGCCGGTCGCGCCTTTCCTGGCTGTCGATCACCGTCCAGCCGCGGCTGTCCGTCGAGGCCCGGAAGGCCATGCCCGCATAGCCGCCGCCGTGCGAGCCCCCCTTGAGCTCCAGGTCCTGCCCCAGGGCGGTGAACTGGCCGGTCCACTCGATCCGGTACGAGCCGTCCGGCCCCGGGGGTGAAACCGCCACCACGCGATGCTCGGTCATGACCGGCGTCTCGCCCTGCGGGTGATAGTCCAGATCCAGCTCGATCCGGGCCGAGAAGTCCTCCCCGGGGGTCACCCGCGCCTGCCGGATGGCGGTCCGGCCGGCGGCCTCCGGCGTGGTCGCCCAGTAATCCACGCCGCTGATCGCCATCCAGGAGAACCACAGCGCGAAATGCCAGTCGTGGTCCGCCGGGCACAGCGCGGTGAGCTCGTCGCCCTCCAGCGTCGCCACCGGATGCATGCACGGGCGGCGAAGCGCCCGGCCGTGGTTGTGCTGCCAGACCACCCGGTCGTGATTGAGCAGGGCCAGCGAATCGCCCGTCTGCCGCCAGCGGAGGCGCGGCGCGGCGGGGGTCGGAACGTGATAGACTTCCAGCTCCCGGATGGCCGGCGACGGGCCGTAGGACCCGCTGATCGCCAGCTCCAGCTCCCTGCAGCGGCAGGCCGGCCACCCGGTCGCGGTCTGGTTGGTCTGAGGGTCATACTCCGCGTCGCGCACCGCGGCCACCTCGCGTCCGTCGCAAAGCACCACGTAATCCTTCGGACTGTGCATCTGGAAGGCATGCCCCTGCATGCGCAGCGCGGACACATCGGTCGGATCCGCAAAGGTCAGCCGGAAGCGGTACATCGGCTGATGGTCCGTCTCGTCCCAGTAGGTCTGGGGATTGCCGTCCACCGCCGCCTGCTCCGGGCCGGAAGCGCCGTCGGTCGCCAGGTCGTCGGGACTGCTGACTTCCGCCAGTCGCGCCAGGTTCAGCGGCCGCCATGCTTCCCGCCGCAGTCGATCCGCCCGTCGGAGAACCTCCGGAACCCCACAGGCGGCGATCACATCGCCCATCGCCTCGGCCACCTCCATGCGGTGGGCCGACTCCACGATCGCCTCGCCGATGGAAACCACCGCGGCCGCGGCCCGATCGGCGATGGCCGGGTCGCCCAGCCACGCCGAAGCGACCCGCATGCCCGCCGGGGTTGGCGAGGCCACCAGCACGGCCAGCAGGGCTTCGGCGTCCCTGGCGGCCTCGGGAGACCGCAAGGCCCCGGCGACCGCCTCATGGGCGCCGCGCTCCTCCAGTGCCTCGGCGAGCATGGCCCGCACCGGCGCCGCAAGTCGCGGCAGCTGGGCGGCCAGCACCGCCGTGTCAGTCCGGTCCGGCAGGTCGCGCACGATGCGGATCGCGGCCGCGGACATCAGCGGGTCATCCCCGCCCAGGGCGAAGACCAGCAGCGGCATGCCCTTGGCCGGCTGGAGGCCGACCAGCAGCCGCATCGCCCCGGCCCGCAGCCAGGAAGGCTCGGCCGGGGTGATCATCCGCATGCACATACCCACGGCCTCGTCGATCCGGCCGGCCGCGCCGATCTGTTCGGCGCACTTGAGGTACCCCGCGGCGGCAACACCCTTCAGCGGCTCGGAAGTTCCCGCGACCGCCGCCGCCAGTGCTGCGGCCGCCTCCGACGTCCCGATGGCGCCCAGGGCCTCCGCGGCGGCCGTGGCGACCGCGGGATCGGCATCCTGCGGCAACCCGGCCAGCGCCGGCACGGATTCGGCGTCCGCCAGGCTCCCCAGGGCATGGATGATTCCGACGCGCTGCAGGCCGCTGGTGGACTTCAGCGCCTCGCGCATCGCGCCTGCGGCGGCCGGCCCCCCGATGCCCTGCAACGCACCTTTCGCCGCCTCGGCCAGCTCCGGGTCGCCCAGCAGAGCCGCGATCGCCGGGACCTGCCGGGCGGTGCCGATCAGGGCCAGTTGCCGGCAGGCGAAGGCCTTGCCGTCGGCGGTGGCGTTGCTCGAAAGCATTTCCGCCAGCCGGTTGGCCAGTTCGGCGCGGGCCGCCTCGCCGGCGCTGCCGGGGAGCGACATGCGGTGGTGAACGAGATTCTCCAGGACGCCGGGAGCCTGGCGCGGGGTCCCCGCCCGCCAGGCGGCCGTGCCTGCCAGGGCGGCCTCCAGGTCGGACACCGCCGCCACCGCGGCCGCCGCGTTGCCCGGCCAGTCCTCCGGCGGCGGGATCGTCACCGCGCCCGTGGCCGCCCATTCCGCGCCGCGGAGCATCAGTGTCCGCCAGCCGGGGTTCTTCATCGCGTCGGCATCGTGCCCCAGAACGAGATTGACCCCGCGGCCCTCGCCCAGACGCGTGGTCAGCAGCACCGGTTCGTACCGCCCGCTGCCGCCCCATGGCACGCCGGAAAACGCCCGGGCCAGCACCGTGTATTCGGATCGGCCGATGGACACCATGCCATGCCACAGTTCGTCCACCGTCCAGAAGTCGCTCAGGCCGGCGGTGATGGGATGCCCGGGTTCGGCGATCTCCACCTTGAACGGCGCGATCCGGGCATGGGCGGTGGTGCCCAGGCCCCAGGTCAGGCCCACGAGCTGCTGGAACTCCGGCCAGTCCTGGCTGGTGGCGCTGGCCGCGTGGAAGACGACGAAACCGCCCCCGCGGCGTATGAATTCAACAAAAGCGGCTTCGGCAGCCTGCCCCCACTGCCGCCCGGTCATCTCCGGAAAGGCCGACCAGTTGCTGACCACCGCGTCGCAGGCGGCGAACGTCGAGGCGTCGCAGTCTGCGGGCTGATCGACCACCCGGGCCACGCGAAATCGCGGATGCTCCTCGAACAGCCGCCGCAGCACCGGCGTGGTAGTCTGCCAGTCGTGGTTGTTGGCCCCGGTCAGGATGAGTACCCGCAGCGGTTCGGCGCCCCGGACCGGGAACACCGCCGACCAGGCCATCAACGCCGCCAGAATCGCACACGTCCTGAAACTCATGTCCGCCGTCCTCGTGCATATCGCACCGCGGGGTGTTCCCGGCCGCCGCCGCCCCGCATCCGTTTCCTTGCCCCGACTACAGGTGCCACGGCGGCCGCATCGCCCGCGTCAGGCGGCGGTTCGCCTCCTCGTCGCCGACGAACCGCTCGGCCTGGGGATCCCAGCGGAGCCTGCGGCCCAGCCGCATCGCGATGTCGCTGAGATGGCAGATGGTCTCGGAACGCACCGCCGTCTCGATGTCGCAGACCGTCCGTCGCCGCGCGCGCACGCAATCCAGCAGGTTCTGCTGATGCTGCGTGCTAAGCGGCAGGTGGATCTCGTCGGGGCCGATGCGTTCGGCCAGCAGGCTGCGCGGGTGGGTCTCCAGGCCGGAGCGGTTCACATAGACCCAGCCGTCGGTGCCCTCGAACCGGATGCCGTGGCGATGCATGAGGCCGTCGCTGACGAAGTGCATCTTCACCCCGTCGGCCCAGGTCAGGCTCACATCCCAGTTCAGGGCGGTGTCGCACAGGCCGTCGTCGGCAGGAAACACGCCCGACCCCTCCACCTCGACCGGCCCGGTGTCCTCGGTACCGTGACCCCACTGGGCGATGTCCACATGATGAATGCCCCACCCGGCCACATAGCCCAGGGCGTAATCGCTGATGTGAAACCAGTAGGGCGTGACCACGCGTTTGGGCGTATACGGCGCCAGCGGGGCCGGCCCGAGCCACAGATCGTAATCCAGCCCCTCAGGGACGGGCATGACCGGGTAGCCCGGCTCGCCGGTCCGCTGGTCGTGGCCGCCGGGGGCGGACACCAGGATCCGCTGCAGCCGGCCGATGCGCCCGTTGCGCACCAGCTCGCAGGCCAGGCGGAAATGCGGGGTCGAGCGCTGCTGCGTTCCGAACTGGAACACCCGCCCGCGCCGCCGGACCTCGGCCCGCAGCACGAAGGCCTGCTGGAGGCTCAAAGCCAGCGGCTTCTCGACGTACACGTCCTTGCCCGCCCGCACCGCCTCCAGGGCGTGCAGGACATGCCAGTGGTCGGGCGAGGCGATCAGAACCACGTCGATGTCGTCACGGGCGGTCAGTTCGCGGAAGTCGCGGTAGGCGGCGCAGCCCGTCGCGCCGTAATGGTCGTCCACCTGTTTGCGGGCGGCCTCGCGGGCCTCGGCCTTGACGTCGCAGACCGCCACCACCCGGGCGTCGCGGCTGGCCAGAAAGCCGCTCATGTCGTAGCGGCCCTGCCCGCCGGTGCCGATGACCCCGACGGTGATCCGCTCGCCGGGGGGAACGGCCCCTCCGCGTCCGAACACCGAGGCCGGCACGATGTACGGCGCTGCGATGCCGCAGCCGGCGGCCGCGACCTTCCGAAACAGCTGTCGACGTCCGATGCCCCGTTGCGTGTCTCCCATGCCCGGTCCTCCTTCTGCAGCCCGTCCGCGGGGTTCAGCGCTTGCGGAACAGGTAGTTGGGGTTTCTGGCGACCAGCTCGTAGCCTGCGTCCGCGGCCACCTCCGCGACCACCCTGCAGACCTCCCAGGGCGTGCCGTCGGCCGAATCATCGAAGAGGATGAATCCGCCGGGGACCAGAAACGCGTCGGCGTTCTCGAAGTCGCGCCGGGCGCAGGCATAGGAGTGGTTGCCGTCGATGTAGCAGAAGCCGATCGGTCCTCCCAGAGTCACCGGCCGCCCGAAGACGTCGATCGCGCCGGCTTCCCTGCTCCAGGCCTCGAAGAACTCGTCGGCGTTCATCTCCAGGGTGTGCGGCAGACGGTCGCCGCTGAAGAAACGCACGTTGCGCAGGAAGGATTCGCGCACGAACGCGCGGTACTCATCGAAGGTCACCGGTCCTTCACCGATGCGCTCGCCCGGCCGCGCCCCTTCGAACTCCCAGCGGTCGCAGGTGAACAGCCGGTTGTCGCGGCCATGCCGGCGAAGGTAGTAGACCAGCAGGTTCGTCGAGAGCCCGGCGAACGAGCCGATCTCGACGACCGAGGTGTCCGCAGGCAGGCCGGCGATGGCCGTGTCGAAGCAGTAGAGGTTGCCGCGGTTGAGCATGCCGGCGTTGGCGAAGCCCAGCCACTTCGTGAACGTGTCGGAAATGTCGATGAACGCATCGCGGCTCATCGAATCAGCCGGGCCGGCCGGCGCCCGGCAACCTCCGGGGCGGTCAGAGCCGCCCGTTGTACCGGTGGACGGTTTCGACCATCGTCAGGTAGTTGTCCACCGGGATGTAGTTGGTCACCGAGTTGCCGGTCCCGGCGATGTAGCCGCCGGAGGGGGCACAGGCCTCCAGGATCGCGGCGGTGCGGTCGGCCACCTGCCGCGGGCTGCCGCGGGCCAGCAGATCCACGTCCACTCCGCCCACGGCGGTCAGGCGCGTGCCCCAGGTGCGGTGAAACGACTCCACCGGCTCGATGACGTCCTCGAAGCTGTGTTTGGCGTCGATCCGCACGTCTTCGGCCAGGTCGGGCATGATCGCGCCCACGTGCCCGCAGCAGTGCAGCAGGTAGGGCCGGTCGCTGCGGTGGGCGAGCTCGGCGTAGCGGCGGTGCCACGGCAGGATGTACTGCCGCAGATGCTCCGGGCTGATCAGCGTGCTGGTCTTGAAGCCCAGGTCGTCGCCCACCCAGAAGGCCACGACGTTGTCCATGCCGACGTAGCCGGCCAGTGCGTCGTAAATCGTCCGGCCCACGCGATCGGTGAGCTCCTGCACCAGATCCGGCTGCTCGTACAGGGCCAGCATGAAGGGTTCCAGCCCCATCAGCCAGCTGGACCATTCGAAAGGTCCGCTGGCGTAGGCGATGCAGCCCATGCCCTCGGGCAGTTCGGCGAGGAAGTCCTCCGCCAGCCGGTAATCGATGTCCTGGGGACGGGGCCAGGGATAGCGCTCGAAATCCTCCCGGGTGCGGATCGGGCCGGTGTGCTCATCCTGCCACTGCCGCCGGCCGCGGCTGAGATCCGCGGTATCGTCGGCCCCGGCCTTGGCGCTGGTGAAGGGAATGGCCGTCCGCACGCGGAAGGCGTCGAAGCCCAGCCGCCGCATCAGCCCGGCGTGCTGGCGCACCGAGGCGATGCGCTGATCGCGGGGGGCGTCGGCCGACCAGGGAATCAACGGCTCGCCCAGGAGGGCGGCCTGCACTTCGTCGTCGAGCTTGATCTCCAGCATCGGCACGCGCCCCGGCCGCCGGCGGCGCAGAGCCTCCACCAGCTGCCCGGCGTCCGGCTGGGGCTCGGGGAGACGCTCGACTCGCTCCAGCATGGCTGTTGTTCTCCGCGCGACGCGCGCCCGCAAACCATCGCCGGCATCGTAACGGGGAGCGATCCGGCGGGCAACGGCGCGCGGATGAGCCCGGCACCCCGCCGGCGGCGTCCGGGGGGCGCAGGGGTTTACGTCGGCCGGCCGGCAGTGAGCCGCGGGGCGGGCCGGAGGCGGGCAGCAGCGCCGGAGAAAACAAGCGGTCCTGGGACCGGGCTTACCGGAAGTAGTCCGGCTCGTTGCCGGGTTTCCACTTGATGTTGCAGCCGGCGCTGGGCAGCTGCGGACCGGGAGCCGGCCGGCCGGCCAGCACCGCGTCCAGCGCCGCCCGCAGGTCGCGGCCGGTCAGCGGTTTTCCGTTGCCCGGGCGGCTGTCGTCCAGCTGTCCGCGGTAGAACAGGCGGCGGTTGCGGTCGAACACGAAGAAGTCCGGCGTGCAAGCCGCCCGGTAGGCCTTGGCGACCTCCTGGGTCTCGTCATAGAGGTAGGGAAACGTGTAACCGGCCTCGGCCTTCTCGGTTTTCATCTTCTGGGGGCTGTCGTCGGGGTAGGCCCGCACGTCGTTGGAGTTGATGCCCACCACCGCGACGCCCCGCTGCTGGTACTCGCGGGCCAGACGGGCCAGCTCGCCGCGTACGTGTTTGACGTAGGGGCAGTGGTTGCAGATGAACATCACCAGGTAAGCCGGCGCGTCTCCCAGACTGCGCAGCGACACTCGCCGCCCCTCGGTGTCGGGAAGGTCGAAATCCGGGGCGACCGTCTCAAGCTCCAGCATCGTCGATGAGACCAGAACCATCGCAGGCACCTCCACATGCATCCGGACGGGCCGTCCGGGGCGAAGTCCGGGACGCCACCGCACGCCGGCGGTCGCCAGACGGCACCTCAGCATAGGCGCCTGCTCCGGAAGCGGCCACCAGGGCCCGCACGCCCGGCGGAACCCCGGGCCCGCAGGCTGCCGGGCGCGAGAACCCCTCGGATACGCGGGAGGTGCACCCGGGAATGCGGCTCCACCGCCCCGGCCGCGATGCGGCGATCCGGCCGGCCCGGCCGCGCCCGCCCCTCAGGCTCCGGCCGGACCGCGCCCGGCGGCTCCCCCGGGCCCCGGCCGGCCGGCCCGCC
>CAZSYS010000170.1:0-9668 GCA_964611365.1 uncultured Planctomycetales bacterium
CGACGGATGGCCGGAGGTCGACGGATGGGACGGCGCGGCGGGTTCACGCTGATCGAAGTGCTGGTGGTGGTGGCGATCATCGCCCTGCTGGTGGCCATTCTGCTTCCGGCCCTGTCGGCGGCGCGGTCCCAGGCGCGCAGCGCCGCCTGCCTGGCCAACGAGCGTCAGTTCGGCGTGGCGGCTAACGCCTTTGCGGTTCAGACCAGGGGTTACATCCCCCGGGGCGGCAATTACCAGACCCTGCACTGGACCCAGCTTGTCGCCCGTATGCTGGGGGACCGCACCGGCTACCGGATGCCCGACGGCCGGCGCAACGTCAATCTCACGCCGGTGGAGCGCATGCCGGTTTTTCAGTGTCCCGAACGGCGCTCGATCCACCGGGCGCCCTTTCTGGATTACGTGGTCAACGCCCTGGACTCGCAGGGCACGCGGCTGGACGGGCGCTGCAGGGTGGACCCGCGCAACGGCGTCTGGCACGAAGTGCAGGGCGCCAGCCGCATCGACCTGTGGGACTTTCCGGCCGAGACCGTGTACGTGCTCGATGCCGCCCCGGAACGCCAGGCCCCGGTTCTGCAGAACGCCCGGGAGCACATCAACGAGCTGCGCGTCGGCACCGGCCTGGGCGCCTACGCGGGGATCGATGCCTACGACGTCTACGCCGCCGGGCAGATGCCGGCCTGGCCCGGCGCCCCGGTCTTCCGGCCGCGGGCGGCGATCGACATCCACCAGAGGCGGTTCAGCCAGGCGGTGTTCGTGGACGGCCACGCCGGCCGGGTACCGGCCTTTGCTCCGCGGCCCAGGGCGACCGATGACTGGAACCCCCACTACCGGTACTATCTCAAGCTGTTCGGCGTGAACCGCAAGCTGATCGGTCAGATGGACGTCAGCCGGGCGATGGAGCTTCCGGTCAGCCCGGTGTCGCCGGATTGCGAGAGCCGCGACCTGACCGACCAGTTCTTCTGAGCCGCCGGCGCCGCCCGCCCGGCCGGCGCCCGGTCGGCGCCGATCACGGACCCGTGCATGTCCGCATCCCCCGTCGTCAGCATCGTGATCGCGACCTACAACCGCCTGGAGCGGCTGCGGTACTGCGTGGACCGGATCCGGGCAAACGTCTCGCTGCCCCGCGAAATCGTGGTGGTCGGAGGGGCCTCCCCCGACGGCACGGCCGAGTGGGTCCAGGCTCAGCCGGACATACGCTTCATCCGCGAATACCGCCGCGAAGGGGCCTGCAAGGCCTACAACCGCGGCTTTCGGGAGGCCCGCGGCAGCCATGTGATGTGGCTCAACGACGACTCCTATCCCCTCCCGGGATCGGTCGAGGCGGCGGTGGCGACCCTCGAGCGCCCGGACCTGTCGGACGTGGGCATGGTGGCCTTCTACCACAACTTCGACCGCCTGCGCAACCGCCTGGATTCCGTCGAGCACGAGGGCATCGTCTACGGCGTGTTCAACGTGCGCGGGGTGCCTTACGCCAACTTCGGGCTCCTTCGGCGTGAGCTGCTGGAGCGGCTGGGCTGGCTGGACGAGGGCTACTACTTCTGCGCCTGGGACCCGGATCTCTCGCTCAAGGTGCAGCGCGAGGCCGGGCTGCTGGTCGTCGGCTGCCGGCGGGCGCTGGTCTACCACGAGGAACTGATCGACGACCGCAAGAGCGAGGATCTGGCGGTCTGGGACCGGGACAACGCCCGGCTGTTTGCCAAGTGGAATCTCCCGGCCAGAGACAGCTACCCCGATCCCGGGCCGGCCTACCGGCAACTGCTGCAGGAGCGCGGTCTGACCTGACGCCGCCGGCGGCTCCCCGCGGCAGGTGCCTGCTCCGGGGATCTTGGGATGGTACCGGTGGCGCCGCCGGCCGGTCCGGGCAGGTGGGCTACGGCGCCTGCTCGCCGAACGTCGCGACGGGGGGCTCCAGCTGGCGGCGGATCTCCTCCAGCCGGTAGCCGAATCCGGGGCCCCGGACGCTCGATGAGTCGACGCAGCCCTCGCGCCGGCGGTAGAGCCCCGGGTGTACGGCCTCCTCGGGCCGCGAGGCCTCGGGATAGAACTGCATGCCGTTGGTCTCCACGCCCATGATCGTGCCGACGCGGGCGGCCAGGAGCACGTGGGGAATCTGGGCGAGCATGGGGTTGGTCAGGTCCTGGACCATCAGCGTCATTCCGTGGGCCCTGGCCCAGCAGGCGGTCAGGATCGCTCCGGTCTGGGTCTTGCAGGTCTTCAGCGCCACGCCCGTCCAGCCCAGGCTGCGGCCCAGACGCACCAGGTGCCAGTCGTGCGCGCTTTCGTCCATGAACAGCGGCTTGCGGGCCGAAACCGAGTGTACGTCGATGCGGTGGGCCTCCAGGTCGTAGGGGAAGGGTTGCTCGACGTACAGAATCATGCCGTACAGGCGGGGGTACTCGACCATCAGCCGGTCGAGGATGTCGTTGACGTAGCCCGGATCGGTGACCGTGCAGTTGAAGTCGCTGCTCAGCCAGTCGACGCCGTGGGCCATGGCCAGGGTGCCGACATCGACCAGCCGGCGGTAGTCCCACCCGGCGTCGTTGCCCCGCAGCTTGACCTTGAGGCACTTCAGGCCGTCGCGGCGGATCCAGTCCGCCAGCAGCACGGGGTAGCCGTCGTCGGGCTCGGCGCCGGTGAGCTCGGAGGCGTCCAGCAGGTCCAGCCCGCCGACCAGGTGCCACGCCCGGAGCCTGCGCGGCGGATCGCCGACCAGATAGTCGCGCGGGAACCGCCCCCTGAAACTCACCGCCGCCCCCTCGGCCGGCCGCAGAAAGTCCTCCAGCGAACGGTTCAGAAACTCCGGACCGCAGGTGTCATAGACGCCCACCCCATGGAGCCGGCCGAAGGCGTCGTGCAGGGCGATGTCGAACGGCGAGCAGCACACCAGCCCCGCCAGCCAGGGCATGGGCCCGCCGGCCATGCGGCAGCGGTTGAGCTCATCGATCAGGCCGCCGAGCCGCTGCTGCTGGAAGTCGTGGCCGACCTCCATCGGGTGGCCGAAAACGTCGAAATCCGCCCACGCCCGCGTGAGCAGGCGGCAGAACTCCTTGAGGGCCTCGTGCCGCTGCTCGTAAGGCAGGTTTCCCGGCCAGACCCACTGCACGCTCAGCGGCGTTTCGCCCCAGCCGCAGGCCGTGCGGCCGGACCGGTCGCGCACCGTCACTCTGACCCGGGCACAGGTCACGTGCGTCAGCGTCTCGGGTCCGAACTTCAGCGGCACCCGCGTCTGAACCGGCAGGAAATGCAGGGCTGCGCCGATCGGTCGTACGTCGGTGGGTCTGCTCATCGTCGTTCCCGCGTGCTTCCGGCACGCCCGCGTCAGGCCGGGTCTTCCCGCATCTTCCCGCCGGTGTGCGGGGCGAACCAGATGACCACCAGCCCCACCAGGTACACGCTGGCCGTGACCATCACGCCCTTGCGGTAGTCGCCGTGGAACGCGGCCACCAGCGAGCCGGTGCCCAGCACACCCAGTCCGGCGAGGATCCGGCCGATGTTGAAGGAGAAGCCCTGCCCGGAGGCCCGGATCCGCGTGGGATACAGCTCCGGCAGGAACTTGGGCAGCCAGCCGAAGAAGGCGGTCACGAAGAAGGCCGCGACCATGGCCATCGCCACCAGCCGCACGTCGAACGTGTCGTTCAGGCCGAACACCGCCAGGACCGTGATCCAGGCCATCAGGCAGAGCAGCACGTACGACCGGCGGTTGCCCAGCAGGCCGGCCAGCACGCCGCCCATGAAGCCGCCGGCGATCTGCCCGACCGACTGCCACTGGCTGATGATCGCCTTGCCGGTGGTGGCGTAGGGCGTGTTCTCGCTGATCTGGTCCACGTAGGTCGGCAGCCACAGAAAGGCCCCCCAGGTGCCCAGCAGGCCGACGGTGGACAGCAGGCTGCCGACGACAGTGGCCCTTCGGAACTGCGGCGAGAAGAGCTCGCCGATGGAGGCCTTCTCGCGCTTCTGCCGGGAAAGCCGCCACCTCGTCGGTTCGGGAACCAGGACGATGAACGGCAGGCTGCTCAGGCCGATGATGAAGCCCATGCCGATGACCCAGCGCCAGCTGAAGTCCAGGGCAAGCATGTAGCGCGAGTAGGTTCCGGCGATGAGATAGCCCACGTTGGCCGCTGCGCCGATCGATCCGGCCAGCACCGCCCGGTAGCGGTCCGGCCAGGTCTCGACCACCAGGGCGACGCACAGCGGCCAGGTGCCGCCCAGCCCCAGGGCTCCCAGAAAGCGTGCCGCCAGCAGGTGGGCGTAGTGGGCGCTGAAGGCCGACAGACCGGTGAACACGGAATAGGTCACCACGGCCAGCACCAGGCACCGCACCCGTCCGTACCGGTCGCCCAGCCATCCGAAAAGCACACCGCCGGCGGCGGCGCCCCAGAGCCACATGGCCAGCGACCAGCTGAACATCGGCCCGACGTGGCGGTCGATCTCTCTGGTGAGCTGCCTGTGCCGGGCGCTGAGATCTTCGTCCCTGGCCGCGGCGGTCTGAAGCTGCTCGATCCGGGCCGCGGTTTCGGCACGCTGATCGGCCAGCGGGCGGACCTCGGGCATGATGTCGCTGAGGGCCTGACGGGTCATGATGCTGTAGACGCCCTGTTCGACGCCGTCGAAGCCCCAGGCCAGGACGGCCGCCAGCAGCGCCAGCCAGCGCAGGGCGGGCTTGCGTTCGTAGACGTCGTCGATGACCGGCGGGGGTTGGTGGTCGGTCATGAAATCACGTGCTCCGCGGCGATGGTGAAGCGATCCGCCCGATGTCCGGGCTCCCGGCCTGGCGGGCCCATATGTACCCGAAAGGGGCCGGCGGGGAAAGCCGGCCGCGGGCGAAAACGCCCGCCGTCGGCGCCGCATCGCGGAGGCCGCGCGGCTGCGTCAGGATCACCGCCGGCGGCGGAGGACGCCGCGGAACGCGCCTCCCCGGCTCACGGCATGCAGCCGGGGTTCCAGGCCACGGCCGGGCCGGAGGCGCAGCCGATGTGGATGTTCACGTCCGGGCCGTCCACCCGGCTGTCGCGGTTGAGATCGGCCCGCTCGCAGTCCGGGTCCAGCGAAATACCCGGCGAGGTCCGGCAGGCCTGAATGACGGCGAAATCGACCTGGTCCACGTCGCCGTCGCCGTCGAAATCGGGGCTCTTGGCCGGCGGGGGCGACCAGCTGCGGGCCCGGATGACCGGCATGACCTTGTCGATGCGGACCTCGTCGCGCACCGAGCCGCTGAAATCGGTGGAGACCTGCTTCCTGAATCGCTCCGCGCCCAGCAGGCCCGTGACCCGGACGTAGTCGCCCGCGGCCGGCAGACTGCCGGGCCAGTAGACCCGGACTCCGACCGGCGGGGTGAAATCAGCCAGGTTCAGCGGGCTCCAGATGTCCTGAACGGTGAAGGTGTCGCCGGCTCCGCCGCCGTCGTCCAGATCGAAGGACTGGGCGGCGGGAACGCCCGGGTCGGGATGCAGGGCGGTGACCACGCCCCGGGCCTCGACGGTCAGGCCGTCCAGGGCGGTGCCGGTCGGCAGCCCGCCGACGATCACGTAGGCGTCGCCGGGCCGCACCCCGTCGCTGTACACCGTCGGGGGATTGAAGCGGATCACGCGGCTGTCGATGTGCAGCGTGTCGGCGGTGTTCGCCGGAGGCAGGGCCCCGGGGGGATTCAGCGCGAAGTCATAGCCGAAGATGTAGTAATACAGGTCGCCGTGCAGGCCGTTGGCCGGAACGATCACCGTGTGATGTTTCCAGCAGTCGATCGGCCAGTTCCTGGACGCGTCCGTGATGCTCGTCTCGGTCACGGCCGTGATGGTGCCGGTTTCGGCCACTTCCAGCACCTGGGCCGGCCTGTGGCTCAGGAGACTGGTGGCGTAGCTCGCGGCGATCTCGTCCTGGGTGACCGGCAGGGCGGGCGGCAGGGGGGCACCGCGGTCGCGCAGGACGATGTCGTGGGCCGAGATCTGTCTCTCGCACTCCGGCGACATCATGCCTCCGGTGACGTCCACGATGTCGCCGGGCTGCAGCACGGCCGGTGTGTTGTCCGGGTGGCGCGGCGGCAGCCCGTTGTTGTGCCGCACGCGGATGCCGTCGCTGCCGTCGGGTTCGGCGAGATAGTAGCCGGCCAGCCCCAGCCGCGGGTCGGTGAAGACGGCGGTCACGACCTTGCCGTTCAGCTGCACCGCCCGGCCGTCCGGCAGGGCCCGGGCCTGGGCGATGGTCGGCGTCACGGTGACGGCCTGGTCGGCCGGAACCGCAATGGTGTTCGGTGCCAGGGCGGCGTAGGTGTAGCAGAGGTAGTCCAGGTAGACGACCGCGGTCTGCTCGGAGCCGTCCCAGCCGATCTCGCAGTCCGACCACCCGCCCTTGTCGCGGTCGTGCCAGTAGACTTCCGTGCCGTCGGCCCAGCAGCGGTAGATGCTGTTGACCGAGCCGAGCCCCGGCGGCATCTCGACCGAGCACCACACGGTGTGCCAGGCGGCCGGACCGGCGGCGGTCTTGAGCCGGACGATGCGGTTGTTGCGGATCACGCCGCCGTCGTTCCATTCGCCCTTGGAGTTGTTGTCGCCGTAGCGGAAGTCCACCAGCCAGATGTTGCCCGAGGCGTCCTTCTGAAGGCCGAACTCGACGCGGTAGGTATAGTAGGGATTGGTGTTGGTCGGAGGGCTGTAGAACGGATTGGGCGTGGTGGTCTCGAACTCGCAGTTGTAGATCCGCTTGATCTTGTAAAGCTGCGTGCTGGCGGGCGTGTAGCTGTCGGCCTTGATGCGGAAGGCCAGCGTGAAGGCGTTGTGCGCCGGATTGAAGTTCTCCATCGCGAACGTGGTGCACGGCCCCCGGTAGAACTCCGGCCGCGAACCCTGCCCCTTCCAGCGCAGGTTGCCCTCGGAAGTGGTGTTGTTGTCCACGGTCTTGAGGCACCTGCCGCCTGATCCGTTGTCCACGATCTCCCAGTACAGACTGGCCGATCCGCCGCGATCCTGGGCGAAGGGGTTGGCCCCCTCGATCGTCGGTGCACAGGCCAGGTCCACCGTGCCGTCCCAGGCGAAGAACCATTGCTGGCCGAAGGCCGGGACAGTCCCACCGGCGACCAGAGCCCAGAACGCCATCCGCTGAATCGATCTCCACATGCCGTTGTCCCTCCCATGACCGGACAGCGGCAGTCTACCAGTTCGATCAGGATGACAGAAGAGCTTTCTGTGGCTTTATTGCATAAGGGGCATCTTGAGCTTATTAAGCGCGCGGCAATGAATGAAGCCGGTGGCCCTGCCGGGGATCTGATGCCGCCTCGGCTGCAGCAGCGGTGTCGATAAGAGGACGCCGGCCCGGGCCTCAGGGCAGAAATGCGGCGGGCTGCTTCTGCTTCGGCTGACGCTGCCGGGCGGCCGCATGATCGGAAGGCAAGGGGACGGCCGGCCGGCCCGGTCGGGTCGTGCGCGGGTCAATCCAGCCCGTCCAGAACCCTGTCCAGATCGTCGCCACTGAGGTCCGCCGCTCTGGGATGAACGTCCGGCAGGCTCTCGTCGGTGCCGATGCCCAGGAACGCCATGCCCGCCCGTCGTGCCGCCTCGATCCCGGCAGGCGCATCCTCGACCACCAGGCATGACCCGGGCGGCAGGCGCAGCCGGGCGGCGGCGATCAGCAGGATCTGCGGATCGGGCTTGGAGGCGGTGATGTCGTGGCCGTCGACCACGACCTCGAACGACCGGTCCAGGCCGATACGTTCCAGCGTGCGCCGCGCGTTGCGGCTGGCCGAAGCCAGAGCGGCGCGGACCCCGCGGGCCCGCAGTCGCCGGAGGGTCGCGGCCGCACCGGGCAGCAGGTCGTCCGGGCCCAGCGCCTCGATCAGGCCGCGGTAGAGCGTGTTCTTTTCCTCGGCCAGGCGGATCTGCTCGGACTGGGAGTAAGTTCTGCAGGCGCGCCGGAGGATGATCTGCAGGCTTTCCATCCGGCTGACGCCGCGCAGCAGATGGTTGACCTGCCGGTCGAACGGGATCCCCTCCCGGTCGGCGATGGTCTGCCAGGCCCGGTAGTGCAGCTCGTCGGTGGAAACCAGGACACCGTCGAGGTCGAAGATCACCGCCTGGATCGGCCGGTCACGGGGCATGGTGCCTCCGCGGGCGGCGGTCGTCAGAAGGTCCAGCCCTCGCGGTACTCCCGCTTGAGATACTTGTTGGCCTCTTCGATGTTGGTGACCTTCATGTTCGGACCGTCCCACTCGACCCTGCGGCCGGGGAAACGCATGGCCACGCAGCCGAGCACCACCGTTTCGGTCAGCGGACCGGCGTAGGAGAAGTTGGACATGGCGATCTCGGGCTTGTTCTCCCGGATGGCCTGGAACCACTCCTCCTTGTGGGCCCCGTGGACCCTCGGAAGCGTCGGCGTCGGGGGCTTGTATCCCGCGAAGTCGCCCTCGGGCAGCAGTTTGTAGCTGGCCCCGTAGTCGTTGGGCGAGAACAGCGTGCCCTTGTCGCCGATGATCAGCGAGCCGCTGTCGGGGATGTCCAGGCCGTGGGCGAGCTCCTTGAGCCTGCGGTTGACCCAGGCGGGCTTGTCGGCCCCGCCGTCGTACCACGTCCACTTCAGCGGCGGAAGACCCTCGCGCTCCGGGAACTCGTAGCGGATGACGCTCCACATCGGAAACGTCTCGGGGTTGTACTCGGAGACCTCCGCCTCGATGCTGGTGGGATAGCCCAGCTTGCAGGCCCGGAACGCCATGTTGGCGGTGTGGCAGGCCATGTCGCCCAGCGCCCCGGTGCCGAAGTCCCACCAGCCGCGCCACTTGAAATCGTGGTAGACGCCGGGGATGAACTCGCGTTGAGGGGCGGTTCCCAGCCAGAGGTCCCAGTGCAGATGCCTGGGCGGAGCAGGCGGCGGGGCGACCTGGTCGCGCCTGTGCAGCATCGCCCCGATGCCGGGAATGCGGAGCAGGGCCCCGACGCCCTGCGGCCAGACCGGACGGTTGGTCCAGACGTGCACTTCGCGGACCGGCCCGATCGCGCCGGACCAGATGACCTCGACGGCCTCGCGCATGCCGTCCTCCGCGGTGCCCTGGTTGCCCATCTGGGTGCAGACCTTGTACTGCCGGGCAGCCTGGGTCAGCGTTCGGGCCTCCCACACGTCATGGCAGAGCGGCTTCTGGACGAACGCGTGCTTGCCGCGCTTCATCGCCCACATGGCCGCGATGGCATGGGTGTGGTCGGGCGTGCTGATGGTCACCGCGTCGATGTCCTTCTCCATCTCGTCGAACATCTGCCGGAAATCGACGAACGTGCGGGGCTTGACGAAGGGCTTGCCGGCCTCCGCGGCGGCCTTCTCCAGGCTCTTGAGCTTGGCGTCGATGGCGTTTTCATCGACGTCGCACAGGGCCACGATGTTCTGGCTGCGGCATCCGTCGGTATCGCCGGAGCCCATGCCGCCGACGGCGATGCAGGCAATGTTCAGCCGCTCGTTGGGCGAGCTGCTCTGGGCCAGCGCCGCCCGGGGAGCCACCCAGAAGCCCGCGCCGACCGCCGCGCCGGCCTTGAGGAAATCACGTCTTGCGGTTCGCGTCCTGTTCATCTGACAGTCTCTCCTTTGCGTAGTCTACGGCCTCCTGCGGACCCTCTTGATACCCGATGCGATGTCCGACCGCAATGTTCGGTCGATCCCCCCGGCGCCGCCGACCCCGCCGGAGCGAGGGCGTGCCGGCG
>CAZSYS010000171.1:0-9631 GCA_964611365.1 uncultured Planctomycetales bacterium
GAAGGTCACCATTCAGCAGATCGGCTGGGGCCACGGCAAGATGTTCGAGCGCAGCGACGACTGGTGCAGCACCGCCTTCTGGTACCAGCTGGAGCCGCATCACCCGTTCCCGGCGCTGCCCGACCGCGCGGCACGGCTGGCGAACATCTTCCAGCCGCCGCCTGCAGAACCGGCCGCCTCGGCGCCGGCCGGGTGAGCGGCCGGCAGGCGCGCGGGGACGGCCGGTTTTCGTCGGCAGATTGCCCGCCGGGGCCGCGGCTGCCGGGGCCGTATGCCGGCTCAGGGCCCGTAGGCGTCGTCGCAGGCCGGATTCGCGGTGATGTTCGGGCCGGATAAGCACTCCAGGAAGGGAGGCAGGTCGCTGTTGTCCACCCAGCCGTCCCCGTTGAGGTCCGCCGGCACGCATTCGGCCGGCGGCGTAAACGAGGTCATGTCCAAACACCGCTGAAGGTGTCCGAAGTCCGCCTGATCCACGTCCCGGTCCTGGTCGAGGTCGGGCCGGACCGACCGCACGGTCAGCGTGATGCCCAGCTGGCGCGGGCTGCCCAGAGCCGCGGGATCCGACACGCTGATCACGGCCGAATGCCCACCGACGGGCAGGTGCCCGGCGTCGTAGGCAATCGTCAGCACAGCGGTTTCCGACGGGGCCACCGCGGTACCGCCGGCCGGACTGGGAATTGCCCAGGGCCGATCCGACGCGGCGGTGAAGAACAGCGTCGCGCCGCCCCGGTTGGTCACCAGGACGGTGTCCGGCGAGGGCGAAAGCCCCGCCTGGACGCTGCGGACCAGGCTCGTGGGGCTCAGTTCGATGGTCGGCTGGACCGAAACGGTGTAGCGGATCTCGTGGAGCCGTCCGGGCGAACCCCAGCCGGGTCCGCCGAACGTCGCCTGCTGGTTGTACTCCAGCACGTACAGTCGTCCGTTGCGGGCGCACAACACATCGACCGCCCGCCCCAGGCCGGTGAGAAAGCGGTTGCAGACGAAGCCCTCGCCGGCCTCGTCCAGGCCGAGGCTCAGCACGTCGAAGCCGACGTCCGGCACGGCCTCCAGATTGCCGAAGCGTGCGACGAACGCCCGGTCGTGAAACGCAGGGGGAAACGTGACGGCGCCGGGGTCCATCCGCTGCGGCTCGTAGAAGGACAGTCCGTCGGGCGAGGAGTGCGGGTTGAAGCCGAAATAGACCCCGCCGTCGGCGTAGCCGGTTCCGCCGGGCGGCGGTACGGCATCGGGCCCGTAGTTCGCCCAGGCCGGCGTGGTGGTCAGGCCCCCCGGAAGCGGCGGAGGCCCCGGCATGCCCGTGCCGGTGCAGGCGATGGAGGCGTCGCCGCCGGAGAGGTCGCTGCCGTAGTGATAGGGGAAGCCGTAGTGCCGCCCGCCCTCCAGCAGGTTGAACTCCTCGGCGTAGTCGCAACCGGTGTTGGGCCCGTTCTCCACGCCGAACAGGCGCCCGTCGAGCCGGAAAGCGATGTCGAAGGAGTTGCGGAGGCCCTCACAGAAGACCTCCAGCGCCGAGCCGTCGAGTCCGCAGCGCAGGATGCGGGCGTTGAGCCGCCCCTCGAACACTTCCGGCTGTCCGCCGGACAGGTAGCCGTAATGCGATTCGGATCCGGAATTGATGTACAGGCGGTCGTCCGGTCCGACGGCCAGGCCCCCGACGCCGTGGAACGTTCCCAGCTGCAGCGGCGGCATCGTCAGGATCGCGCCGAAGACGAAGGCGTCGGTTCCCGGATCGGGATCGGTATCCACGCCTTTGAAGATCTGCCCGTACTGCGTGGAGATGTACATGTGGCCGTAGGGATCGAAGGCCAGCCCCTGGGCGTAGGCCACCAGCCCCGCCGGCCCGCTCACCGGGGTCGCGGTGATCGCCGGTCCGTCGACGTTCACGCGGTAGAGGCGCGTCGCCGCCGCCACGGGCTCGTTGCTGATCGCGTAGAGGGCCCCGCTGACGGGGCTCTGGGCGAGCGAAACCATGTTGCTGACCGGAAAGACGAAAGTCCTGGTCTGGAACCCCGCGGCCGGCGCGTCGGGGGTCATCGCCGGCGGCACGCCGTGAACCTGCAGGTCATCGAACCGCACCGCCGAGGCGGGCGCGGCGGCCGTGCTGCCTGCGCGCAGGATCAGGGTGACCTTGCGGGCCTCGGCGACGAACGAGGCGCGGTAGACGACCGGCGCGGTGCGCGGAATCGGTCCGTCCCAGGGACCGCGCCCCCCGGCGGTGTCGCTGCGGTACAGCAGGAGCGCGTGGCGCAGTCCGTCGGTCTCGGTCACCCCGTTGACCGGCACGCGGCTCTCGTTGATGACCCAGACCTCCGCCCAGGTCGCACCCGGCACCGCGGATTCCGTCCGCCACCGGCCGGTGACGCTGATGACCGTGCCCGGCACCGCCACCGGGATCTGCTGCCAGACACCGGCGTCGAAACTCGAGCCGGCGATGCGCAGCTCGCCGTCGGCGGCGGTGATGGAGGCGTCGGCGTTGTCGTTGCGGACGATCCAGGGCTGCCAGCCCGTCAGACCGCTGTCGAATCCGCCGTTCTGAAGCGTGCAGCCCCACAGCGGCGGCGGCGGATCCACCTCGACCAGCGAGACGTCGTCGAACCAGCCTTCGGCGCCGGCCGCGCCGCAGCAGGCCCCGGCCTTGAGCACCACGGTCATCACCGTGCCGCCGGCGGTGCGGATTCCCTGGAAGCCGTTCCAGTCGGCGGCGGTGCCGTCCAGCGTGTGCCCCCATTCCCAGCCGAAATCGGCGGTCAGGGGGTTGTTCGGGGTGTCATAGGCGTAGATCTTGTTGATCTGATCGACGTTGGGGTTGTCGGCCGCGTCGAGCGAGAACGGCCCGTCGATCAGGAGCAGCTCGTACCAGTTCTTCTGCCCGAGGTAGCGGCCCTTCCACCAGGCGTCGAGGCGGTAGGACTTGCCCGGCTCGACGGCCACCTGCTGATAGACACCGAAGCTGCCCTCCGACGGGGTACTCAGCCGCAGGCAGCGGTTGCCGCGGCAACCGGGCTCGGCGGCGAAGAAGTCCGGCGGGTTGTTGACGCTCCAGGGGGCCGCCCACGCGGTCCAGCCGGTCGGGGTGCCGGATTCGAAGTCGCCGTTGACCAGCAGATTGCTCTGAGCCCGGGCGGCTGCGGCAGGCAGCAGAACCGCCAGGACCGCCCGGCATGACAGCCTCCCCGTACGCATCTCACCCCCTCCGGCTGAAAGCGAAAGACTTCCTTGAGGCAGGTCCCCCTGCGCGAGCATGTACATTGTATCACCGCGAGGGCGTTCGTGCCCACCGGGCGGGGATGAAACGCCGGATCTGGGCCGCGTCTGAGGTTGGGGCATCGCCAGGCGGGCGCCCCTGGGACGTGAACGGCCGCCGATCGGGCGCCGCCCGATCCAGCCCCTGGTTCCGCAGGTCGATGCCGGAGGCTGCCGCTGGTTTCACGGGCCGGTCGCACGGAGTGGCCCCCGTGCCGCCGGCCGATTGCCCGGTGTGACCCCCTCGCGAATTGCCGGTTGCCCGGGCCGGCTTGCGGGTCGGCAGGCGACCGCCGGCGGTGCGGGGACGGCTTTACACCGCCCGCCGGGCGCGTAAGATGCCGTGGTGCCTGCACCTGTCGCATGGCCGACCGCGTTGCGAGGTCCTGAAACCCAGAAGGTCCGGATATGCATTTGGACCCTGGAGGATCGTCCGTCGGCGCGGCATGCCTTCCAGCCAGTCGCGGGACGCAGGCCCGTTCGATGACGCCGGAGAGGTGCCCGAGTGGCTGAAGGGGCAGCCTTGGAAAGGCTGTGTACGGCTTGTCCGTACCGCGGGTTCGAATCCCGCCCTCTCCGTTCTTTTTCAATGAACCTTCGTAAATCATGAAAAGCCAGGCACTTTCGGCTTGGCGTCTTTGTCATCTCGGACCGACTGTCCCAATACTGTCCCAGTCAAAGGCCGCTTGCAGACAGCCGACCGCATGTCAGGTTGTCGGCTCGCTCAGTTCACTCGTCGCTGGCGCGGCCGAGGCGGTACCAGGCGCGATGGGCATCTCGGGCGGATGTTGACGGCCGGATCGGCCGGTACCGCGTCCGGATCTTCAGTACCAGCGCGGGGGTGACGGCCATCCAGAAGCGCACACACGTGCGCAGCAGGTAGTGGGGGAGTTCTTTTCCGATCTGCGCGGCCACGCGCTGCAGGAGGACGGGGAACTGGACCGGGTCCGCGATGTCGTTCACCTCGGCAGCCAGGGCCTGGCAGGCTTCCCGAGGACACGGATATGCTTGTCGCCCGCCCTCGCGACGCTCGGCCAGGCACCGCGCGTTGCCGTGCTGCGAAACGCGATACCGCTTGAGCTTGTTCCGGCGGCGACTGCGATCCGACGATTCGGGCGCCCCGCCGGCTGCTGCGGCCGAACAGGATTTGACGGCCTGTTCCAGCCTCTCGACGAGTTCGAAGATCTCGCCGACCGTTTCGCGGGATTCCTCCGTCCTGAGTTCCCGCACGAGCCGGCCCGGCAGCAGCCGAAGCTGGCTGACCCCGCCACCCGGTTCTGTGATTTTATGGCCGTATCGCCCTTGCGTCCCGGCCGATCGCCCCGCCCTGAGGCCCCGACCCCGCTGCGCCGGCATCTTCGCGCTGCACGGACGGCTGGCCCCGGCCCGCGGGCCGGCGCGCCGGCCGGGTGTGCCGGGTACGCCGCCCGCATGCGGCTGCGGAGACTCAAGGAGCGACGAAGCGTCCCGACGGCTGCAAGAACGCTCTCCTGGACTGCAGCCCTGCGTTCACGTATGTTGGCCCGCCGCGCGCCGGGCCGGGGACTGCTCGAGGACAGAACGTACCCCGGCCTCGCCGGCGCGCAAGGCTGAAGCCTTCTCAGGAGATCATCCCATGCAACGCGATCATGCGCTGGCGTGTATGCTCCTCGGGTCCATGACGCTTGCCTGTGGAACCGTCGGGACCGCCCACGCCCGGGAGGCTCGCCCCGCGCAGAAACGACCGGCCTCCGCGTTCGCCGACGAGCCGACGCCGACCCGGGGCGACGTCGAGGTCAAGTGGGGCGCGATGTGGCGAAAGGCCCGGATCATGGAACGCCAAGGGGAGATCTTCAGAGTCCGCTACGAGGGCCGGAACGAATTCCATGACGAATGGGTCACCGCCGATCGCATCCGGGCGATCGGCAGCACACGCGATATCCCGTTCGCCAAGCCCACCCCGCGCGGCCAGAAGCCCAGGCCGACCGGCAAGCCCATCGAACGGCAAGGCCCGGGGGATGCGGGCATGGCCGGCGACCAGCAGGCTTCGCCCGGGCAGGACGAAGGGCTCGATCTGCGCCCTGCCGACGCCGCCGCGGCCAGGACGATCAAGCTCTCACCCGACACGACCTGGGCCTACCGCCCCGGCGGCATGTCCGAGCCGCCGAAACCGGCCAAGAAAGCCGTACGATTGACCGGCGGCACCGGCGAGTTCTTCGAAAAGATCAAGGCTCTCGTCGTCTCCTCCGCATCCGGCAAGGCCGCAGTGCTCCACGTGCTCGCCCCTCCGGGCAAGCCCCAGATGCGCCGGCTGGAATGGGTCGACCTCGTCGCCGGACGCTCCCTGGCGACCACCCGGCCCTGCGCCGACACCGAACCGGTGGCTGTCAGCCCCGACGGCGCCAGACTTCTCGCCGGGGCCCTTGACTTGAACGCCGGGGCCAAAGGCCGACTGGATGTCTGGTCGCTCAACGGTGAGGCCGTCGCGTACGAGATGAGCTTCCGGCCCGGCGGCCCGGCGGAGGCTGCGTTCCGCGACCCGCTGTGGGCCGTCTTCGCCGATGCCGACCACGTCCTGACCATGAGCGGCGACGGACAGATGGTGCTCTGGAAGGTGCCGGACGTCCGTGCGGTGTACAGGCTCGAGGCCTTCCCGTGCGTGTCGCCGGCCCTGAGCCGCGACGGCAAGTACGTCGCCACCGAAGCATCCAACCGGCTGTACATCGTCGAGACGCTGACCGGGCGTTGCGCGGGCTGCTTGCCTCCGCAAGCCAGACGCGCCGGCGTGAACGCCTTCAGCCCCGACGGGCGGCGCCTGGCCAACGTTTCCCAGTCCCATCTGCTGATCTGGGACCTCGACGGGCCGAAGGTGGCGATGGACGTCGCGATTGCGCCGTGCCGATCGATCGAATGGGTCGACGACCAGTTTCTGCTTCTGGACGGCCGACGCGTGCTTGATGCCAAGACCGGCGCCGTGGTCCACGACTACCGGCGCCCGCCGACGATCGCCGCCTCGGCGGTGCTGGCCGGCCGCAACTGGTACGTCGCCGAGCCCGAGCCCGCCCGTCCAGGCGAAAAGCGACGGCCTGCGGCCGAGGTGGAGTCCTTCGACGTGGTGACCCCCGAGATCCGCAAGGCCGCGGCTGCCGTCGATATTGACAAGGTCATGGTGGTCCGCCCCGGCTCGACGCTGAGCCTGCAGGTCGCCCTCGACGAGCCCCCGGCCACCCGGACGGTTGCCGAGTCGCTCAAGAAGATGCTCGAAGCCAACGGCGTCAAGGTGCAAGACGGCCAGGCCGTCCGTATGACCGCGACATCAGCCCCGGGCCAGACCCGCGAAGTCAGGTACACCTTCTTCGGCCGACGCGATCCGGAGACCATTTCCGTCACCGACCAAGTCTACACCGTCCGGGTCGAGGCCGACGGCAGGAGCATCTGGGAAACCGGGGCCACCATCACGGCCCCGATCTCCCTGACACTCAAAGAGGGACAGACCGCCGCACAAGTTGTCGCCGAGCATTTCGCCAAGGGCTGGCAATCCCTCGAAGGCATTGCCATCCCCAGGTACATCCCAGCCCCGCAGGAAACGCGGAAATCGCAAGGCAACATGCCGGCAGCCGGCGGGGAGCCCAGCCCTCCTGCCGCAATCCGCTGAATGTAAGTCCTTGCTTCATAACGATACGGGCAATCCTGGATTCGAACCAGAGCCATACCTGGATTCCCGCTCAAGAACGAGGTTCTCGGTGGAGGCCTTGGCGTGCGACGCCTGCGTACCGCTCACCGCCCGCCGCCAGTGGGCAGATGCGGGTGATCTGGACGCCTGCATCGAGGCCGCCCGGAAGTGGCCGTCATCAGGCCAGGCCGGTGATGGCCGCCACGGCCGCCTGCAGCGCGACCTGCAGCAGGCAGCTTTCGCCCTCGGTCAGGCTGTGGGCGGCGGTCTTGAGTTCGGCGCCGTCCTTGCGGACGCCGATCTTCATGTAGAAGCCGTCCTCGCCGGTGGATCGCACGAAGGCCAGGCTCGCGTCGCCCCGCGGGCTGCGGTGAAAGAGCCCGGCGAACTTGCCGTCGTCGCGCTTCGGGCCGGCTCCGGGCTTGCGGCCGGTCAGCACGGCCAGCAGCTCGCCCAGATCCGGCAGCCCCAGCTTGAGGGTCAGCCCCTTTTCCCAGTCGAAGCGGGCGTGTTCGCCGTCGGAGGGCACCTGGGCGGCCACCTTGAGGAACACGGCCTCCTTTTCCGGGACGAAGCTCCAGGTGGAAGCCGCCCCCTGGCCGTTGGGGCGCGGCTTGTAGAACTTCAGTTCGCGGAAGCGGTTCTGGGTGGCAGGGGCGGTCTGCGGTTCGTCGAACAAGGGGCACCTCCCGGTTTCTCTCTGCCGGCGGCTCTGGCGGACGGCCGGCGGGCCTGTGAGGCTCTCCCAACGGGAGCCGGCCGTAATGCTAACAAAAACCAAACAAGAGGTCAAGCCCCATTCTTCGCTGAAATTCCAGGGCTTCTCAGGGGGTCAGGGGCCAGTCCGGGCACGTCCAGGCCGGTCGGGCATTGCCGTTGTCGTCGGCTCGCGGCGTTCGACAGAGGTCGGCCGCGGGTCTACATTGAGCCCGGCGCCGGCCGCGGCGAGGGCGGTCTTGAGGCCGGTACTTCACACCGGCGCGACGATGGCTCCGGCGACCGGACCGGGCGTCACCGCGACGCCGTGGCCGCGGCGCGGCCCGGGGCCCGTCGGGTCAGGGCATCCGCGGGAGCAGCGCGTCCATGCGGTCCGCTTATGGAGGCACCGGCCATGACCAGAACGCTGAGCTGGGCTGCGGCGACGGCCGCATGTGTGTGGTTGTCCGCCGCGACGGCCGCGGAGCCGTGGGTGGTCTTTGACGGGGCGGCGGGTCCGGGGCGGGGCCGGCACGTGGTGCTGGTCTCCGGTGACGAGGAATACCGCTCGGAGGAAGCTCTGCCCCAGCTGGGGCTGATTCTGGCACGGCACCACGGCTTCCGCTGCACGGTGCTGTTCGCGGTCGATCCTGCCGACGGCACGATCAACCCGGTGGTCCGCGACAACATTCCCGGCCTGGAAATGCTGGAGAAGGCGGACCTGTTGATCATCGCGACGCGTTTCCGAGACCTTCCGGACGCGCAGATGAAGTACGTGGATGCCTGCGTGGCCTCCGGCCGGCCGATCATCGGCATGCGGACCGCCACGCACGCCTTCAACATCCCCAGGGGCCGGACGTATGCCCGCTACAGCTACGACAGCACCGAGGACGGCTGGGAAGGCGGATTCGGCCGGCGGATCCTCGGCGAGACCTGGATCAGCCATCACGGCGACCACGGCCGGCAGAGCACGCGCGGGGTGATCGACCCGCAGGCCGGCGGGCATCCGGTCGTGCGGGGCTGCGAGGACATCTGGGGGCCGACCGACGTCTACACCGTCCGGCTGCCTTTGCCGGCGGACAGCCGCGTGCTGGTGCTGGGCCGGGTGCTGGAAGGCATGAAGCCGGGGGATCCCCCGGTCAGCGGGCCCAGGAACGACCCGATGATGCCCGTGGCCTGGACCCGGACCTACCGAGGGGCTCAGGGCCGCTCCGGCCGGGTCTTCACCACCACGATGGGGGCCGCGACGGATCTGGAGAGCGAAGGCCTGCGTCGCCTGCTGGTCAACGCCGCTTACTGGTGCCTGGGCATGGAGGACGCAATTCCGCGACGGGCCCGCGTGGACATCGTAGGGGAGTACCGGCCGTCGCCGTTCGGCTTCGGCGGGCACCGCAAGGGCGTGAAACCCGCCCAGCTGGCCGCGGCCGCCGCTTCCTTGCCGGCCGGCGATCGCCGTTGACCGCCGCGCGGCTCAGACGGCCTTTCCGCGGCCCGGCAGCCTCGATCAGGCGGCCGGGGCGCAAGCCGTCGCGGCAGGCCGGCGGGGGCGGTAGAATCCGACCATGGCCATCGAGGCGCGGGGCTTGACGGTGGTGCGGATCGGGCGGACGGTCCTGCGCGGCATGGATTTGAGAATCGACGACGGGGAGCGGGTCTGCGTCATCGGACCCAACGGCGCGGGTAAATCCACGCTGATGGCCGCCCTGCTGGGGCTGCTGCCGGCCGAGCGGGGCGAGGTGCGGCTGGACGGAGAGCCGCTGGCCCGGCTGGGGCGGCGCGAGATCGGCCGGCGGGTGGCGTACATGCCGCAGGTCCACGAGGGTCACCTGGGGTTCACCGTCCGCGAGGTGGTGGAGTCGGGCCGCTACGCCCACGTGCACCCGCTGGCGGGCCTGGGCGAGGCGGACCGGCAGGCGGTGGGCCGTGCGGTCGAGGCCTGCCGCCTGGGCGACCTGCTGGACCGGCCGGTGGGCACGCTTTCCGGAGGCGAACGCCAGAAGGTCTGGCTGGCCGCCGCGTTAGCCCAGGACACGCCGGCGC
>CAZSYS010000172.1:0-9576 GCA_964611365.1 uncultured Planctomycetales bacterium
GCGCGGCCGTCGCCGTAGGGCTGCACGTCCCGGCCCCGGGAACCCAGGGCCCCGAGGATGCCCCCGGCCACCGCATCCGGAGACCTCGGCGGGCACAGGTGATTCCATCCCGCATCCACCAGCTCCACCCACTCGGTCTCGTCGCGGAGCGTGACACACGGCACTCCGTGAAAGAACGCCTCCTTCTGCACGCCTCCGGAGTCGGTGACCACCAGGGCGGCGTTCCGCTCGAGCATGACCATGTCGAGATAGCCGACCGGATCGGTGAGGGTCAGCCGGGCCGTCACGGGCTCCAGCAGGCCCCGGTCCTGCAGCGTCCGGCGGGTCCGCGGATGCAGGGGCAGCACCACGCGGAGGCGTGCCGCGGCGGCCAGCAGTCCTTCCATGACCGCCGCGAGCCGGTCGGGGTCGTCGGTGTTCTCCGCGCGGTGGATGGTCGCCAGGATGTAGCCGCCGGGCTCCAGGTGCCGGACCTCCAGGATGCGGCTGGCCCGGGCGGCCCGCCGGCCGTAGAACAGCGCCGCGTCGTACATCACATCTCCGACGCGGCGGATGCGCTCCGCCGGCAGGCCTTCGCGCCGGAGGTTCTCGTCGGCGGCGATGGTGGGCGTGAACAGCCGCTCGGCCAGGTGGTCGGTCAGCACGCGGTTCAGTTCCTCGGGCATGCGGCGGTTGAAGGATCGCAGGCCGGCCTCCACGTGGGCGACGGGGATGTGCAGCTTGGCGGCCGCCAGCGCACCGGCGAGGGTCGAATTCGTGTCTCCGTAGACCAGCACCGCGTCGGGCTTCTCGTCCAGCAGGGTGCGCTCCACGGCCTCCAGCATCCGGCCGGTCATGGCGCCGTGCGGACCGCCGCCGATGCCCAGGTGGTGGTCTGGGCGTGGGATGTCCAGCTCCTCGAAGAACACGGCGGACATGTTGTCGTCGTAGTGCTGGCCGGTGTGCACCAGCCGCTCACACAGCCCCGGCGTGGTGCGGACGGCCCGGGAGACCGTCGCGGCCTTGATGAACTGGGGCCGGGCCCCGACTACAGTCACGATCTTCATCATCAGTTCACACTCACCGGGCGGTTGCAGTCGTCCCGCGGTTGATCCGACCCGCGGCGATTCGGGCGGCCGGAAGACTACCGGCTTTCGGCGGCGCCCTCAACCCTCCGACGCGTGTTGACACGACCGGATGTCCTTTGTCGGCGCAATCAGCGGGAGGCTTGCCGATGGTCAGTGCAGCGTCCGGTCCCGCGCTAAGATTGCGTAGAAGGCTCTTTTTTGCTTGCCAGCGGGCATTGTTGCATGTATAAGACAGTTTATCTGGATCATTCGCGACGGCGACCTGAACCGCCGGGTATGCACGTCGATTCACCCTCAGGCTGCCGAACGCCGACGCCTGATCCGGATGAGGTGGGAGCACCCGAATCGGAAAGGCGGATCCCGTAGACGCGAAGAGGATCCCGTTCGCCGGCCGGGCCGGCGGTCGGGGGAAAGGGTCTGACCTGGGGGTGGGGGTCGGCGCCCGGCTAATCGCTCCCTATTCGCGGGGCGGGCGGACGCGGGCAACACAGAGCCGGCAACACAGAGCCGGCAACGCACAGTTGCAGTTCACGCGGCCATCCGGTGGCACGCGCGCAGGGGCGATCCCAGTCGCTCCCGTCGGCCGCTGCAAGGTATGTAATGGGGCGTAACCCGCCGTCCGCTCCCTGACGAACATCGGTCTTCCGCGGGCAACATGGCGACTGGTCGGCCCGCCGACGGCATCTCCGGCCGGCTGCCTCGGCGGCGGTGGTCGCACGATGCGGGCCCGAGGAACCCCTCTCGGCCGTGCCTGTACCCTCCGGTTGCGTGAACGAGCGAACCGCCAGGGCGCCAAGAGCGCCAGGCGGAAAAGCGGAGGATGGATGGTGCTCCTGGCCCGCGGATCAGAATCGCCCCTTCGGGGCTGACTGGTATCGTCGGTCTTTGTACCGGGGGTCGGCGCCCCTGGTACAGACCAGTGCCCCGTTGGGGCACCGGATACGCGTGCCTGGCGGCACCGTACACCTGCATCGCGTGAGGCACGGGAACGGCGGGCGTTGGGGCACGGGATGCTTGTGCCCCGATGAAGCACGAGACAGGGCTTGCACACCAATGGTGCACCGGGCGGATTCAGGGAAGGGCTTACGCCCCGTCGGGCACGAACGGGTGCGTCCGGCGGATGTACTCGGTGAGGTTCAGCCGTCCGTCCGCATCGGGGTCGGCCAGCGTGTCCCGCGCATCCAGGGGGTCCAGGCCCGTCTGCAGTTCCCACTCATCCGGCAGCAGGTCGCCGTCGTGATCCTCGAAGGGCGGCACGATGCCGGGGTCGGCGGTCCGCTCCCGCCGGCCGGCGGCGGCGAGCTTCTGCACGATCCGGCAGCTGAAGTCCTGGGAAGCGACGAAGTAGGGCTCGCCGAACCCGTTGACCGCCGCATAGTAGACGTACGCCAGTTCGTAGCATCGCGTCAGCTGCGGATCGGCCAGCGACAGCGAGTTCGAGCAGATGAAGACCATGTTCCAGAAAAACTCCGCGTCGCAGGCGCCGCGGTCGGCGCCGCACCGGCCGTAGCAGTAGTCGTGCTCGACACACGCGCCGGAGAAGCAGACCAGGTCCAGCGGGCACTCCGGGATGATCTGCTCGAGGGTGTCGGAGGGGCCGCAGGCGCTCATCGCCGCGGACCGCTGCAGGTCGGTCTGGATGATCGGATCGCCGCTCACCGGTCCGCCGAAAGGCAGGTCCGGCAGCAGGCTCTTGACCAGTTCGCCGACCGGCGTGCCCCCGCAACCGGCTGCCGCCGACAGCCAGGCCGCCATCGGCAGCACGACCAGACCCGCGCGCGCAGCTGCTCCCTCCGAACCCCGCCCCGGCCGGCTGCTCATGACTCACCCCGCGGACGCCTGGGAAGCGCCCGTCTCCGCGGATGGCATCCCGGCAGGCGACGCGCCCCAGGCGTGCCCGGCCGGACGGTCCGCGTAAACCCCGTCGCCCGGCGGCGCGACCGGACCGAGCGCACCGCGGGCACCCGATTATAGTTCGATTCGAAACGTCGGTCCTGCCGGGCATATCGGCTGGAAGTGCTCCGGGCTTTGCGCGCATCCGGCACCCCGGTGCCGGCCGAAGTACCTGAAGACCGGGTCGGACCCGGCCGAAGAGAAGGCCGGGCTCGCCTTTGTCCGGCGGCACCCGCAGCCGGGGGTTGACCGCCGGGCGGACGTTCGTACGCTTGAGACACACATCGACGCGGGCAGCCGGCATCCGCCGCGGCGGGGCGGAGTCCGCCGTCTGCGGGCGCTGCGACGAGGACACCTCGTGAACACGACCATGCGCCGGTCCGAGGAGGTCATCCGGCAGCTCATCACCGCCGGCATGGACGTGGCCCGGCTCAACTTCTCCCACGGCGATTACGAGGACCACGCCCGCACCCTCAGCGCCCTGCGCAGCATCGCCGCCGAGCTGGACACGCCGATCACCATCCTGCAGGACCTCCAGGGGCCCAAGATCCGGGTCGGAAGGCTGCCGGGCGACCAGGTCGAGCTGCGGCCGGAGATGCGCGTGTCGCTGGTGGCCGCCGCCGACTTCGACGGCCGGGCCGGGGCGATCCCGATCGACTACCCCCACCTGGCCGAGGACGCCCGGCCGGGGATGACCGTGCTGCTGGCCGACGGGGCCATGGAACTGAAGGTCGAATCCGTCGTTGCCGGCGGCGTCGAGTGCCGCGTGGTCGAGGGCGGCCTGCTCAAGAGCCGCAAAGGGGTCAATTTCCCCGACCTGCACCTGCGGCTGCCCTCGATGACCGACAAGGACCTGCAGGACCTGGAGTTCGGCCTCTCCCAGGACGTCGACGTGGTCTCGCTGAGCTTCGTGCGCGGGCCGGACGACGTCCGGGCGCTGAAGGATCGCATCGTCGCCCGGGGCACGCGCAAGCCGGTGGTCGCCAAGATCGAAAAGCCCCAGGCCGTCGAGAGACTTCAGGAGATCGTGCAGGAGGCCGACGCGGTCATGGTCGCCCGCGGCGACCTGGGCGTGGAGATGAGCCCCGAGCAGGTCCCGATGCTCCAGAAGCGGATCATCGAGCTGTGCAACCGCCGCGGAAAGCCGGTGATCACCGCCACGCAGATGCTCGAAAGCATGATCCAGGAGCCCCGCCCCACGCGGGCCGAGGCCAGCGACGTGGCCAATGCGATCATCGACGGAACCGACGCGGTGATGCTCTCCGGCGAGACCGCCGTCGGGGCCCATCCGGTCAAGGCGGTCGAGATGATGGCCCGCATCGCCCAGGAAGTCGAGCAACGCATCGAATTCCGCACCTACCCGTCGGCCGGCAATACGCTCACCGATGCCCTCGCCGAGGCCGTCCGGCCCATCGAGGCGGTGCTCAAGCCCCGGTTCATCGTGGTGCTCACCGCCAGCGGGCACACCGCGGCACGAATCGCCTCCGAACGCCCGCGCTCGCCGGTCGTGGCCGTGACCACCAACCCCCGCGTCTACCACGCCCTGAACCTGCTGTGGGGCATCCGGCCGCTGCTGGTACCCAACCAGGCCGACAGCTTTGAGAGCCTGACCGCCGTGGCCGAGTCGTCCCTGCGCTCCCGCGGGCTGGTCGGGCCGGGCGACTCTCTGGTCATCCTCGGCGGCATCCCCGCCGGCGAGGCCCTGGGCACCAACTTCATCAAGGTTCACCGGGTCCAGTAGCCGCCGACGGTTCCCCGGCGCGCGGACGGTCAGGTGCCGAGGCGAGCGACTGACGACGAGGCGTCACGGCACCCCGGCGCGGACGGGCCCCGACGGGCCGGATGAACCCCGGTAGTCCGAAGGACGGCCCGTGCGGCCGGCCGGCGACCAGGAGCGATGCCACGCTTGATCTCGCGGACGGATCATCGAAACAGACGGGATGGCCGGCGCTTACGCCCACTTTACCCCGCCTCGGCAGCGGGCAGCTCAACCCGCCGCCGCGGCCGGCCGATACGACTGATATGACCATCGACGGCGTTTCCGGCCTGCAGGCCGCCCACCAGCAGTTCCAGATCCAGGTCGCCCTGGCCGCCAAGGCCATGAAGGTCGCCCGCAACCAGGGCGAGGCGATCGTCAGCCTGATTCAGGAAGCCGCCGAGCTGATGGAAGACAGCGTCGCCGGGATGGCCGAGGATATCGGACGCTCCATCGATACCTGGGCCTGAGACGCCACCGGTCTGTACCCGCCGCAGCCGAACCCGTTCAGTCCATCGTCAGGTCACCGGACAGGCCCGCCTCTTGATGCGTTCTCCAGGGCGATCCGGGCGTTACGGCGCAGCATCGCCGGCGTCGCCCGCTTCATGGCGCTGCCCTGCAGCCGACGGCGGCATTGCTCATCGTCACAGGCCAGGACCTCCGCCAGCGGAACCGCCGGCGGCCAGGGGCGGGCCGGACCCGGCAGGTAGGCCGGATCGACGGCCGGTTGCGGGCGCCGGTTGTACGGACAGACCTCCTGGCACACGTCGCAGCCGAAGAGCCAGTCCGCCATCCGTGCGGCCAGCTCCTCGGGAATCGATGAGCGGTGCTCGATCGTCAGATAGGCGATGCAGCGGCGGGCGTCCATCCGGTAGGGCTCGATCAGGGCTCCGGTCGGGCAGGCCTCCAGGCAGCGGGTGCAGGTGCCGCAGCGGTCCGCGACCGGCCCGTCCGGCAACAGCGGCAGGGTGGTGACGATCTCGCCGAGAAAGAAGTACGACCCGGCCTGCGCGTCGATGACCATGGTGTTCTTCCCGATCCACCCCAGCCCCGCGGCCGCGGCCAGTTCGCGTTCCACGATCGGGGTGGTATCGACGCATACCCGGGTCTCGAACGGGCCCGGCAGCACCCGGTGCATTGCGTCGGCCAGCTGATGGAGCTTGCGCCGCAGCACGCGGTGGTAGTCGCGACCCCAGGCGTAGCGGGCGATCCGGCCAAGGGGCCCCATCCCGGCGACCGGTGGCGACCCTTCAGGCGGGGCGGCCCCGCCGGACGCGGTTGGGCGGTCCGTCTCGGCGGTCGCGGGGGGCTGGCCGATGGTTTCAGCGGTGTTCGCGGGATAGGGGTCGGCGACCACCACGACAGCCTTCGCACCGGGAAGCAGGGCGGCCGGGTCAGTCCTAATATCCTGGTATTTCAAAAGATAGTTCATTTCCCCGGCCTTGCCCTCGCTGATCCACCGGCGGATGTAGTCCGCCCGGGGCACGGGGGTCGCCGGGGCGATTCCGACGCGTGCCAGCCCAGACTCGGCGGCCAGCCGGCGGGTTCGACGGGTCATCTCGGCCGGAGACATCTCCGGGCATCCTAGTCCCGGGGCATCGGGCTCGCCAGCGGCGGTTGACAGCGGGGGGCCGGTGTTCTAGGGTGGCCGGTCTTTGCCGCAGCGGAGGTGCCGGACGGCCGGAAGCGACAAGCCCGCCGGCGGCCCGTTGGGCGGCGGACGAAACCGGCCGGGCGGCGCGCCGCCGGAGCCAGAATCGCCGGGATCAGCCCGGCGGCACGCGAGACATGCGGGCTGACCGGGCCCGTGGGGTGATGTACCGAATGTTCGACTACGACTGGTTCACCGGGCCGGCCTTTGAGCGGCAGAAGCAGGAAGCCCGCGACCGCTGCGCCCGCAAGCGTTTCCCCCACGTGCCCGCCGACCAGGTCGACACCCACGCCGAGCTGCAGACCTTCCGCGGCGAGCTGGAGGTCCGCACGCTGCTGTACCTGCGGGACGGCTTCAGCTACGAGATGAAGGGTCTGGTGGACGTCGGCCTGCGGGGCGTGCTGACCTTCGAGTGCGAGCCGCTGGATGAACAGTACAAGGTCGGCGCATTCGTGGTTTCGTTGCCCTTCGACGAGATCGTGCGGGTCGAGGTCTTCGCGGTGCATCCGTCGGAGAAGCCCGAGGACATGCCGGTGATCACCGGCTTCCGGGTTTCGCCGCACGACGTGAGCTCCTCGCGCGACGAGGGGCGGGACTCCGACGGGGGCCGGCGGTCGATGGCCGAGTAGGCTGGGCGCCTTCCTGCCGGCCGCCTTCCCCGGATCCGTCTGGAGACAGGTGCTCCCGGATCCATGCCAGGACCTCGGCCGCGTGGCCCTGAGGCTTAACCTTCTCGAACACGTGGGCCACCCTGCCCCGCTGGTCGATCACGAAGGTCGTGCGGACCACTCCCCAGTAGGTGCGGCCGTAGTTGCTCTTCTCCTGCCAGACGCCGTAACGCCGGCAGATCTCGTGCTCTTCGTCGGCCAGCAGGGCAAAGGGAAGCCTGTGCTTGTCGGCGAACCGGCGGTGGCTGTCGACGCCGTCGGGCGACACGCCGAGCACCGCGATCCCCGCCCGGGTCAAAGCCGTGTGGTCGTCGCGGAACTCACAGGCCTCGGTGGTGCAGCCCGGCGTGTCGTCCTTCGGGTAGAAGTACAGCACCACGATCCGATCCTTGAAGTCGGCCAGGCGAACGGTGCGGCCACCGGCGTCCGGGGCGGTGAACGCCGGAGCCTTGCGGCCGACAGCGGGAAACGATCCGGCACCGGTCCGGTTTGCGGGCATCTTGCCTCCTTGTGTCATCCTGAGGGGACTCACCAGGCAAGCATAGGCCCGCAGGTCTTCCCCCGTCCACCCGGCACGGACGTGGGCACGAAACCTTGACCGCAGGACCCGCGAAAGGCTAGTCTGGAAAGCCCCGCAAACCGTCGGGCCCCTTCCGGCCCGCCGGAGAGGATGCCGTCCGACCCGCCGCTGGGGTACCGCCGCCCGGAGGAGCCAGGGGCGCTGGAGTCTGCGCCGGACCGGCCGACCGTTCCCGCGCCTGATCGCCGGGTCCTCGGGCATCGATGGAGTGGACGTCAAGATGGCTGCTTTTCGATCGCAGAGTGTCGTGCTGGTGCTGCTGACGGCCGCCGCCTTGGCCGGGGCCAAGGAGCGGCACACCGTCACCGTGTCCTACATGCTGGCTCCGCAGCAGGCCCTGCCCGAGGGCCTGCGGGCCGTGGCGGTGATCGACGCGGGGGTCGAAGCCCAGGGCACCGGCCACGACGAGCGGGAGCAGAAATGGTCCACCATCGCCGCCGACATGCTGCAGGCCATGCTCCACGGCGGCGGCCAGGTGATGGATCCGCCGCTGCAGGTCGCCGACCGCCGTCACACCCGCCAGGTGCTCCAGGAGCAGGATCTGAAGCTGGCCGGCATGGTCGCCGGCGACGCGGCCGCCCGGGCCGCCAGGCTCCTGGACGTGCAGGCCCTGGCGGTCAGCCGCATCGTCGTCCAGATCGACGAGCAGCGCGGCACGAAATCAACCATCGACTGGGTCAGCCTGATGGGCGGCGCGACCCGCCGGATTCTGGAGCGGCCATCCAGGCACGAGGCTTCCGGCCCCCCGGCCTGGATGCCTCCCCCGGGGCCGCCGGCCTACGAGCTTCGCCGCACGCCCGACGGAAGGGTCTATCGCGTGCTGCGCGTCCCGCCGCAGCCGGTTCCGGACCCGCGGATGTCCCGCGACCCCCGCATGGTCTACGATCCGCGCTGGGGCTACCCGGTGCACGAGGAGACCCGCGGTGCCGGCGGAGGCTTTCAGATCCACACCCGCGAGGTCGAGGAAATCAGCCGGCACCTGACCGTGCAGTGCTCCTTCAGCCTCATCGACGCGGCCACCGGGCAGGCTCTGGTCCAGTATGCGCCGCCTCCATACCGCAAGACCGACCGCAAGTCGCCGGACTTTTTCTTCGGCGGGTTCGTGGACGCCGGCGACCTGGACCCGGTGGACCATTTCATCGGCGAGCTGGTCGAGCGGGCCACCCGCGAGTTCGCGGCCATGATCGTGCCGACCCGCATGACTTTCGAGTACACCCTGGTCGGCCGCAACAAGGCCGGCGAGGCCGCGATCCGCGCCCTGCGGGCCGACGACTACGACACCGCCCTCCGGCAGTTCGAGGCCAGCCTTGCCCGCAAGCCGGACGAGCACGAGACGCTGTTTGCGCTGGGCGTCGTCTGCGAGCTGACCAGCCGCCACGACCGGGCCCTGGAGTTCTACCGCAAGGCCGCGGCCGCTGACGCCGACGAGGACGAGCTGGCCGTCTACGCCGAGGCCAAGAGCCGCCTGGCCGCCCACCTGCCCCGGATCCTGTTGCCCGCGGCTTCGCCGCCGGCCAAGGCCCCGGACTCCCGGGCCGCGGATGCCCCGGCCGCATCCGACCAGGCCTCCGGTCCTGCAGACGCGCCCTGACAGGCCGGTCCGCCGGCTCCCGAAAAAGGGGACATTCTACTTTTATGGGCTCCCCAGACGAACTGGAGTGGCAGGCCGTGCTTGCAAGCCTGCGGATGTCCGCCGCTTTTCTACTGTCGAAACTCGGAATGTCTCCTTTGCCCCCGTCGCGGGCAGAGCCCGGACGTGGTCCGCAAGGAAATCGTCATGCACCTGCTGGCGTACAACCTCATCCGCCTGCTGATGGGACATGCGGCCGCGCGGCACGGGCGGGATCTGCGTCGCCTGAGCTTTGCCGGCACGCTGCATCGGCTGCGGGCCCTGCTGCCCCTGCCGGTGCCGCGTCCGGACTGCCGGACGCTGTGGCGCTGCGCGGTGCCGACCGCTGCAG
>CAZSYS010000173.1:0-8626 GCA_964611365.1 uncultured Planctomycetales bacterium
GGGCGCGGCGAGGCCGGTGAGTCCCCGCGGCGTGCCCCGCCGGCGGTGGTGGCCCGCAAGCCCGCGGCGGAGGTTCCGGCGGACAACCCGGTGGCGGTTGTTTCCGAAGGCCGCGACGAGACTCCCGGCGTCCGACGCGGGGGCGCGGCCGGTACCCAGGCTCCGGCCGCCGGCCGCGGCGCGGCTCAAGACTACGAGATCCGGGCCGGCGACACCTTCTCCTCGATTGCCAGGCGGTTGCTGGGATCGGAGCGTCGCTGGCGGGAGATTGCGGAAATGAACACCCACGTGGATCCGACGCGGCTGAAGGCCGGCGACCGGATCCGTCTGCCGCAGCGCAAGCCGCAGGAGGCCGGGCCGCCGGCGAAACGGACCTGATCCCATGACCATCCCGCGGATCGTCGGGCTGATGCTGGTCCTGGCGTGCGTCGGGGTCGCGCTGGTGGCGATCCGGGCCGAGCGGGCAGCGTCGAACTGGAGGATCCAGGAGCTCCAGTTTCAGGCGAACGAGATGCGGCGCCGCCTGTGGGCTCAGGAGGACGAGCTGGCCCGGCTGCGGTCGATTCCCGAGGTGCGCCAGCAGGCCGAGCGGCTGAACGTCGAGGCGGCCGGCGGCTCCGGTCCGGCGGGACGGGCCGGTTCCTCCCGGCGTTGAAAGGCAGAGGTGGCGGCCGCGATGAAACCTGCCGGGCAGCGCATCGGTGTGGGGCTGGCGGCCGTCGGCCTGCTGGGCGCCGGCTTCGCGGCGATGGCGGGCCGGCTGGTCTACATTCACATCCGGCTCGGTCCGGAGCTGACCGCCTACGCCGACGCCCGCCGCCAGAGCGAGGTCAGGATACCCGGGCGGCGGGGCCGCATCGTGGACCGGCGGCAGCGCGTCCTGGCCGGCAGCCTGGACGTGCGCACGATCTACGCCGATCCCGTGCTGATCTCCGAGCCCGAGCAGACCGCCAGGGATCTGGCTCTGGTGCTGGACGTTTCCTACGACGATCTGATCAGCCGCCTGAGCCGGCGGAGCACGCGCTACGTCGTCCTGCAGCGGGGTGCGACCGAGGAGCAGGCCAGCCGGGCGATGGAACTGAAGTCCTCGGTCCGGGGGCTGGGCGTGACCAGGGAGCCTTGGCGCAGCTACCCGATGCGCAGCGTCGCGGCCCATGTGGTCGGCTTTGTCGGGGCCGAGGGCACGGGACTGGCCGGAGTGGAGCTGCGCTACGACACGTACCTGCGCGGCCGGGACGGCAGGCGACTGGTCTGGCGCGACCCGCACCGGCGGCCGGTGTTCCAGGAGGCCGACTCGTACGTCCCGCCGGAGAACGGCATGGACGTGGTGCTGACCATCGACGCGGTGGTCCAGGAGTTTCTCGAGCGGCAGCTGGCCGAGCGGGTCGCGCTTCACGCCGCCGAGTCGGCCGTCGGGGTGGTGATGGTGCCTTCCACCGGCGAGGTGCTGGCCCTGGCCAACTACCCGGCCTATGACCCGGCCGGTGCCTGCAAGGCTGATCCCGACCTGTTGCGCAACCGCGTGCTGACCGACCCGGTCGAGCCGGGCAGCATCTTCAAGCCGTTCGTGATGGCCAGGGCCCTGGCCGAGAACCTGACTCGTCCGGAGGAGACCATCTTCTGCCACAACGGCCTGTACGTGACGGGCAAGCGGCTGCTGCACGACCATCATCCCTACGGTGCGCTGAGCGCCGAGCAGGTGCTGGCCAAGTCGAGCAACATCGGCATGGCCATCCTGGGGCAGCGCCTGGGCAACCAGCGGATGTACGACGCGCTGTACCGTTTCGGCTTCGGGCGGCTGACGGGCATCGACCTGCCCGGCGAGGGCGAAGGGCTGATGCTCCCGGTCAAGCAGTGGAACTCGTTCTCCACGACCTCGGTGCCGATGGGGCAGGAGCTGGCGGTGACGCCGATCCAGATGATCTCGGCGTTCTGCGCTCTGGTCAACGGCGGCCGGTTCGTGCCGCCGCGGGTGGTGCGGCTGATCGTTTCGGCATCCGGGGAGGTGGTGGAGGACCGCAGCCGGCCGGAGAACGAGCGCACGGTCCTGGACCCGCAGGTGGCCGAGACGATGCGGGCCATGCTGGTGAAGGTGGTGACGGAGGGCACGGGGCGGCCCTGCGATCTGAAGAACTGGCAGGTGATGGGCAAGACCGGCACGGCCCAGGTGCCGCGCAAGGACCGGCGGGGTTACGACGGCTATCTGGCGTCCTTCATCGCCGCGGCGCCCGCGCACGATCCGGCGGTGGCGGTGTTGATCATGGTCCGCCGGCCGAGCCGGAACGGATACTATGGTGCCCAGGTGGCGCTGCCCGGGGTGAAGGCGGTCCTGGAGCAGACGCTGACGTACCTCGGGGTGCCCCCCGACGGTCATCGACAGCCGGCAGACGGGGTTCCGGCGGACCTGCGCCTGGTGGCGACGGACTGAGCGGGGCGCGGGGAGCCGGGGCGGCGGGGCATTGTGTGGCGGCCCTGTCCCGGCCGGGCCACAGGAGGCGTGCGATGGGCCCGACGACGGGCGGAATGCAGTGGCGAAGGCTGTTGTCGGAGGCGGGTCTGCCCGATGCGCCGCCGAGGCCGGACCCGCTGGTGACCGCGATCGTCGAGGACTCGCGGCAGGCCGGCCCGGGCGCGTGTTTCGTTGCGTGCCGGGGCGTGCAGGCCGACGGACACGATTTCATTCCGGCGGCGCTGGCGGCCGGGGCGTGCGCGGTGGTCTGCGAGCGACCGGTGCCGCTTCCGGAAACGGTGGCCGGGCTGGTGGTGCCGCGCGGGCGCGGCGTGGCGGCCCGGCTGGCGGCGGTGCTGACCGGCGTCGCCCGGGCCCAGCGCAGCGGCCGGCTGGCGGTGGTGGGCATCACCGGCACGAACGGCAAAAGCACCTTCTGTTACCTGCTGCGCTCGATCCTGCGGCTGGACGGGCGGGCGCCGGCGATGTTCGGCACCATCCAGTACGATCTGCTCGGACGCACGATCGAAGCGCCGATGACCACTCCGCCGGCGACCGCCCTGATGGGCTACATCGCCGAGGCGGCGTCGGCCGGGGCGAGCCACGTGGTCATGGAGGTCTCCAGCCACGCCCTGGACCAGGGCCGCTGCGAGGGCCTGCGTTTCGACGTGGGCGTCTTCAGCAACCTCACCGGAGACCATCTGGACTACCACGGCGACATGGACAGTTACCTGCGGGCCAAGAAGCGGCTGTTCGACGGCCTGGACGGGCGGGCCCGGGCGGTGGTGAACCTGGAGGATGCGTCCTGGGAGGCGCTGGTGGCCGACTGCCCCGCCCCGGTGCTGGGCTATGCGATCGAGGACGGCCGGGCCTCGCGGCGGCCGGATCTGGCCGCACGGGTGATCGAGGCCAGCGCCCGGGGTACCCGGTTTGAGCTGCTGGCCGGCCCGGCGGCCACAGGCGGCGGGGAGGTCCGGGTCGAGGTGCGATCCGCCCTCGTCGGGCGGCACAACGTGCAGAACTGTCTGGCCGCGGCGGGGGCGGCCTTGGCCTGCGGCGTCTCGCCGGAGCGTATCGCGACCGGGCTGGAGGACGTGCGACGCGTGCCCGGCCGGCTCGAGGCGGTGAGGCCGGCCGGCGGCGACCCGGGCTTCAGCGTGCTGGTGGACTACGCGCACACCGACGATGCCCTGGAGAATGTGCTTTCGGCGGTGAGGCCCCTGACGGCCGGGCGGCTGATCGTGCTGTTCGGCTGCGGCGGTGATCGCGACCGCACCAAACGGCCGCGCATGGCCCGCGTGGCGGCGTGCTGGGCGGACGAGATCGTCCTGACCAGCGACAACCCCAGGACCGAGGACCCCCAGCGGATCCTCCAGGACGTTCTGGAGGGGTTCAACGGTGCTGCACGCCGGCGGGTGCGCGTGGAACCCGACCGGAGGGCGGCGATCGCCCTGGCCCTGGAGGCCGCCGGTCCTGGGGACGTGGTGGTGCTGGCCGGCAAGGGCCACGAGAACTACCAGATTATCGGAAGCCGCAGGCTTCCGTTCGACGATGCGGCGGTGGCCGCGGAGATCCTGGCGGAGCGGTGCGGTGCCTGCGGGTCGTCCGCCGCCGGAGGGGGTGGTGCGGATCGGTGAGCGCCGGCCGGCGGCGCAGTGCGAGGGGATGCACGGGCCCGTCCAGGCCGCGCAGGAGCGGCCGGCCCGGGCCTGTGACCGGGTGAAGCGATGAAGCCTTTGACGCTGGAAGAAGTGGTGGCCGCGGTCGAGGGCACCTGCAATCGGCCGGTGCCCGCCGGCAGCGTGGCGCGGGTGGTGAGCGATTCGCGGGAGGTTCGCCCCGGCGACCTGTTCGTGGCGATTCGCGGCGCCCGGATGGACGGGCATGATTTCGTGGGCAAGGCCCTGGCGGCCAGGGCGGTGGGGGCCCTGGTTCGCGACGACTTTGACCTGGCCTCGGTGGGCCCGGACGCCGGTTCATCGCCGGGGGCGGCGGTCATCCGGGTGGACGACCCGGTGGCGGCCATGGGGCGTCTGGCCAGGCACTACCGACGTACGGAGATGGCCGGCTCGGTGACGGTGGTGGCCGTGACCGGCAGCAACGGCAAGACGACCACCAAGACGATGATCGCCCACGTGCTGTCGGCCCGGTGGCGCGGCCGGGGATCGATCAAGAGCTACAACAACGCCATCGGGGTGCCCCTGACGCTGTTGGCGGTCGAGCCCTCGGATGAGTTCGTGGTCTGCGAGGTGGGCACCAACGCCCCGGGTGAGATCGCGGCCCTGGCCCGGATCGTGGAGCCGGAGGTCGCGGTGATCACCGGCGTGTCGGAGGCCCACCTGGAGGGCCTGGGGAGCCTGGAGGGCGTCGCCCGCGAGAAGAGCGACCTGCTGCGGTACATGCGGGCCGACGGCTGCGGCATCTACAACGCCGACTGCCAGGTGCTGGCCGGGGTGATCCGTTCGGACTACGACCTGCGGCGCAGCCGGCTGCTGACCTTCGGGCGGTGTCCGGAGGCGGACCTGCGGCTGACGGACGTGCGGGTGGAGGCCGGGGACCCGGCGGGGGGGTTGCCGGCCGGGATGGTGTTCACGGTCAACGACCGCTTCCGGTACCGGCTGGGGGTTCTGGGCCGGCACAACGTGGTCAATGCGATGGCGGCCATCGCGGTGGCCCGGCGTTTCGGCATGGACCACGAGGAGATCGCCGCCCGGCTGGCCGGCGTCGAGCTGCCGCCCTTGCGGCTTCAGGTCGAGCGGCCGGGCCGGATCACGCTGATCAACGACTGCTACAACGCCAACCCGGCCTCGATGTCGGCGGCGCTGGACGTGCTGACCGACATGCCCGCGGCGGGCCGTCGGGTGCTGATCGTCGGGGACATGCGGGAGCTGGGCGCGGATTCCGAGCGCTTGCACCGGGAGCTCGGCGAGCGGATCGGGGGCTCGCAGGTCGACCTTGTGGTTGCGGTCGGGGAGAACGCCCGCACGATCCGGCAGGCGGTCGAGCGTGCGGGAGGCGGGCGGATCGCGGTCCGGGCCTACGCCGGCACGCGTTCGGCCCGGATCCACGTTCCGGGCCTGCTGCGGCCGGGCGACACGGTGCTGATCAAGGGGTCGCGGGCCCTGGCCCTGGAGCGGGTGGCCGAGCGGATCCGGGAGTGGGCCTGCCGTCCGGGGGGGCGGGCCGGGGCGGCGCGGCGATCGACGGGTCCGGCGCGGCGCCGGGCCAGCGCCTGAGGCGTCCGGCGGGCCGCCGGGTCCCGTGCGGGAGCCGGGGTGCTGGCCGTCCTGTGGAGCGACTCTGAAAGCGGAGCCGCGCGTGCTGTATCTTCTGCTGGATCACTGGTACGGCTCCCCGGAAGGCCCGTACGCCTACAAGGATCCGCTGTTCCGCGGCACCGGCGCGATGCTGCTGGCCTTCATGGTGGTCTGGCTGCTGGGCCCGCGGGTGATCCGCTTCCTGATCCGGTGCAAGATCGGCGACCGTGCCGAGTTCCACCACGCCGAGTTCAACCAGATCGTCCGCGACAAGCAGAACACTCCCACGATGGGCGGGGCGCTGATCCTGGCGGCCATCGCGGCGGCGGTGCTGCTGCTGGCCGATGTGCGGAACTACTACGTGATCATGGGGCTGTTCTGCATGGTCTGGCTGGGCGTGCTGGGGGGGGTGGACGACTGGCTCAAGCTGACCGTCGGGCGGCGGAGCGGCTCGCGCGACGGGCTGAAGTCGTACGAGAAGCTCCTGTTCCAGATCGGGCTGGGGATGCTGCTGGGGATCTTCGTGTACAAGCATGGGGAGGACGTCGCCAGCCTGGCCACCGTGGGCGGGGAGACGGTGCGGACGTTCAGCATCCTGAACGTGCCGTTCTACAAGAGCGGGATCACGCTGGGCATCTGGTCGTTCTGGATCGTGACCGTGCTGGTGACCGCCGGCACCTCCAACGCGGTGAACCTGACCGACGGGCTGGACGGCCTGGCGGCCGGGTGCATGGCCTTGTGCAGTTTCGTGTTCATGGTGCTGGCCTTCCTGGGCGGGGATCCGTTTCTGGCTCCGCGGCTGCTGTTTCCGTACATCCCGGGGACCGGCGAGCTGGCGGTGCTGTGCGGGGCGGTGATGGGCGCCTGCCTGGGGTTTCTCTGGTACAACTGCCACCCGGCGCAGGTTTTCATGGGGGACACCGGTTCGCTGCCTCTGGGGGGGCTGATGGGCTTCGTGGCCATCGTCAGCCGTCAGGAGCTGATGCTGCTGATCGTCGGCGGGGTGTTCGTGATCGAGGCGGTGTCGGTGATGCTGCAGGTGGGTTACTACAAGGCGACCGGGGGCAAACGGATCTTCCGGATGGCTCCGATTCATCATCACTTCCGGCTGGGCGGATGGACCGAGACCCAGACGGTGGTGCGTTTCTGGCTGCTGTCGGCGGTGTTCGCCGGCGTGGCCCTGGCCACGGTCAAGTTGCGGTGAGCCGGCCGGGGCCTGCCCGGGCGGAGGTGGCGGATGCAGGCGTCGTCCATGGAGATGCGGATGTCCGGCGAGGGCCTCCCGGCGGCACCGGTGCTGTCCCGGGAGGCCTGGGGCTGGTGGATGTCCCGGGCGATCATCGCGGTGGGCGCGGGCCTGATGGCGCTCGGGGCGGTGGTCACGTTCTCGGCCGGGGCGGTCCCGGGGGCGGCGGGTGTTTCCGGCCAGGCGTGGTGGCAGTCGCCCGAGGTGCGGCAGTTCGCGTTCATTCTGGCCGGGCTGGCGGCGATGCTGACGGCCTCGGTGATCCCCTACCGCTGGTACGCCGCGCTGGGCGGGCTGCCGGCCTGGCTGCTGTTGCTGGCGTCGCTGGGGCTGTGCGGGCTGGTGTTCGTGCCCGGGCTGGGCGTCAAGGTCAACCAGGCCTACCGGTGGGTCCGCGTGGGGCCTGAGAGCCTGGGGCTGCGTTTTCAGCCTTCCGAGATCGTCAAGGTCGTGCTGCCGGTCTTCCTGGCGATGTGGATGACGCGGGGCATGAGCCCGGACGAACGGCGCGGGCAGGGCGAGGAAGCGCCGTCGATGGAAATCCGGCGTTTCTTCCGCGGTCTGGCGGTCACGGTGATGGTGATCGGCGCGGCGGTGGCGGTGGTGGGGCTGGAGGACTTCGGCACCGCGGCGCTGATTGCGGGGGTCGCCGGGGCGATGCTGGTGGTGGCCGGGGCCAGGCTGTGGCACCTGGCCCTGCTGGTGCTGCCGGCCATCCCGGCTTTCGGCTACCTGTTGATCAGCCGGGCCCACCGGATGGATCGTCTGACCACGTTTCTGGACATCTGGGCCGACGCCGAGGGCAAGGGCTACCAGGCGATCCAGTCGCTGTGCACCATCGCCGCCGGGGGGTGGTGGGGGGTCGGGCTGGGCCAGGGTTTCAGCAAGACCTACCTGCCTGAGGCCCGGTCGGACTTCATATTCGCGGTGATCTGCGAGGAGATGGGGCTGCCGGGGGCCGTGGCGGTGATGGGCCTTTTCGTGGTGTTTCTGCTGATTTCGCGGGCGGTGATCCGTCGCTGCGCGGACCCGATGGGGCGGCTGCTGGCCTTCGGGATTGCGATGACGGTGGGATTCCAGGCGCTGATGAACGTGGCCGTGGTGACGGTGTCCGTGCCGACCAAGGGGATCGCGCTGCCGCTGGTGTCGGCGGGGGGGTCGGGGGCGATCTTCCTGGGTTTCCTGGTGGGGGTACTGGCGAACATCCCGCGGAGTGGGCCCAAGTTCGCCTCCGTGGCCCGTCGCGGGTGAGGTACGCGGCGCGGGCGTTCTGAAGACCTCGGCGCGGAGCAGGTGTGGGCACGGCCCGGCCGGCAGGGGCGCCGGCCGCTACCGTTGTCAGGCCAGAGGTTGTCCGGGTTCGACGGCCGGCAGAGACACCGGCCGCCAGGGCGTTCAGCCGTTGTCGCCGGTTTGAGGACTTATGGATGCGTGGCTCGGCCTGGTACGTGTTTGCCGGAGGCGGCACCGGGGGGCACCTTTATCCGGCGCTGGCCGTGGCCCGGGAACTGCAGCGCGGCCCGGACCCCGCGGAAGTGACTTTTTTTTGCACGCAGCGTCCGATCGACCGTCAGATTCTCGGTCAGGCGGGCATCGAGGCGGTTCCGTTGCCGGTGCGGCCTTTTCCTGCCCGGCCTTGGGACTGGTTTGTCTTCTGGTCGAGCTGGCGTGCTT
>CAZSYS010000173.1:8636-9502 GCA_964611365.1 uncultured Planctomycetales bacterium
GGCAATGCCTGGACGCTTTCCGGCGGCGCCGGCCGGTGGCGGTGACCGGTGCCGGGGGGTATGCCTCCGGGCCGCCGGTTCACGCGGCGGTGCGGCTGGGGATTCCGACGTTCGTGCTGAACCCGGACGCCGTGCCGGGGCGTGCGAACCGTTACCTGGCCGGGCGTGGGCGGCTGGCGGGCATCTTCGCCCAGTGGGAGGTGACCCGTGAGTATTTCCCGCCCGGGGCCCCCGTGGTGGTGGCGGGTTGCGCGGTGCGGCCGGAGTTCAGGTCGGTTTCCAAAGAGGCTGCGGGAGACTTCCTGCGTTCAGTGGGGCTTGATGCCGGCCGGCCATTGCTGGTGGTGACCGGGGCCTCGCAGGGCGCCCGGACGATCAACCAGGCGATGGTGCGGCTGGCCGGGGTGGTCGCCGGGTCGGGCTGGCAGGTGCTGCATCTGAGCGGGCCGGTCGACGAGGCGGATGTCCAGGCCGCGTACGCATCGGCGGCCGCGGGTGCCGCCGCCGGGCTGCGGTACCGTGTGCTGGCGTTCACCGAGCGGATGGCCGAGGCGCTGGCCTCGGCGGACCTGGTGGTTTCGCGTGCCGGGGCTTCGACGCTGGCGGAGCTGCAGGCCCTGGGCAGGCCTTGCGTGCTGCTGCCGTACCCGTACCACCGGGACCAGCACCAGCGGCACAATGCCGAAGTCCTGGTCCGGGCAGGCGCGGCGGTGTTGCTGGAGGACGGGCGTGATCCGAAGGTCAACGCCGGGCGCCTCGAGCCGGTCCTGCGGCGCCTGGCGGCCGACGCGGACGCGCGGCGGGCGATGGCCGAGGCGGCGCGGAGGCTGGACCGTCCGGAGGCCGCGGCGCGGATTGCCCGGCAT
>CAZSYS010000174.1:0-9484 GCA_964611365.1 uncultured Planctomycetales bacterium
AGCGGCCGGCGCCCCTGCCGGCCGTCGAGAGCGGTATGGCGTGTCACCCTTTCGGGGTCGAACAAGAGAACAGGAGAACAAAGAGTGGGATTGATGCGGCCTTCGAACCGAGGGCGGCGGTCGACGTTGCCGACCTCTACCCCCGGCTGTCCACTTCCAGGCCTTCGGCCTGATGAAACGCGCGGGTCTCCTTCAACCGCAGCGCCGGGCGTCCCGAGGGAGAGTGGACAATCGATGGGCGTCCTCGCAGAGCCACGTGGTGATATCCGCCGTGCCCCCTTGGAGGAGAATCGCTGCCGCGCGGCGATGATGCCGGCGGTGAACTGCCAGTCACTGGAGCCTGACGAAAAAGCCCGGCTCGAGCGGCTCGTGGAAGGACTCGAACCGGTCTTCATCCGGGCCGGCTGACCGCCGGGAACGATCCTGACCCGCTTTTTCTCCTTGCGGCGGCAGGGGCGGGATCCGTGTCGGCTCAGTTTTGCCGGCATGCTGCACAGGTGCTTCAGGACGGCGGCACGCCGCGATCGATGGCCGGGCCGGCCGGGATTTCAGGAGGCGGCACGGCCGCTTGCGTCGCGGCGGTGGTCCCTCTATTCTGCCGTGGTTTGCAACCCAGGTCTCATCCGGAGGACACCTCATGGCCACCGCGTTCAGCATCAGCCCGGAAGGCGAATCGTTTCCCCTGCCCTCGCCGGACCAGTACCCCGCGGAGTTCCAGCGGCTCAGGGAGATCACCGACGCCCAGCGGGCCCAGGGACGCCAGATCGTGGTGGTCGTGGGCGTGGGCTTCGTCGGCGCGGTGATGGCCGCGGTGGTGGCCGACAGCCGCGACCGGGCCACCGGCCGGCACAACAAGTTCGTCATCGGCTACCAGCGGCCCAGCACCCGCAGCTACTGGAAGATCGAGCTGCTCAACCGCGGCCGGTCGCCGGTGAAGGCCGAGGATCCCGAGGTCGATCCGATGATCGCCCGGTGCGTGCTGGAGAGCCGCACCCTGATCGCCACCTATACCCACGAGGCCCTGCGGCTGGCCGACGTGGTCGTGGTCGACGTCCAGTGCGATTACGTGAAGCAGGACCTCGGCAACCTCCGGACCGGCTCGGCGGACATGGCCGCCCTGGAGAAGAGCCTCGCGACGATCGGCGAGATGATTCCGCCGGAGTGCCTGGTGCTGATCGAGACCACGGTCGCCCCGGGAACGACCGAGTTCGTGGCCTACCCGATCCTCAAGAAGGCCTTTGAGAAACGGGGCATCACCTCCGAGCCGCTGCTGGCCCACAGCTTCGAGCGGGTCATGCCGGGGCGCCACTATGTCTCGAGCATCCGGGACTTCTGGCGGGTCTGCAGCGGCGTCAACGACGCCAGCCGCGAGCGGGTGGTCCGGTTCCTCTCGGAGGTGCTCAACGTCGAGAAGTTTCCGCTGACGGTCATGGACCGGCCGCTGGAGAGCGAGACCACCAAGATCGTGGAGAACAGCTTCCGGGCGACGATGCTGGCGTTTCTCCACGAGTGGAGCCTGTTCGCCGAGCGCAACGGCGTGGACCTCATCAAGGTGGTCAACGCCATCAAGGTCCGCCCCACGCACTGCAACATCATCTTCCCCGGCCCGGGCATCGGCGGCTACTGCCTGCCCAAGGACGGCGGGCTGGGCATGTGGGCCTACAAGCACCTGATGGGCTTCGAGGACGAGCTGTTCCGGATCACCGAGGCGGCGATCAACATCAACGACACCCGGGCCCTGCACGTGGCCGAGCTGGTGCGCGACGCCCTGCGCAACATGGGCAAGTACGTGGCCGCCAGCCGCTGCGTGCTGCTGGGGGCGGCCTACCGCGAGGACGTCGGCGACACCCGCTACTCCGGCAGCGAGCTGGTGGTCCGCAAGCTCGCCGAGATGGGCGCCGAAATCGGCATCCACGACCCCTACGTGCAGCACTGGTGGGAGCTGGAGAGCCAGGACACCTACCCGGCCGTCGGGCAGAGCTGGGCCCGGTTCTTCCGCAACCAGGAGGGGCTGAAGGACGCCCGCGTCGAGAAGGATCTGGCCGTGGCCCTCAAGGACGCCGACGCGGTGGTGCTGGCCGTGCGGCACGACCCCTACCTGAGGCTGGACCCCGACGACGTGGTGCGGATGACCGGCCGGCCCTGCGCGGTGGTGGACTGCTTCGGCATCCTCGACGACGCGAAGATCCGCCGTTACTTCGAGCTGGGCTGCGAGGTCAAGGGCCTGGGGCGCGGGCACGTCAAGCGGATCAAGGACAGCGTGCGCAGCTGAGCCCGGCAATCCGCGGCGATGAACGGACCTCTTGCCTCCGCCCGCGGGGCGCGCAAGTGTTTGATTCCCTGCGGCTTGGACCGTAATCTATCGGCGGCCGGACCGGGTCCGGCGCCCGTGAGGTGCGTCTTGCGACGCCGGCGCCGGTGATGTCGCGGCCTGCGGAAGCACGGCCGTCCGGGGCGGTCGCCGGTGGCATGCCTGAACAGGCCATTTACCGCGTAGGCATCGGGACCGACCTGCACCGGCTGGTGCCGGGCCGGCGGCTGGTGCTCGGGCACGTCGAGGTGCCCTTCGAGCTGGGGCCGGCCGGGCACAGCGACGGCGATGTGGTGCTGCACGCCCTGATCGACGCCCTGGCCGGGGCGGCGGGACTTCCGGATATCGGCGAGATGTTTCCCGACAGCGATCCGGCCTACGCGGGCATCGACAGCGGACGGTTGTTGGAGCAGGTCCTGCAGCGGGTGCGGGCCCTGGGCTTTGCGCCGGTGAACGCCGACGTGATCATCCACGCCGAGCGGCCGCGGCTGAGCCCTTTCAAGCCGGCGATCCGCGGCGAGGTCGCCCGGCTGCTGGATGTGGCCCCGGCCCGGGTGAGCATCAAGGCCAAGACTCACGAGGGCGTGGACGCCGTGGGGCGGGGCGAGGCCGTGGCCTGCACGGCGGTTGTGGGACTGGGCCGCGGGAGCGGACTTCCCTGAAGCGGCCCGCAGGGAGACGGACGCAAGATCCATGGCGCTGAGAGTCTACAACTCGCTGACCCAGCAGAAAGAGCCCTTCGAACCGCTGGTGCCCGGCCGGGTCGGCATGTACGTCTGCGGCCCGACGGTCTACAAGCCCAGCCACATCGGGCACGCGGTCGGGCCGATCGTCTTCGACGCGGTGAAGCGCTACCTGCGGCACAAGGGTCTGGCGGTCACGTGGGTGGTCAATATCACCGACGTGGACGACAAGCTGATCGTCGAGGCCGCGGCCCGGGGCTGCCGGGTGGACGAGCTCGCCCGGCGCATGACCGACGGCTACCTGGAGGCCCTGAAGGCCCTGAACGTCACCGGCATCGACCACATGCCCAGGGCCAGCGAGCACATTCCCGAGATCATCGACATCTGCCGCCGGCTGATCGACCGCAAGGCGGCCTATGTCTCCGGCGGCGACGTCTATTTCGACATCTCCGCCGACGCCGACTACGGCAAGCTCTCCCACCGCCGGGCCGAGGACCAGCAGGCCGGCCTGCGGGAACTGGCCGGGCAGGAGAAGCGCCGGGCCGGCGACTTCGCCCTCTGGAAGGCGGCCAAGCCCGACGAGCCGCCGGAGGTGCAGTTCGACTCGCCCTGGGGCAAGGGACGGCCCGGCTGGCACATCGAGTGCACCGCCATGAGCGTCAAGTATCTCGGCGAGAGCTTCGACATCCACGGCGGCGGCATGGATCTCATCTTCCCGCACCACGAGAACGAGATCGCCCAGTCGGAGACCTGCTTCGGCCGGCCGTTCGCCAGGTACTGGATGCACAACGGGCTGACCCGCTTCAACACCAAGAAGATCAGCAAGTCCGACCCCGAGATGGCCCGGCTCATGGAGCAGCTGGTGCTGGCCCGGCTGCTGGAGAAGCACTCCGGGGAGCTGCTGCGGTTCTTCGTGCTGGCCACCCACTACCGCCGTCCGATCGACTTCTCCGACGAGGAGATCGCCGCCCGGCAGAAGGGGCTGGAGTCGTTCTACCGACTTTTCGAGCGGGCGGCGCGGATCGCCGGGCGCGACCCCTACGCCGGCGGCGAGACGCTCGAGCAGGCCGGTCCGGCCGCGGCCGCGGGCTTCGAGAGCTTTGCCGGGGCCTGCGCGGACCACGGCCGCCGCTTCGTCGAGCAGATGGACGACGACTTCAACACCGGCGGGGCGATCGGCGTCCTGTTCGAGCTGGCCACGACGATCAACCGTTTCATGGACGAGCAGCGGGCCGAGACGACCTCCGACCCGGCCGTCCGGCGGCTGGCCGCCGCGGCGGTGCAGACGCTGCGCTCCCTGGCCGGGATCCTCGGGCTGTTCGAGCATCCGCCGGCCAGGCCCGCGGCCCCCGGCGACGCCCTGGTCGGCGATCTGATGGCGCTGCTGATCGCCGTGCGGGCCGAGGCCCGCAAGGCCCGGCAGTTCGCCCTCTCGGACATGATCCGGGACCGCCTGGCCGGACACGGCATCCGGCTGGAGGACCGCCCCGACGGAACCGTCTGGCGCCGCGAGGGCTGACCGCATCGAACGACCCCGGCGGACCGGCCGGGGCCCGCGGCCGCGGAGGGCGTGGATTGACGCGCGGAAGCGAGATCATCTGCGGCATCGACCCGGGGCTGCGGGCCACCGGCTACGGGCTGCTGCGCGTGGACCGCGACAGCGACCGCGTCGAGGTGGTGGAGGCCGGCGTGCTGCGCCCGTCCTCCGGCGGGACGCTGGCCCTGCGGCTGGCGGAACTGGCCGCGGGGCTGGACGAGCTGTTCAACGAAAACGACGTGGACGTCGTGGCCGTCGAGCAGGTGTACTCCCACTACCTCCGGCCGCGCACCGCCATCCTCATGGCCCACGCCCGCGGCGTGATCCTGCTGGAGGCCGCCCGCCACGGCATCGAGGTGCTCAACCTGCCGGCCACCACCGTCAAGCGGCACCTGACCGGCAACGGGCGGGCGTCCAAGGAGCAGATGCAGCGGGCGGTGGCGGCGGCGCTGTCCATGAACGCCGTCCCCGATCCTCCCGACGTGGCCGACGCCCTGGCCATGGCCCTGTGCGGCGTGGCCGTGCTCAGCCAGCCGGCCCGTCTGGCCATGGTCAACGACGACCTGCTGCTCGAGTGAAGCCATGATCGTCCGCATCACCGGAAACCTGACCGAGACCGGCGAGGCCCGGGTCGTGCTGGACCGCGACGGGCTGGCCTACGAGGTCATGGTCTGCGGTTCGGCCCGGGAGGCGCTGGAGGAGCAGCGCGGACGCCGGGTCACCCTGTACACCCTGCACTACCTCGAGGGCAGCGCCGCCGGCGGAAACCTGACCCCGCGCCTGGTGGGCTTCCTGACGCCCGAGGAGCGGGCCTTCTTCGAGCTCTTCATCACCGTCAAGAACATGGGCACGAAGAAAGCCCTCAAGGCCCTGGTCCAGCCGGCCTCGGAGGTGGCCGCGGCCATCGAGTCCGGCGACGCCCGGGCGCTGGCGGCCCTGCCGGGCATCGGGCGGCGGATGGCCGACCAGATCATCGCCGAGCTCAAGGGCAAGGTGGAGGTTTTCGCCCTCGGGGCCGCCCCCCGGGCTCAGGAAGCCGCCGGGCCCAGGCCGCCGGAACTGGACGACGCCCTGCAGGTCATGGTCGCCCTCGGCGAGAAGCGCGTCGAGGCCGAACGCTGGCTCGACCAGGCCGTCGCCCGGCATCCGGGGCAGCGCGGAGCCGACGAGTGGGTGCGCCTGGCCTACCGGATCCGCAGCGGGCTGGAGGGTGGATAAATGGCGCGCGAACGGGTGATCACCGGCCGATCCGCCGGACACGAGGAGGACCGGCTCCACGAGTCGCTGCGGCCGCGGCGGCTGACCGAAGTCGTCGGCCAGCGGCAGGTCATCGAGCAGCTGACCATCGCCCTGGAGGCCGCCCGCCGGCGCGGCGAGCCCATGGAGCACGTGCTGATGTCCGGTCCGCCGGGGCTGGGCAAGACCACGCTGGCCAACGTCGTGGCCAACGAACTCGGCGCCACCCTGCGGGTGACCAGCGGGCCGGCCGTCACCAAGCCCGGCGACCTCATGCACTGGCTGACGGAGATGAAGCGCGGCGACGTGCTGTTCATCGACGAGATCCACCGGCTCAGCCGCACCGTCGAGGAGTTCCTCTACGCGGCGATGGAGGACTTCCGCGTCGACTTCACCATCGACAGCGGCATCAGCGGCCGAACGGTCAACATCGCCCTGCCGCCGTTCACCCTCGTCGGGGCGACGACCCGCAGCGGGCTGCTGACCGCGGCCATGCGCGACCGCTTCGGCATCCAGTTCCACTTCGACTTCTACACCGTCGAGGAGCTGACTGAAATCCTGCGGCGCTCCGCGGCCAGGCTGCACGTCCAGGCCGACGATCAGGCCCTGGCCGCCATCGCCTTCCGGGCCCGCGGCACGCCCCGCGTGGCCAACCGCCTGCTGAAGCGGGTCCGCGACTACGCCCAGGTGCGGGCCGACGGACGCATCACCGACGCGGTGGTCGTGCAGGCCTGCGACATCCTCCAGATCGACCGGCTCGGCCTGGACGAGCTCGACCGGATGCTGCTGACCGCCCTGGTGCGGGTCTACAACGGCGGACCGGCGGGCATCGAGGCCCTGGCGGCCACCCTGGGACAGGAACGCGACACGCTGGAGGACGTGGTCGAGCCCTACCTGCTGCAGATCGGCTTCATCGTGCGTACCCGCCAGGGCCGCTGCGCCACCCGCGCGGCCTGCGCCCACCTCGACCTTCCCTGGGTGGATCCGGCCGGACAGGACGGACAGGGCACCCTGTTCGACGGGCAGTGAGCCCCCGCCGGGGGGCGGGCCGGCCGGGCCGGGCGCCGGGCATCGCTCAGTGCCGCCCGGCCAGAAGGGCGTCGATCTCGGCGCGCTTCGGCGCCGAGGGCTGGGCCCCCAGCCGGGTCACGGAGATGGCCGCGGCGGCCGCGGCAAACCTGACCGCCTCGGGCAGGGCTTTGCCCTCGGCCATGGCCACCGCCAGGGCCCCGTTGAACACATCCCCGGCCGCGGTGGTGTCCACCGGCTGAACCGGGAAGGCCGGGATCCGTTCCTCGATCTGGGGGCCGCTGACGAATGCCCCGCGGGCCCCGAGCGTGACGATGACCGCGCGGACGCCCCTGGCCCGAAGCGCCGCGGCCGCCCGGGCGGCGTCGGCCTCGTCGGAGATCTTCACGCCGGTCAGCAGCTCCGCCTCGGTCTCGTTGGGCGTCAGCACGGTGACGGTCCGCAGAAGGTCGTCGTCCAGCGGCCGGGCCGGCGCGGGGTTCAGGATCACCGGCACGTCCCAGGAGGAGGCGATTTCGGCCGCCGCCCGGACGGTCTCCAGGGGCGTTTCCAGCTGCATCACCAGCACCTCGGCCGAGCCGATGATCTCGGCGGTGGCGGAGACTTCCGCGGGGCCGAGGTTGGCGTTGGCTCCCGAGGCCACGCCGATGCTGTTCTCGCCGTCGGCAGCCACGAAGATCAGCGCGACCCCGGAAGGCGCCTGCTTGTCGCGGCTGATGTAGGTCACGTCGATGCCGTCGGCCAGGAAGCCCTTGATCGCCTGCTCGCCGAACATGTCCTCGCCGACCCGGGCGATGAACGTGACCCGCCCGCCGGCCCGGGCCGCGGCCACCGCCTGGTTGGCCCCCTTGCCGCCGGGAGCGATGGTGAACCGCCCTCCCAGGATGGTCTCGCCCGGCCGGGGAATGCGCTCGGCCTGAATGATCATGTCGGTGTTCGAACTGCCGACCACCACGATCCGCCTGTCCATCACGGCCCCCCTTATTCAGCTCCTGCGTTGGCGTAGACGATGACGCTCAGCCCGGCGATGAAGCAGACGAACATCAGCGCCAGCAGCGGGCCCGTCCCCTTCGGCGCGGTTTTGAACTCCTTCCAGATGAACACGCCCCACAGCGCGGCCACCATCGTCGCTCCCTGGCCCAGCCCGTAGGAGATCGCATACCCTGCGGCGTCGCCGGCCAGGATGCTGAAGGACATCCCGATGCTCCAGATCGCCCCGCCGACGATGCCGATCAGGTGCAGGCGGGGATTTCCCCTGCGGAAGTAGTCGCCGAAAGGCACCGGCTCGCCGACGAACGGTCTGGCCATCAGGAGCGTGTTGAACACGAAGCTGGACCCCAGCAGCCCCAGGGAGAAGAACACCAGGGCGGTGTACGGGGTCAGCTTGCCGGCGTGCGCGGCGTCGGCCAGCCCGGCGATGGGGGCGATGGCCTCGGCCACCAGATAGAAGAACAGGCCCATGAGCACGCCGCAGACGATCGACAGCACGATGCCCTTGGCCCGGGTCTTCTGGCCCTGCTGGGGCAGCTTCCCGTAAGCGATCGCGTTGATCACGATGGCCACGGCCACGGCCGCGACGCCCGCGAACAAAAGCCCCGGGTTGCCCTTGGGATCGCGGATGTAGTTCACGATGACGCCTTCCACCAAGGCGATGCCGATGCCCACCGGGAAGGCCACGGACATGCCGGCGATGTCGATCGCGGCCACCAGCAGGAGGTTCGCCAGGTTGAACACCGCGCCGCCCAGCAGGGCCAGCCCGACGGCCCGGGCGCCGGCCTGGGCCAGGTCGGCCGCGAAGCTCCGCCCGCCCGTGCCCATGCTGCCCAGGGTCAGCGCCAGCAGCACCGTCAGCAGCAGCACCCCGATCGCGTAGTCCCAGTAGAACAGCTGAAACCGCCACTCCTTGCTGGCCAGCTTCTGCATGTTGGCCCAGGAACCCCAGCAGAACATGGTGATCACGCACATCAGCACGGCCAGGGGGTAGGAATCGATGACGACCATGGCTGCTCCTTGACGCGAGGCCGCGCGCCGGGGCTTCAGACGCCGTTGAGCCCCGGCCGCTGGGACCGCAGGACCGCCGACCGCACGCGCTCGTGGACTTCCAGCGGGCGGGCCACGTGCCGCCAGTCGGCCTCCGCGGCCGCCGAGCCGGCGGTCGAAAATGAGATCGTGCCCGCTCCGACCAGCCGCTCGTACCAGGCGAGGGTCACATACGTGTGCTGAATGCGGGTCAGCTGACACTCGAACAGATCGACGTTGAAAATCCCGCGCAGCCGCAGCACCCGGCGGTTGGTCAGCACGTAGAGGTGCGAGACCCACTGCAGCATCGCCAGGCCCAGCCGCGCTCCGGCCAGCGCCACCGCCCCCCGGACGATCAGCTCGGCCCGCAGCGGCGGAATCTGGGCGCTGAGCCACCCGGCCAGCACGGTCACCATGATCATCGCCGTGACCCAGCGGGCGGATACGAACACCACGAACCACAGCGAGGGCTTGATCGCCAGAATCACGATCTCGTCGCCGTCCAGCAGGTGGGCCGGCAGCAGACCGGCCTGGTCGAAGGCCCGGGCATCAACCGGGTGCCCGCCCGCCTCGGTGAGCACCGGCGCACCGGTGCCCGGGTCGGGCCTGCCGCCACGCAGTCGCTCTGAAATCGGCGCGCCTGTGACCATCGCCTGGCCGCGAACCCTG
>CAZSYS010000175.1:0-9474 GCA_964611365.1 uncultured Planctomycetales bacterium
ATGAGGACATGACGATGCTTCGCGATGCTGAGTGCGATCACAGCATGCATGGATAACGAATCGGCGCGGGGCACGACCGGAGATCATGCCGCACCGCCCTCGACGGCCGGCAGGGGCGCCGGGCGGCACGGCCGGCGCCCAGGCCGCAGACCCATGCGCCCGGCCGGCACGGAGACCGGCCGCTACGGCGCTGCGCGTGACGCATGCGCGGGCGGTGGTCAGATCGACGGCCGGCACAGACGCCGCGCGTTTCATCAGGCCGAAGGCCTGGAAGGGCATAGCCGGGGGCAGAGGTCGACCACGCAAAAGGTGTCAGGATGATTCTCCGGACCTGCAAGAATCATCCTGACCCCTTTTCACCTTTTCGGCTCCACCTCTTTTGCTCACGGGGTTGAAGTCTTTCAGCCTCGTGGGGGTGGTGTTGGCCGGCCGTCATCCGGCGGCGTTGCCGACGGCTGCTGACTTCAGGGCCTTCGCCTGAGGAAAGCTGCGAGATCCGATTCAGCAGGCCTTGGGCCTGATGAAAGCTGGCAACGTGATTCGCCAGGCCTTCGGCCTGAGGATGGCCTGGGGCTGCGTGAGGCGGGATAGCCCCGGAACGAGCAGCGGACCGAAGCGTCGAAGGCGCGGTTTACGACCACGAGCCGAAGGCGGCCCGGCGGCACCGCGATGGCGGGGAGATCAGCCCGCGGCCTTGAGACCCCTCTGGGCGGCCTGCTTCTGGGGCCCGGGCGGATCGGCCGCCAGGATGGCTTTGTAGATCGCGCGAGCCGCGTCCCGGTTGCCGGCGCCGGCCAGGGTTTCGGCCAGACGCAGCCGGGCGGAAAACGCCGCGGTGCGGGTCTGCGGGCAGGCGCACCGGCAGGCCTCGGCGATCAGGGCATCCCCGGCCGGGTCGGGCACCGTGCCGAGGGCCTCGATCGCGGCCAGGCGCACCTCCGTGTCCTCGTCCTGCACGGCCTTCTGCAGAGCGGGCATGATCCGCGCGGCTGGCCGGCCGGCCAGCGCAGTCACCAGGGCGGCGCGGAACTCCGGGCCGTCCTGCGACCCCAGGGCTTCGATCAGGGCGGCGGCGGCCTCGTCGGAGGGATCGCGGGCCAGCGCGCAGCGGGCGGCCTCGCGGAGTCTGCGGTCCTGCATCGCCGCGGCGATGGCGGGTACCTCCGCGGGGCCGGCGACGTAGCCCAGCAGCCGCAGGAGCTTTTCGCGGACGGCCGTCGAGTACCTGGGCACCGGGGGCTTGTCCTTGCCTTCCTGGTCTTTTCCGCCCGGCACGGTTTCGGTCAGTTCCGCGGCCAGCATGGCGGCGCTGCGGGCCTGCTGGGCGGCATCCGCGCCCGGCAGGACGGTGACGATCCGCAGCAGCGACTGCCAGGCCTGCCAGGCCGCGGCCTGATCGGCGTGATCCAGCTTCGAAACGATGCCTTCAAGTGATCCCATGTGTCGAATCCTTCCGGTCAGGGGCTGCCCCGAACTTCCGCGGCCGCATGCCGCGGCCTTGCGCGGCCCGGCGCCCGGCCTCACAGATGCCACGGCGGGCGCATCGGGCGGCTGAGGTAACGGTTGGCCGCCGGGTCGTCCACGAACTCCTCCTTCACCGGGTCCCAGCGCAGCGGGCGGCCCAGCTCGATGGCGATGTTGCCGAGGTGGCAGACGGTGCAGGACCGGTGTCCGACCTCCACGTCGCAGATGCACCGCCGCCGCGTCTGGATGCACTCGATCCAGTTGGCGTAGTGATTAACCCAGTTGTCCGGCGACGGACCGGTGTCGTAGACCTTCTGCGGCAGCGACCGGATATCGATCTTCAGGATCTCCGGGTCCGAGGCCTCGATGCGGCTGCGGCTGACGAAGATCCAGCCGTCGGTCCCCTCGTAGCGCACGCCGTTCTCGCCGTCGGAGTGGCAATGCAGCTCGACGCCGCTGGCATACCGGTAGACGACGTCGAACCGGTGCGGCACGTCATACGGCCCCCGCTCGAAGTACGTTCCCTTGCCCGAGACCTCGACCGGGCCCGAGGCGTCCATATCCAGGGCCCACTGCACCTGGTCGTTGTGGTGGGCGCCCCAGTCGGTCAGTTTGCCGCCCGAATAATCCTTGAACCAGCGGAACTGGTAGTGGCACCGGCCGGGGAAATACTTGACATACGGGGCCGGTCCCAGCCAGAAATTCCAGTTCAGGCCCGCCGGCGGCGTGGTGTAGGGCTCCCAGCCGGCCTCGGGGCACGCGCCGATGTACGTGTGGCAGGTCTTCAGCCTGCCGATCCTGCCGTTGCGCACCAGGGCCACGGCCTGGCGGAAGCGCAGGTCCGACCGCTGCATGCTGCCGGTCTGGAAGACGGTGCCGTAACGGCGGGCGGCGGCCACCATCCTGCGGCCCTCGTCGATCGTCAGGGTCAGCGGCTTCTCGCAGTAGATGTCCTTGCCGGCCTCCATCGCGGCCACACAGATCAGCGCGTGCCAGTGGTCCGGCGTCACCACCACCACGGCGTCGATGTCCTTGCGGTCCAGCACCCGGCGGAAATCCTCGTACGCCGCCGGACGCCGGCCGGTCTTCTCGCGGACGAAGAAGACCGCTTCGTCGCGGTGGTTGACGTCGACGTCGCAGACCGCGGCCACCTGGAAAACCTCGTTGTGCAGGATCGGTCCGCGCAAATGATGCCTGCGACCCAGATCGCCGCAGCCGATCAGGCCCAGCGTGATCCGGCGGGAGGGTGGCGGCGCGGCCGGCGCCGGCGCGGCCTGGGGACCGGCGGCCTGCTGTGAGCAGCCGGCCAGCTTCAGCATGCCCGGCAGCGACGAAAGCGTCGCCAGCCCGCCGGCCGAGCCCTTGAGGAAACTGCGACGCCTGACTTTCCTGTTTTCACCCACGCAGGCACCTCCACGCGTTTGCTGGATGCCGTGTGCGCCCCGGGCCTCGTCCCGACGGACGGCAGCTCAGCGGTGGCCGTTGGACCGCCCCCAGCCTTTGGCGATCGCGTAGTCGAAAAGCCTGAACACCCGCCGGCGGTCCAGCACCGGAAAACGGATGCCGCCGGCCTGCATGACCTCCCGGGTGTGGGTCATATCAAACTGAGGGCAGTGCACCACCCGGGGCGTCATGATCGAGTACTGGTCCCACAGCAGGGCTTCGTCGGGAGAACATCGCCCCAGAACCTTGGCCGGGTCGGCAAAGGTCCCGCCGCAGAGCCCGAAGTACTCCTCGAAGCACTGCTTGATGAAGCCGTTGGTAAACCGCTCCGGGCTGGTCAGGTGGTAGATGCGGCCGTGAAACTCCGGCCGCAGGATCACTTCGGTCATCACCCTGGAGACGAAGTCCACCGGCACGAAGTCCTGGGCATCCTCCGCCCGGCCGGGGATCCGCAGCGGGATGTGGGTCGGACCGCCGTTGCCGTTGCCGTTACCGCTGCGGGCGTGCTGCTGCTTGAGCAGCGCGATCAGCCGGGCCAGCTGGTAGAAGCCGCCGAACTGGGTCGTATAGCCGGTCTGCGAGTCACCGACCAGGAAGCTCGGGCGGAAAACCGTCAGCCTGCGATCGGCGTCCTTGGACCATGCCGCCAGCATATTCTCGGCCAGCCACTTGCTGCGCTCGTAATCGGTCTGAAACTCCGGGGCCTCCCGGTGAAAGGTTTCCAGGACCAGGCCCCGGCTCCAGCCGCAGGTGTAGGCCGTACTGACCGCGAAGAGGCGGTTGATGCCGTGTCGCTCGGCCCAGGCGAGCATGGCCCTGGTGCCTTCGACATTGGTCTGAAAAGGATCGCCGTCACCGTTGAGGAAAAGTTTGATGCTGGCGGCGCAATGCACGATCGCGGAAGTCCGGCCCCAGGTCGGCTCAGGCAGGGCCTCCGGCAGCGCCCCCTCGACCAGGATCAGCTGCCCTTGGCTCAGGCAAGCCTCCAGGTCGGTCCCGATCTCGGCCATCAGGCGGCGGAGCCGGCCGGCTGAATCGGCCCGGGGGGGTCTGACCATCACCACGAGCCGCAATCCGCGGGCCAGCAGGTCGCGCAGGACGAACTGGCCCAGGAAACCGGTCGCTCCGGTCATGAACATCGGGTCGTCGGGTTGGATGGACATTGCTGAGGCGGCCGCCTCTCCGCACGGCGCAAATGCGACTGTTCCGTCCTTCCGGGGCGGACGCCGTCGCGCCGATCCCCTCAGGGCTCCCGGCCGGCGGGCCCGAAGGCGACCGCAGACCGCCGCAGCCATCCTGGAGCCACCGGGGAACGGGTTACTCTACCCGCAGAGGCCGGCTCTGCCAAGCCCGCTCTCCGACCCCCCCGGGGCCCGGATAGGGCGGCCCGGTCAGATACAGGTCGGTGGCAATGATCCGCGAGGCGATCTCGCGCGTGCGGTAGACGCGCTGGCGGCGCTGCCGCAACGTCGCCAGGTCCGGGGCCTCGGCGGTCTGGAGGCTCGGAGGACGACCGGCTCCCTGGAACTGGACACGCGCGGCCGCATGGACGTTGGTGCCCAGGTAGAAGGCGTATTCGCCGCAGTCCAGCGGCTGGCGGAACGCGAATTCCAGCTCCCAGACGCCCTGCTCGTCGGCCCGGAGCACCGTCGCCCGGAAAAGGCCGCCTCCTGCGGTCACGGTTTCGCGGGGGCGCAGGCATCCGGCCGCCCGCATCCCCTCGATCAGGAAGCGGCCCAGGGCCCCCGAAAACCACGGGCGTCCCTCGATCGCCACGCGGAAGGTCCGGTCGTCCACCTGCTCCAGCCGGCAGGGCCGGTCCATACGCAGCACGTCCGGAGCGAAGGTCAGAACGTGGCACCGCCAGCGGTCGGCCGGGCCGGGCATCACTTCCCGCAGGTGCGTCTGGATGTAGCAGTTGGCAAACGGCAGGTTGATGAAGAACAGCTCGCGGGCGGCGGCCGGCGGCGGCTGCTCCTGAACCTCGCGGACCGTCAGCCGTTCGGCCGCCAGGAACGAGGTCCACATCGGGCGGTAGATCGGGATGTAAATCGTGGTGGCGGTCAGAAACCACACGGCCACCCCCGGAGACGCACGCCCGATCGAAACCGGCCGGGCCCGGTCGCGCATCGCCGGCCCCAGGACCATCCCGACGGCGAAGGCCACCCCCGGCAGGTAGCCGTTGTAGGGCGTGGCCAGCATCGGCACCACCGGCAGGACCGACAGGAGCATCCACAGCGGCCAGATCCACCACCCGCGAACCCGCCGGCAGGCGGCGTAGTACCCGCCGCCGAGCACGCCCAGAATCGCCAGCATCAGCAGGCAGTCGCCGGGCACCTCGACCCAGGGATTGAACCGGCCGGTCGGGCCGACGGTCAGCGGCGTGAGCCACACCGCCGAGGTCAGGTAGTGCAGCAGCTTGGCCAGCCACCAGGCGATGTAACCGGGCCCGTCATACCCGCGGAAGTAGAAATCCGGCATCGGCCGGTGGAACCACAGCAGCCGCCAGGCGGTGAACGCCGCCGCCACCGCTGCGAAGACCGCATGGACCGGCAGCCGGGCCCGCAGACTCCCCCGGCCACCGAAAGCCAGATCGAAGGCCGCCAGGATCACCGGCACGATTACCGCCGTTTCCCGCGAACCCAGGGCCAGCACCCACAGCGCAGCGCAGGCCGCCAGCCAGCCCCGCCGGCACCGCGGCAACGGCCGCTCCCCCGCATCGGCCTGGACCGGCGCGGCCGGCGAGGCGTCGAGGTTCAGCCCCCAGGCCCGCACCCAGCAAAGCAGCGCCCCCAGCGTCGCGGCGGTCTGCAGCAGGACGTTCTGGGCCGCCAGCCAGCCCACGGCGTACACGCTGTGCGAGTAGACCACCATCAGCAGCCCGCCGACCAGCGACCAGAACCGCCGGCCGGTAAGCTTCATGCACAGGATCGCGACCATCAGGGCGTTGGCCAGGTGCAGCAGAATGCCGATCGCGTGCCAGGCCATCACGCTGCCGCCCGAGAGCCGGTAGATGAATCTGGCCAGAAGCATCGGGAACGGCCGCACGTAGCGCCATTCGACCGGCTTGTCCTGCCACCAGGCGTCGATCAGGCGGTCAAAGACCAGCGTCGTGGAATGCAGCAGGCCCGGGACGGACCAGTCGTCCCCGGCCAGGAACAGCCGGTGCCAGTGGTCGTCGAAGAACATGCCGTCCCACAGGGCCCAGCCGTGGGCGGCGGCGGTGGCCGCGGCCAGCAGGAGAAATGCCTGAAGAACGAATCGGCCGGAACGCATGGTCACTCCGCGGCGGCCGGGGCCGCGGCCCGCAGTCGTCCGGCCAGGCTCACGCCATCCATCTGACAGGTTTCCCGCGGCAGGGGCACCCGCTCCAGCAGTTCCAGGAGCGTCGGCACCAGATCGACCAGCCGGCCGGCGGACACGGTGGCCCTGCGGGGCAGGTCCGGCCCGGCAAAGAACATCGGCACGGCCATATCGCGGGCGAGGCAGGAGCCGTGGCCGGCGCGTTCGCGGGGATAGAGCATCCAGCCGTCGGCCGCGAAGACCACCACGTCGCCGGTGCGGCGGGAATCGAACATCTCCACCACCTGGGGCACGAAGTCCGGGCAGGGCGTCTGCAGCGTCGCCTCCAGCCAGGCCCGCGAATCGTGCCAGCCGGCCTGGACCAGGGCCCGGGCGGCGGGGTGCGAGCCGTAACCCAGGGGATCGCCTTCCTGCCCGGCCACGCGGTATTCCGACCCGCACGCTGCGGCCCGACGCTCGATCCGTGCCCGTCCGCGGCGCGAAAGGACGGTCACGGCGCCGGTGCCGTCGCGGACGGCGACCAGTTCGACGGCCGGCAGCTCCGTCAGCGACGGGGACTGCTCCACCCACGCCCGGACCTCGGCCGCCTCGGGACGCCGCGCCCAGCCGCCGGTTCCGCGGAGGTGGATCATGGCCACGCGGCCGGCGTCCACCCCGGCCACCGCGTCGTAACCGGCCAGCCGTTCGAATCGGCGGTCATAGGTGTGAGCGTCCAGCGGCGTCGATCGCACCCGCATGCCCCGCCGTCGGGCCAGCCAATCCAGCAGGTCGATCCGCTGTTCCCCGCGGACCGGCGCCATCCCGTGGTCGCTCACCAGCACGAAGAGGGTCGACGTCGACAGCCCCGCCCGGTCGAAAGCCTCGGTCACGCTGCCGACGGTGCGGTCGATGTTGATCAGGGCCTCGGCATACTCCGGCGAGTCGGTCCCGAAGCGGTGCCCGACCTCATCCACGCCGGGAAAGTAGCTCATCACCAGCGTGGGCCACCGCCCGACCCGCCCGGCCAGGGCCGGCAGCTCGCCGAAGCACCGGCCCACGCGGTGATCGGCGTACCAGAAGCCGCCGGAGACCCACGACCAGGCGAACCCCAGATCCTGTTCGATGGTCTGGGACACGCCCCGTCTGGTGTGGCCCTGGATGTTGACCGTGAAAGCGTCGCCGAGCAGGTCGTAGACCGTCGGGACGCGCAGGTGCTGATTGACCGTGCGGTAGGTGCCCAGCGTCATGTAGTCGCGCGACTCCAGCGATCCGCGGTCGAACCAGAAGTTGCCCAGGATGCCGTGGTGGCCGGGAAACACGCCGGTGATCATGGCCGAGCAGTTGGGGTAGGTGATCGACGGCAGCGAGCTGACCGCGCCGCGCACCTCCACCCCGCCGGCGACGAAGCGCCGGGCGATGTTCGGCAGCCGTCCGGCGGCCAGCAGCTCGCGCAGCCGGTCCCGGTCCAGCCCGTCGGGAAAGAAGATCACCGCGCTGCGCGGCGGACGGACGACGTCGGGGGCGATGTCGAGCGTGGGGGGGCGGTGGTCGTAGCAGCCGGCCAGGCAGGCCCAGATCAGGACCGCGGCCGCCGTCCGGAGAATGCCGGGCGCGCAGCACGCCGCTCCCCCGGCCCGGGCGCTGGACGGGGCCCGCCTCCGCCGGCCGGGCGGATCGTCGCCAGCACGCGTCTTGCCGGTCACGTCGCCTTCTTGGCCGCGGGGTCCCAGGTGATCCGTCGGCCGCTGCGGTAGGCCAGGTTGGCCAGGTGCGACGGCAGCAGCGAGCTGACGCCCAGCTGCACCGGCGCGTTGGGTCGGGCCTGCCCGCGCATGGCGTCGATCCAGTTGTGCTGGTGGGCGACGCCCTCCTCCGGCCAGTGCTCCAGCGGCCTGGAGCGGTCGCCGTCGGCCCAGACCTTGATGTCGTTGCCCCGGCACTCCAGCGTCCCCTTCGTGCCGTAGAGGATGTAGCCGTCGCCCTCGAAGCCGTTGGTGAAGTTGCCGGTGAACACCAGGCTGAACCGGCCGTAGTCGATGGTCGCGTTGACCACGTCCGGCGTCTCCCAGTACTTCACGCCGTACACCCCGCCGTTGCACACCGCCGACACCGGCACCGGCTCGCCCAGCAGCCAGTGCACGTTGTCGATCACGTGCACGCCGACATCGGTCACCAGCCCGCCGGCGTAGTCCCAGTACCACCGCCAGGCCGTGTAGCGCAGGGCGTCGAACGGCACCTTGTGGCCGCAGGGCTCCTGGAAACGGTCCCAGTCGACCTTGACCGTCCTCCAGTCGATGTTCCCGCCGAAGCGGTTGCCCGTGGCCTCCGGGGTGAAGGGGTCCTCGGCCGAGACGTAGTTGCGGCAGTCGAACGCCCGCACGAAATGCACCGTGCCCAGCTTGCCGGCTTCGATGTAGGCCTTGGCCTGAAGGTGGTTCGAGCGGCTGCGTCGCTGCGTGCCGATCTGGATGCACAGCTCCGGATGCTTCTCGGCCGCCTCCAGCATCCGCTGGCCCAGCTCGATGCTGAAGCTGAACGGCTTCTCCTGATAGATGTGCTTGCCGGCCTCGCAGGCGTCGATGAACGGCCCGGCATGCCAGTGGTCCGGCGTGGCGATCACCACCGCGTCGATGTCCTTGCGGTCCAGCAGACGGCGGTGGTCGTCGAAACGGGCGATGTCGATGCCCTCGAAGCCCTTGCTCTTCATCGTCGCGGTGAAGACCCGGCCACCGAAATCCATGCGGAACCCGGCCACGTCGCACATGGCCGCACAGACCACCTGGTCGCGCTGCAGGCACGTGTTGACGTCGTGGATGCCCTGCCCGCCGGTGCCGATCACGCCCAGCACGATGCGGTCGTTGGCCCCCAGCGGCCGGGCCGAGGCCCGTGAAGCCCGGCCGCCCAGCAACGGCCCCAGACCCACGGCCGCCGCGGCGCCGGTCGAACGGACGAGAAACTGCCTGCGGGACATGCCTGCCCGGGTGCGCATGATCGGTGCTCTCCGTCGCGTCGCGAACCGCCTGTCCGGGCCCCGGCCTCACGTTCGGCCGGCAGCCCCCGGTTCGCGGAAACGGTCATTCTATGCGGCCCGGCCGGCGGAACAAATCCGCTCCGTCCGGCTTCCGGCGGGACCCGCCTTCGGCGCCCCGCCGATCCGGCCGCAGAGCCCCAGGCGCGACGGATTTGCCCCGCCCAGGCCGGACCCGCTAGGCTCAGCACGACCGGCGCCCCGGCCGGCCGCCCCCGTGCGGCCCGCCCGGGGCCCGCCCGCGGCGCCCCACCCCC
>CAZSYS010000176.1:0-3622 GCA_964611365.1 uncultured Planctomycetales bacterium
CGGCGGGGCCGGCGCCGCGGATCCCACGGCCTCGGCGGCCCGCTGGTGCAACCGGCGCCACGCGGCCACCGCCTTGGTGTTGATCGTGGCCAGAACGCCGTACTCGCCGCGGGTGGACAGGCGCGTCGCAAAGGTCTGCAAGGCACGCTCCATGACCCCGGAATCCAGCAGTTCCAGGGCCTGTCGAGCCGCCTCGGCGGACCGCTGCGGGTCGCGGGCGTCTCCGGCCAGCAGCTGTTCGGCGGCCAGGGCCGTGGTCTGGGCCTCCTGGAACGCCAGCACCCAGTCCATGACGCCCAGCAGCCAGCGCAGGCGATCCTGCGATCGACCGGCCTGATCCTGCAAAGCCGCGACCCGTTGGCGAAGCTCTTTGAGGGCCGCGACCTTCGCCGGCTCGCCGGGGCCCCAGCCGAACGGGGCGCACTCCGCCTGGCCGGGTCCGCCGATCCAGCGATAGCCCAGAGCGTCGAGTTCACGGTGGATGCCGGCCATGCGCCCGGCGATGGCCGGCGGGTAGCAGCGGGCCGCCAGGTCGGCGAAGAACTGTTCGGCGGTCAACTGCGGGTTCCACGCGGCCGCGATCATGTAGGCCAGGTTCTCCTCGATGTCGCGCGTGCGCCAGTGAATGCCCAGCACGCCCTGGCTGCCGCCGGCCAGGATATCGCGCATCATCGGCTCGTAGGTGGCGACGAACGGTTGCGGGTGCCACTGATCGCCGTCCAGCTCCAGCCAGGGGATCGGCCACCGCGTGCGCTTCGGCGGCAGCTCGCCATAGACCCGGTCCACCCGCGGTCGCGGGATGATGTGGTCCAGCGAGGCGAAGATCACGCTGTCGGGCAGCAGGCGGTCCAGCCCCTCGTAGTACTCGGCCGAAAGCAGGCGCTCGTCGCCGCCCCAGCCGCTGATGACCAGTCGCGGCGGGTTTTCCCTGCGGGCCAGGGCCCGCAGCGCCAGCCAGGCGAACTGCTCGAGCCGCGCGCCCTCCGTCGCCCGGGCGATCCGGCCCTCGTCGGTATCCTGGAAGAACGGCTTCGCGCCGGCGGTGCGCTCGACGATCCGCCGGAACACCTCCCGCCGGGCCGTGCCGTAGAGTCTCAGCGGGCTGTCCGAAGCCGCCGGGTCGCGCAGCATGTGCCCGGCATACCGCTCGGCGTAGCCCTGGGCCCCCTGGGTCTCCGGCTGCCAGATGGCGATGTCATCCAGGGCGGGATAGGCATCCAGCAGCCGGTTGATCCGTCGCAGGAACACGTCGCGGTCCTGCGGCCGAGTCGGATCACCGTTGATCTCGAATCCCAGGCAGGTGCGCAGACCGCGCCGGCGGGCGTAGTCCAGCGCGTCGCGCATGATCTGCTGCTCCAGCCGGACGGCGGCGTTGGGGTCGGCCTCCGTCAGCGTGCTGCGGGCCCCGAAGTGGTCGTCGGCGAACAGGAGGTCGGTGCCGCCGGCGAAGTCCCGGGTGGACATCGGCTCGGTGCCCCAGGTCGAGGCCGCGGTGTTCAGGAGCCGGGATCCCCAGACCATCCGCCCGGCCTCCTCCCAGGCGGCGAAGGGTTCGTGGTCGTAGGTGTGGAAACACAGGTAGTTGGCCCCCATGCGGATGAGCTGGTCGACGGCGGCGCGGTGGTCCTCGGGATCCCAGACCGTCGGGCTGTTGAAGAAGTTGTACCACCCCAGGACGCCGCGGGTGGCCAGGGCCGGCTTGCGCCGCAGGGAGGTGAACGGCGGGCGGTCCGGCAGCGACTCCGGCGCCGTCAGGCTGCCGAAGTAGAAACCAAAGCCCAGCTCGCCGAGCAGCCCGTAGATGCCGTGGACGACGCCCCGCGAAGCATGCCCGCAGACCGCCACCACATCCGCTCCCTCGACGGTCGTGCTGTTCAGCAGGTAGCCTTCCTCGCCCAGGTCCGCGCAGTCCCCGGCCCGGTCGGCCAGCAGCGGGTTGGCCTCGGGCGTACCCAGGATCACGGCCGGGCAGGGCCGGGCCTTCCACGCCCGGGCCTCGACCACACGCGGCGAGCCGCCGGACACCCAGGCCAGCAGGCACTGCAGATCGCGGACCGCCAGCTGCTCGCATTCCGCCGGCCGGCCGACGACCAGCACATCCCAGGGCCGGCTTCCGTCCGCCCAGGCACACGCGGATGCCCACGCCCATCCCAGAATCCATGCCGCCACGCGTCCACGATGTGAGATCATGTCCCCTGGCCCTCGAACAGCCCGTCCCGGCGCCCGGATCGGCCCGGTCCGGGGCGCATTCTGGACCGGCGGATCGAAGTCCGCAACTGCAGTCGTCGTCGGATGCGCGCAGGCGGGATGCGGCCGGGTGCCGCGGTGAAGGCGGATGGCCCGAGCCCAGAGGCGCAAAGCCTCCCGCCCCGGCGGGACGTTGGCCTGAAACCGCAAAGGGCGTCGATCCGGCGGTCAGTCGCCGAAGCAGGTTTCCACGTCGCGGGCGGCGCGGATCAGCGGGGCGTCCGGAGTAACGAGGCGCTGCTTGCCCTCGGCAGACGTCAGTTCCACGTCCCGGATCTCGCCTTTCTGCATGACCACCAGCCGGCCCTCGGCTCCGGTCATCAGCAGGTGAGCGGCCGCGTTGCCGAACTGGGTGCCCAGGATGCGGTCGGCGGCCACCGGCGTGCCGCCGCGCTGGATGTGCCCGAGAATGATCGCCCGCGTTTCGATGCCGGTGCCCTGCTCGATCTGGGCGGCCAGCACCGGGCCCACGCCCCCCAGGCGGATCGGATCGGGGCTGGTGGGATCGACGCGCGCCACCACCTGCTTGCCGCCCGCCGGCGTCGCCCCCTCGGAGACGCAGACGATGCTGGACTTCTTGCCCCGCCGCTGGCGTTCGAGCACGAAATCGCAGACCTTCTCGATGTCGTAGGGGATTTCGGGGATGAGAATGACGTCGGCGCCTCCGGCGACCCCGGCGGCCAGGGCGATCCAGCCGGCGTTGCGGCCCATGACCTCCACGACCATCACCCGGTGGTGGCTCGCGGCGGTGGTATGCACGCGGTCCAGGGCCTCGGTGGCGACCTGCACCGCGGTGGCGAACCCGAAGGTGATGTCGGTGCCGACCAGGTCGTTGTCGATGGTCTTGGGCACGCCGATGCAATTGACCCCCAGCCTCACGAAATGCGCGGCCACCGACATGGTGCCGTCGCCGCCGATGACGATCATCGCGTCCAGGCCCTGGGCCCGGATGTGCTCCATGCAGCGGTCCATGACGTCGCGCTTCTCATTCGAACCCGGGGCGACGTAGGCCCGCGGGTTGCAGCGGTTGTTGGTGCCCAGGATCGTGCCGCCCTGGGTGAGGATGTTGCTGACCGCGGTGTTGTTCAGCGGCCGCATGCGGTTCTGGACCAGCCCCAGGAAGCCTTCCTCGATACCCACCACTTCCAGGCTGTAGCAGTTCAGCGCGCTTTTCGTGACCGCGCGGATGACGGCGTTGAGCCCCGGGCAGTCGCCGCCCCCGGTCAGGACACCCACGCGACGGATCTTTCCGGACACGGCAGCTCCCCTGGATGCAACGCTCCCGGCGGGCGACAGCGTTTGGACCGACATGAAGTCTCTCCTTGAGTGGTTCTCCGTCGCGGGCTCACCGGGCCCGCGCGGGCCCGGCCGGCGC
>CAZSYS010000176.1:3632-9454 GCA_964611365.1 uncultured Planctomycetales bacterium
ACACCGAGAATAGCGAGGTGAGCGTGGTGTCCCCAGCCCGGCCGGCGCCCGCCGGGAACCCCGGGCCCCCGGCGGTCCTTGTGATATCGGCTGTTTTCCGACGCAAAGTCATCTCCGCGGCCCGGGCCTCCGAGGCCGCCTCGGGCCCGATAAACAGGTCGTCCGCCGGGCCGCCGGATGCGGTCAGCCCCACGGCGGGTCGGTCACCGGGACTTTGACCACGACTTTCAGCACCTCCGCCTCAGGCTGCCCGTGGCCGGCCAGGCCCGGGGCGTGAATGTCCTGCGGGGTGAAGATCACGAAGCTCCCGGCCGGGACGGACAGAAGACCGCCCCGGGCGTGAAAGAACTCCAGGTCAGTCGCCGGATCGTAAGGCCGATGCACCGGCCAGCGGTCGAGCAGGCTGGCCCAGCCCATGGTCTCCCGGCCGCGCAGGACACACTGCACGTCGATGTACTGCCGATGGGCCTCCCACTCGGCCTGCTCGACCGGCCGGGTCCGGTCAAGCTTGAGCACCGCAAAAACGCCGGGAAAGGCGGATGCATACCGGCCGGGCTCCAGGCGGCCGAAGTCGGTGCCGGCGATCCAGTCCATGGCCGCGGCCAGGCCGGGCCCCAGCCGTCGCCAGGCGGCGGCGTTCTCCACGCGATCCAGGATCAAGGCATGACTCCTCTCGTGGCCGGCCGCGGGCCTTGCGGACCCGGTCACTCCCGCGGCAAGGCGCCCCCGACCGCTCCGGACAGGGCCTGCCGGGCGCCGGACGGCTGGGGAATGGCCACCGAAACGCTGGTCCCCTCCCCGGGGCGACTGACGAGCCTGACCCGGCCGTTCATGGCCGCCACCGCGTGCCGCACGATGGACAGCCCCAGCCCGGTGCCGCGGTTGGGGCCCGAACGGGCCTTCTCGACCTGGTAAAAGCGCTCGAACACCCGGCCCTGCTCGTTCTCGGCAATGCCGCAGCCGGTGTCGCTCACGGTGATGGTCAGCATTTCCGGCCGGTCGTCCCCGGCCGGCTCGCGCACGCAGCCGACCGTGATCGTGCCGCCGGAATCGGTGAACTTGATCGCGTTGTCGACCAGGTTGTCCAGCACCAGCCGCAGCAGGTAGGGGTTCACGGTGAAGACGCCGGGCTGGTCGGGCAGATCCAGCCGCCAGTGAAGCTGCTTCTGCTCAAGCCGGTCGATGAACCGGTTGTGCAGGGCGTTGAGCTGCTGGACCAGGTTGAGGGTCTCCGGCCGGAACTGGGTGGGCGAAGTCTCGATCTTGGAGAGGTCCAGCAGGTCCGAAACCATGTCCTCCATGCGGCTGCTGTGCCGGTCGATCATGTTGAGGAAGTGCCGGGCGGCTTCCGGGGCGGCCGCCGGGTCGAGGTTGTTGAGCGTGTCCACCGCCGCGCGGATGGCCGACAGCGGCGTGCGCAACTCGTGGGAGGCATTCGAGGCGAAATCCACCTTGACCTGCACGGTGCGGTTCAGCTCGGTGATGTCCAGCAGCACCAGCAGGCGCCCCGCCGCCCGGGCCGGGGCCTCCCGGCCAGCACGGGGCCGCTCCAACGGAGGCAGGGTGATATCCGACGCGTAGGCCAGCAGGAAGACCTCGCCGCCCTCGCCTTCCAGCTGGATCCGGGCCTCGCGGATCGCCGGACCGGCGCCGTTCGGGCCCGCGGCGCCGGGAGGGGTGGGTTCCAGCATCCGCTGCAGCTCGAGGTGGCGCACGCACCGCTCGACGGCCAGACCGACAACCGCCGTGGGCGTCGCGGCCGGCCCCGAGGCCAGCCCCAGCATCCGCACCGCCGCCGGGTTGATCAGCACGATCCGGCGGTCCGGCCCGGCGACGACCACTCCCTCATGCAGCTGCGAAAGCAGCGACTCCAGCGTGCGCCGCTGGTGGTCGATGGTCTCCAGCTTGCGAAGCAGCTCGTCGCGCATGCGGTTCAGGGAGCAGGCCAGGACGGCCATCTCGTCCGAGCCGGACTCCCGGGCGCGCGCGGTCAGATCGCCGGCCGAGAGGCTGCGGGCGATCACCAGGATGCGCCGCAGCGGCTTGCTCCACAGCCGGGCCAGGCCCATCCCGAAGACGGCCGCGGCTGCGGAGCTCAGCAGCAACGTGGTCGCCACGATCCGCAGCATCGCCGCCGGCCGCCGCCCGAGGCGGTCCAGCGGAACCGCCAGCCGGATCACGCCCGTCGGCGCCTCGGCCGGGCCGACGCGCAGGGCCGCATAACGGGTCGGGAGCTGCCCGGCAGGCGAGGCCCGCGTGTCCTCCCCCCAGCCCAGTTTCAGGGCCTGCCGGACCTCCGGCCCGGGCTCGCGCGGGTCGTCGCTGAGCATCTCCGACCGCGAGTCGGCCAGCACCCGCCCGTCCGGCAGCAGCAGCGTAATCCACACCTGGCCGCCGGCGTCTTCGGCCAGCGTCCGGACGATCCGCCTGAGCTCGGCGGCGTGGGCCTGGTCGAAACGCCCCTCGACCGCGGGGGACAGGGCCGCCGCCTGACGCCGCAGAGAAGCCGAGAGGTCCTGCAGGTGGATCGACTCCAGGCCGGTGGTGATCAGCCACGCGCCTGCCGACAGGACCAGCACCAGCAGGATGGTGTTGCCCGCCAGAAGCTTCCAGAACAGCGCCGCCGACCGCATCGTGGTGCGGGACTCCCGCCGGGCTCAGACGGACTCGCGGAAGGTGTAGCCGATGCCCCGCACGGTCTGGATCCAACCGGCCGCCGCGCCCAGCTTCTTGCGGAGGGCGGTCACGTGGACGTCGATCGTCCGGTCGGTCACCGCCACATCCGTCCCCATGACCATATCAATCAGGTGCCCCCGGCTCAACACGCGGCCGTTGGCGGCCATCAGGGCCTTCAGCAGCCTGAGCTCCGTGGCGGTCAGGGGCACGGGCTGGCCGTCCACGGTCAGCTCGTAGCGGGTGAGGTCCAGCTTGAAGGGGCCGGCGGTCAGAATCTCCTTCTCCGGCCCGACGGTCTCCAGGCGGCGGAACATGGCCTGGATCCTGGCCAGCAGGAGCTTCATCGAGAAGGGCTTGGTGATGTAGTCGTCGGCGCCGAGGGCGAATCCGACCAGCTCGTCGGATTCCTCGGCCTTGGCGGTCAGCATGATGATCGGGATGGTGGCCGTGCGGGAGTCGTGCCGCAACTGCGAGATCACCTCGTCGCCCGACATGCCCGGCAGCATGCGGTCCAGCAGAATCAGCCCCGGCGGATGCGTGGTCGCCTCGGCCAGCGCCGCCCGGCCGTCGCCGGCCAGACGCACGTCGAAACCTTCCCGCTGAAGGTTGTAGCGGATCAGCTCCGCCAGGTCGGTCTCATCCTCCACCACCAGGATCGTCTGCTGCGCCGACATGGTTCGTCCGTTCGCGTGCCCGGATGCGACCTTCCACGACCCGGCCGGCCGACGCCGGGGTGGTCCCCGCATCGCTTCCCAGGCGTCTGAACCGCCACGACGCCGACAGAATGCCGCGCGGCGCCCCGGCCATTCGGCGCGCGTCCGGCGCAGGTCGGTCCGGCAGATTTCTACCCTGACCATATTAGGCCCGGGCGTGCCTCCCGTTAAGAGGCTGCTAAGATTCGCGCCTGGCCGGTGCAGGCGGTTTTCCGCCGAGCGGCCCCGGGCGGGAGGATTCCCTATGATCGGCAGCCCGTTGGCTCGCCCGCAGAGCAGCGACCGCCTCCGCACGGCAGAGCGACCCCGGCAACCGGGTGCCGCACCGCACCTTCGGACGTCGTGGTCCAGCCAGACTCAACCGTTGTGACGGGGACGCGGCTGATTTGCCCCGGGGCGCTGATTCGCGTCCTGGTCGGGGCCGCCGCTGGCGGCCGCCCCGCCGGCCCCCCAGCCCCGGAGGGCTGAGAAGCCGGTCACGGTCGCGGCCCGGCCGGCCCGGCAGCCCCGAACCTGGCGATCAGCGGGCCGGCGCCAGGGCGGCCGGATCGGCGGTGATGGTGATCATGCAGCCGGCCGGGTCGCGAAGCCGCAGCTTGATCAGACCCTTGCGGCGCAGCTTCTCACGCTCGGACTCGCGGGCGATGTACATCACCTCGGCCAGGATCTTGCCGTTGCCCCCGAAGAACTGGCTCTGAAGGCGTTTCTTGATCATCGAGGAGGTCCGGCCGCCGTCGTCGTCCCAGGTGGAGTTCTCGGGAACGTCGCCGGGGTTGATGACCTTCACCTTGGTGCCGACCGAAAGATTCCTCGTGATCAGCGACACTTCTGCTGCCCTCCGTATCGCGAAACCCGCCGCCGGGGAAGACCGATTCTCGGTGGACGCAGGCCCGGTGCGGGGAAGACGCCTGGGGACGCCGTTGCCGGCGGGCATGGATTGACACGCGCGGCCGGGCGACCCGTCAGACCGATTCGACTCGTGCGGAAGCCGGCGATCCTGAGATGTCACCTGAGCGGTGCCCACCGGCGCGGAATTGACTCGCGCCCGGATCGTCCGACACGGAGAATATACGGTCGGCCGGGCTGTCCGGCAAGCCCCGCCGGACCGAGAGATCCGTTTTTGCGACGCTATCCCGGTGGTGGGTGCCTTCGGCGGCACCGAACCGGTCCGGATGGACGGATCTTCCGACCCTCGGAGGTCCGCGGAGCCCGGGGCGGCGCAGACCGCCCGGACCCGGGGATCTCAACCCGGCCCCGCGCCGGCACTGGAAGACCTGCGGCCGGCGTGCCCGGGCCGTTGACCCCGCCGCCCCGGCGTGCTACACGGGTGAGCGACAGGAGGTGGCCGGTAATGGGGATTCTGGAGGATCCGGGCTGGCGGGCCGCCATCCGGCGGCAGCTGGAGACCGATCTGCTGCTGGGCGTGGCTTACGTCCCGCTGAATCTGACGCCCCCGGCCGCTTCGAGGTCCGCCCCGGCGGTCCGCACGGGGGTCCGCCCCGGGATGGTCCAGCCGGTGACGGGCGAGGAGCTGGCCCGGCGCGTCCAGGCCCTGCGGGTGCTGGACGAGACCCGCGTCCGCGTCTGCCGGTTGTGCAAGCTGTGCGAGACGCGCACCCGGACGGTCTTCGGCCAGGGGCATGCCGCGGCCCGCCTGGTGTTCGTGGGCGAGGGGCCGGGATACGAAGAGGACCAGCAGGGCCTGGCCTTCGTGGGCAAGGCCGGCCAGCTGCTGACCCGGATGATCGCGGCCATGGGGCTCTCGCGCGACGAGGTGTTCATCTGCAATATCGTCAAGTGCCGCCCGCCGGACAACCGCACGCCGGCTCCCGACGAGATCTCGGCCTGCTGGCCGTATCTGGACGAGCAGCTGCGCATCATCCGCCCGGAAGTGATCGTCGCCCTGGGCAAGCCCGCCACCCAGACGCTGCTGCGTACCCAGGAGAGCATCGGCCGGTTGCGCGGCAACTGGCACGAATACCACACCTCCGGCTCGCCCAGCGTCGGGCCGGCCACGCCGCTCATGCCCACCTATCATCCGGCCTACCTGCTGCGCAATCCGGCAGACAAGGCCAAAGCCTGGAGCGATCTCAAGCAGGTCATGGCCAGGCTGGGCCTGCCGGTGCCGCGCTGACCGGCGGGAACGCATCCGGCCGGGCCGCGAAGTCCCGCGCGCGTCAACAGCCCGACGACATGCCGGCGATCCGGTCGAGCAGACGCTGCAGCCGGACGCCGTCCATGAGGTTGGGGTCGCCGGGGCTGCCGTCGGCCACGGCCTTCAGAAAATGGTACAGGCAGTGCACGTGGCCGCGGAGCCAGCCGATGCTGTTCTTGGGCCCCGGCCAGCCGCCGGGCTTCTCGTAGCGGTGGACGGTGGCGATGCGGGTCCATCCCCGTGAGCCGCCCAGCGGCGTCTACGGGGCCCCGGCGGCG
>CAZSYS010000177.1:0-9421 GCA_964611365.1 uncultured Planctomycetales bacterium
ACACCCTCTAGCGGTCGGCCCTGCCCCGCGAGATCGCCGGCGATCGCGGGGCGGCGGTCGCGCCGCCGGACAGGACCGAATCCAGCCTCTGGGGCTACGAAAAGGCCCTGATCGTCAAGGCCCTCAGGGAAAACGGGTGGAACCAGACCCGGGCGGCCAGGGCCCTGGGCATCTCCCGCGACAACCTCCGCTACCGCGTGAAGAAGTTCAACATCGAGAAACCCGGTTGAGCCGCGCGGCCCCGGGCAGGCCGCACCGCGGCGGCCCGCCGCGCCGGGTGAAGGGCCGCCCGGAGATCAGCGACCCTCGAGGAAGCGCCGGGCCAGTTCGCAGAACATCACGATGCCCGTCGCCAGCGCGTCGTCGTTGAAGTCGAAGTCGCTCTGGTGAAGGCTGGGGAAGCTCTCCCGGTCCACCGGCCGGATGCCGAGCCGGAACATGGCCGCCGGAACCCGCCGGGCGTAGAAGGCGAAATCCTCCACGCCCATGCTGATCGCCAGGTCGGTGAAGACCGCCTCCTCCCCCAGCACCGCCCGGCCGGTTTCCACCACCAGGCCGGCCAGCTCAGGGGCGTTGTACATCGGCGGATAGCTGTCGCGGATCGTGGCCTCGGCCTCGGCGCCGTGCGCCAGGGCGGTGTGCCGCACGACACGCTCCACGGCCTCGCGCAGCCGCGCGCCGGTCTCCGGCCTCACGAACCGGATCGTGCCGGACATGTCGCAGGTGTCGGGAATCACGTTGGAGGCCTGGCCGGCCCGCACGCACCCCACGGTGACCACCGCGGGATCCTGGGGATCGATGTTCCGGGACACGATGGTCTGCAGGGCATTGATCACCTGGGCCGCGACCACCACCGGGTCGATCCCGCGGTGAGGATAGGCCCCGTGGGATCCGCGCCCGCGGATGCGGATGCCCAGCTCGAAGTTGGCGGCCATGGCCTCTCCGGACCGGATTCCGATGGTTCCCACCGGCAGGTTCGGCCAGGCGTGCAGGGCCACGGCGGCGTCGGCCTTCACCGCTTCCAGCAGCCCCCGGGCACAGAGCCGGCCGCCCCCGCCGCCGTCCTCCTCGGCCGGCTGGAAGACGAACACCACCCGCCCCGGCAGCGGCCGACCCGTGCGGGCGAGCACCGTCGCGGCGCCCAGCAGCATCGCGGTGTGCCCGTCGTGCCCGCAGGCATGCATTACGCCGGGCGTCGCGGAGGCGTAGGCCGCACCGGTCTGCTCGGTGATCGGCAGGGCGTCCATGTCCGCGCGCAGCACCAGGCACCGTCCGGCCTCCGGGCCGTCCAGCACCGCCACCACGTCGGTGCCGATGAACGGATCCAGCACGCGGATGCCCGGCAGCCGGGCCAGCTCCTCGCGCACGCGGCGCGAGGTCTGATGCTCCTGGAAGGACAGCTCCGGGCGGGCGTGCAGCTCCCGGCGAAAGGCGATCATCGCCGGAAGGATTTCGCGGACCCGCGGCTCCAAAGCGGTGTTCATGACCGACTCCGGCGACCGGCAGCGCCGGCGGCACGGCGCCCCCGGCGGCAGAATCCATGTGGATTCTATCCCCAACGTCGCCTCGCGGGCCAACCTCCCGCCGGTCCGGGGCGGCGCGGCGCCCCGGGAAGGGCCGCGATCCCGCCTTCCGGGACCGACCTGGTCTCCGGGAGAGCCGTCCAGAGGAGGGTACCGGCCGTCATCAGGCCGGAGGACGAATCAGCGTGCCGATGATCCAGGTGGCCGCGGCTACCACCGCGGTCGAGACCGCCACCAGTCCGATCATCGACTTGGCCCCGGCGCCGAGCCAGCCGAAGGGCAGATCCAGAACCGTCAACGCGGCGGCAATCGGTCTGCAGAGACGCAGCAACAGCAGTTGCCATCCGGTCAGGGGGCCGGGGACGCCCTCGCCGGGCTGCTCGACCGGCTTGTGGGTCTTGCGGATGATCAGCGGCGCGGGGGCCCCGGAAACCTCGGCCGGAGCCTGCTCGTCCAGCGAGGGAATCGCCGCCACGTCGCCGAGATCCTTGATCGCCGCCTCGATCTCCGCGTCCACGTCGGCTTCGACGGACTGCCCGGCCGCGTCGCCCGAAGGCCCGGCGGCCGTCTGGGACGCAGGTGCGGCCTCTGCCGGCTCGGCCTGAACGCCGACGGCGTCGGCAACCGCCGCCCGCGTGGCCTCGCCCAGGCCTTCGGCGACGGTCGAGGACTCATGCAGGATGGCCTCCAGGCTGGTCAGCTGGGCGTCGATGTCGTCGAGCGAGGCCGCGGTCGCCTCGGCTGCGTCGGTCAGGGCGCCGTGATCGCCGGTGGAAGCTTCCGCGGACGATCCGGGGGGCTGGCCGCCGGCATCCGCCGCCGCGACACCGCTTTCGTCGGCGATTTCGTTCAGCCGCGCGGTCGCCTGGGCGAGAATGCTTTCGACGTCGTCGGCCGGACCGCCGGGGGAGACGGCGGCAGGCCCGGCCTGGTCGGCCGGCGGATCGAGCTGTCCCGTGGAAGTCATGTTGACCGGCATCTCCGGGTCCGGCGAAGGCGCAGGCGTTGCGCGGCTTTCGGACGCTGCGTTGAAGATCGGCGGAAACGGCCGCGAACTCCAGCACATCCCCGGTTGCCGGTCGCCGGCGGGCGGACCATAATGCCTCGACCGTCCCGGGATCGGCAGGCCCGCGGCCGGAGCCTGTCGCCCGGTCCGGGCGGCTCGCGCGTCATCGGGGAGCAGCCCCATGCCCCACTGGTTTTTCGCTCCGTGCCTGACGGAGGGCCCCTGCCGGCTGTCCTCCGGGGAGTCGCGCCACGCCCGCGGATCCTGCCGTCTGAGCGCCGGCGACGAGGTGGTGCTCTTCGACGGGCAAGGGGGCCTGGGAGCCGGGCGGATCGCCGTCGGCGGCCCCGGGGATCTGGTCGTCGAGGTCCGGCAGGTGATCCGGACGGCGTCACATCGCCCGCGGCTCGCCCTGCTGTTCGCGGTACCCAAGGGCCCGCGAAGTGACACCCTGATCGAGAAGTGCTGCGAGCTGGGCGTCGCCCGGCTGCAGCCGCTGCAGACCGCCCGCAGTGTTTCGCAGGCCGGTTCCCACCGGCTGGACAGGTGGCGCAGGCAGGTCATTGAGGCCGCCAAGCAGTCGCATCAGCCCTGGTGTGCGGAAGTCGCCGAGCCATGCTCGCTGGCTGAATCGCTGGAATCGCTCCGGCGGTTCGACATGAACCTGGTGGCCAGCCTCGACCGGGGCGCAGTTCGCCTGGTCGATCTGGCCGGCCGGCTGGCGGAATGCCGGACCGTGCAGGCCTTCATCGGCCCCGAGGGCGGCTGGACCGATCAGGAGACCGCGACCTTGCGGGACGCCGGTGTGACGCCGGTGAGCCTGGGACCCGGCGTGCTGCGGATCGAGACCGCGGCGGTAGCCCTGGCCGCGTTCGTGCACCTGCTGATGACCCTTCCGACGTCGCAGCCCTCCTGACCCCGCCCTTCATCGCCGGACCGGCGGGCATCGAGAACCCGCCCGGCGCCCACGGACCGCGGTTTGCGATTCGCCTGCAGTTGCCTCCTGCCTCCAGGGAGCGGCCGCTTTACGGGGGTCTGCCTGCCGGCCGATGTGGCGCCGGGAGGCCGGGAGTTGTGCAACCGGCCGGCGCCTGGTTACGATGCCCGCCGTGCACGGGCCGGATCGCCGAAGGCCGCAGGCCGTTCCGGCGGGCCGGTCCGGTTTCCGCGGACCGGCGGCGCAGACGGACGGCGCCGTACCGGGAGTCCGCACACGACACCTTGCCCCATACGGAGTCCCGTCCATGAGCAGTCACCATACCCGTCGAAGAGACTTCCTCGCCGGCAGCACCGCGGCCCTGGCGTCCGCGGGCCTGACCGGCCTGGCGTTCCCCCACGTCGCCGGCGCCGAGCCGCGCCGCATCGCCCCGGAGGCTCCGGTGCGGTTGGGCATCATCGGTGCCGGCGGCCGGGGCAACGAGCTCCTGCGGTGCGCTTATGCCGTCAAGGCCCACTTCACCGTCCGGGCGATCGCTGATCCGAGCGAGGTGAACATCGGCAGGACGCTGGAACACATCGCCAAAAACGGCGACGACAAGCCCGAGGTCTGCCGCGGCGAGGAGGAATACCGCCGGCTGCTGGCCCGCGAGGACATCGACGCGGTGATCATCGCCGTGCCGCCGGACCTGCACGCCCGGATCTACCTGGACGCCTTCGCCGCCGGAAAGCACATGTATGCCGAAAAACCGATGTGCGTCTCGGTGGCCGAGGTCCAGGCGCTGGTCGAGGCCCAGGCCCGCCGCCCGGACGTGATCTGCCAGATCGGCTTCCAGCGGCGCAGCAGCAACTTCTACCGCCAGGCCATCGAGCGGCTGCACGAGGGCATGTGCGGCGAGATCTTCGAGTGCCTGGGAGCCTGGCGGCTGTCGGGCGGACCGCTGGGTCTGCCGGACAGCGGCACCCAGATCTGGTTCGGGCGAGCCGCCCGCAGCGGCGACTGGATGATCGAGCAGGCCTGCCACACCTGGGACGTGATGTGCTGGGCGGCCGGCGACATGCCCGTGGCCGCCTATGGCCGCGGGCGGCGCGGGCTGTTCAAACACATCGATCCGGACCGCGACGTCACCGACTTCTACCTCGCCCAGCTGGAATTCCCCAACGGCATGCTGGCGGACTTCGAGCACAACTGGATGTGCCCGCAGTTCGACGACGACAAACGCGAATTCACCGGCATCTTCGAGCGCTTCACCGGCCCCAAGGGCGGCATCGCCCTGGGCGAGTGGCCCCGACAGGCCCGCTTCTTCCCCCGCAGCGGCCAGGACAAGTGCGTGGACTTCGGCGACCTGTCGAAGAACACCACCGAGGAGTCCGTCGAGACCTTCTTCCGGTGCCTGCGCTCCGGCGAGAAGCCGCCCAGCGGCGTGGAGAACGGCCGGCTGGCCACGCTGACCGGCCTGCTGGTCCGCAAGGCGGTCTACGAGGGCCGGCGCGTGGAGATGAAGGAGATCCTGGCCGGCTGAAGCCTCTCCGGCCGGCCCGCCCCCTTCAGTGCTCCGGCAGAAGCTCGATCAGGCGGTCGATCTCCGCCGGGGTGTTGTAGGCGTGCGGGCTGGCCCGCAGACGCCCCTCGCGCAGGGCGATGATCACCCGGTGTTCGGCCTCCAGGTGCCGCTGGATACGGGGCAGGTCGTGAACCGGCGAGGTGAACGACACGATCCCGCTGGCCTCGCCCTCGCCGCGCGGCGAGACCACGTGGTAGCCCCTGGCCTGCAGGCCGGCGACCAGCCGGTCGGTCAGCGACAGGACGCGGGCCGCGATCCGGTCGACGCCGATCTCCAGCAGCATGTCGATCGAGGCTCCCAGCCCGCAGATCCCGGCCAGGTTGTAGCTGCCGGAGTCGAACTTCCGGGCGTCGTCCCGGAACTCGAAGCGGTAGTTCCCGAAATCCAGGGCATCGACCATGCACATCCAGCCGGCCATGACCGGCTTGAGATGACCGATGAGCGACCGGCTGCAGTAGAAGATGCCGCAGCCCTCGGGTCCGCACAGCCACTTGTGCCCGTCGGCCGAGAGGAAGTCGATGTTCATCGCCCGGACGTCGATCGGCAGGACGCCCAGGGCCTGGATGGCGTCCACGCAGAACAGCACCCCCCGGGCCTTGCAGATCGCCCCCAGGGCCGCCAGGTCGGCCCGGCAGCCGCTGGCGTACTGCACCGCCGAAACGGTCAGCACCCGGGTGTGGGCGTCGATCGCGGCCGCGATCCGCTCGGCCTCCACCCGCCCCTGCTGCTCCGGCACGGTCTTGAGCCGCACGCCGCGGGCCTGCAGCGCCATCCACGGGTACATGTTGGCCGGAAACTCCACCGCGGTGGTCACGACGTTGTCGCCGGTCTGCCAGCTGAGGCCGTTGGCCACCCAGCCGAGCCCCTCGGTGGTGTTCTTGACGAACGTGACCTCCTCCGGCGTGGCGTTGATCAGCCGGGCGGCCGAGCGCCGCACGTGCTCGGCGTGCCGGTAGAAGTCGCTGCCCACCGTGGCGTGCCCGCACAGCCGGTCGATGTAGCCGCGCATGGCCTCGGCGGCCGGCCGGCTCAGAGGCGCCACCCCGGCGTGATTGAGAAAACAGCAGTTCCGCGCGACCGGAAACTCCTCACGGACGTTATCGAGGCTCACGGGCATGCTCGTCACCCTCCCTGCGCACACCGGACCTTCACCAGGCCTGCGATTCTACGCGCCCCGGGCGACGGTTTGAACCACCCGGGCGCGCCGTCGCGCCGCCAGCCTTCCGGCCGGCCTGCCGGAACCGCACCGCGACCATCTGCACTTCCCGCCTGACCCGGGCCGACCCTGGACCACCGCCGGCGGCACGGGGCCGGCCACCCGGCCTCCGGATCGGCTCCCGCCGCCGGGGCCGGCCGCCCGGTAACCTGAAAAACCGCCGGAATTCCCAGAATTCACCGGATTCCGCCGCGAACCGGTGGACGCCGCCGGCAGTTATATCGCAGGATTGCCCCGCGGAGTCGTAAGGTCTCCGCCGGAGGGCGATCGACGGACACCGGGCCGCATGGCCCCTACTCGCCCCGCAGCCATCCGAACACGACAACCCGTTGCAGGGGGGAACAGGCATGTGGCGAGCCGCATCGCTCGTGCAGGCCGCGACGGCCGCGGTCTGCGCGCTGATCACAGGTTTCAGCTGTCTGCCGGTGGACACCGCCGGCGATCCATCGTGGCCCGAACAGGTGCTGTCGTCCACGCCGGGGGCAGGCGTGCCGGCCGGATCGGCCCTGACGGGCGCCGTGCCCGGAACGCCGGTCGGGCAGTTCTTCGAGCAGGAGCCCAACAACTCCTTTGAGGCCGCCAGCCCGGTCCCGTTCCTCGAATCGGTCGAACTACTGGGGGCGATCGGCGGTACCACACCGGCGGATATCGATGTCTTTTACCTCGGACCGGCGGCCGCCGGGGACCGACTCAACGTGGACCTGGACATCCCGGCCGGCAGCACCGTGATTCTCGGGGTTTACGACGAACGGCAGCGGCTCATCGCCTACCTCAACCGCTCCAGCCCGGTCACCGGGCCTCCGGCGATCGACCTGGTGCTCCGCGCGGACGTCGCCGGCCTGCACGTGGCCGTTTCGGCACGCTCCGCCAGCGCCGAGGACCGCCCCTACGCCGTCCGACTCTCCCTCACCGGCCCGCAGACCGTGCCCGCGGGGGTTCCCCAGGCGCTGGTGCTCAGCTTCGCCGGGCGCGACCAGGTCCGCATCGGCAGCCGCCTGCCGGTCAACGTTCCCCCCTTCGACGCCGGCCGCATCGATCCGCGCTTCGCCGGCCAGACCGAAACCATCATCCGGCGGGTGGTCGAACTCGTGGGTGAGGACTACGCCGGGCTGAACGTGAGCATCCACACCGACATCGACCGGCCCGCAGGCCCGCACAGCACCGTCTACTTCGGCACCTACGACGCGGCCCTGCTGGGGCTGGCCGACAACATCGACCCCTACAACGCCGCCGCCGAGCAGGCCGCCATCGTTTACACCGACACCTTTTCCCTGTTCGGCAGGCTGAACCCCGACGTCGAGGCGATCTCCCAGGTCCTGGCCAACGTCGCCAGCCACGAGGCCGGCCACCTGCTGGGCCTGCGCCACACCGCCGACCCCCAAGACATCATGGACGTGACCGCCTCGGCCCGCCAGATGATGCTAGACCAGGACTTCAAGCTCGGGCGGCTGGACGCCAGCGTGATGCCGCTGGGCTTCCAGGACGCCCCGACCCTGCTCTCCTGGACGGTGGGCGGGGCACTGCCGGCGGTGCGCAAGCTCTTCTGGCCGCAATGCGCCCGCACGGCCGACGACATCGCCCCCCAGGAGGACGACTTCTTCATCCCGCGAGACCTGCTGTCCAGCAGCCACGACGAAGCGTCCGGGCTGGATGACGGGTCAGGCATGCCCTGAGCCGAATGCCCGGGCTGCAGGCCCGGCGCCGCGCAAGGCCGACCGCCGCGAAGGCCGCCGAGCCCCGACGCGCTCCGCGGCCTCCGTCGCCCCACGGACAAACCCCCGTCGGTTGCGGCCCCGGACCGACAGGGTCCTGTGACCTGCCCGCCCGAAAGGTTACAATGCCGCCGGCCGGCACCCGTCGGCAGGCCGGCCGCATGAAAGGAGCGAGCATGAGCGGCAAGAAGGGCATTTCACGGCGGCGTTTCCTGGGCACGGGCCTGACGGCCACTTCGACGGTTCTGCTGGCCTCGCAGGCCTCGCGGGCCCAGCCGGCCGGCAGCCGGCCCGCCGGGGACGACATCCGGGCCGGCATCATCGGCGTGGGCGGGCGGGGCAGCGGTCTGCTGGCGGCCATGAATCAGTCGCCCGGAGTGCGGGTCACGGCCATCTGCGACATCGATGAGGGACACCTCAACAGGGCCGCGGCCGCGGTCGAGGCGGACCGCCCCGAACTGTTCAGGGACTACCGCCGGCTGCTGGACTTCCGCGAGCTGGACGCGGTGGTGGTCGCGACCCCCTGCCACCTGCACAAGGAGATGGCCGTGGCGGTGCTGGATTCCGGGCGGCACTGCTACTGCGAGAAGCCGATGGCCATCACCGCCCCGGACGTCAACGCGGTCTACAAGGCCGCCAAGCGGGCCAAAGGCATCTTCCAGATCGGCACCCAGCTGCGGTACGGGGCCCCCTGGAAGACGTCCATCGAGGCCATCCAGAACGGCATCATCGGCAAGGTGGTCTTCGTCCGCGGACACCGCCACAACATCGGCGACCTGCCGCACGACCGCCAGTGGCTCTTCGAACGCGACAAGTGCGGCGACACCATCGTCGAGCAGGCGGTCCACGAGTTCGACATCTACAACCAGATCTTCCAGGACATCCCCCGGCGGATCGCCGGCTTCGGCAGCCAGGCCCTGCGATTCGACCCGCCCGGCCGCGACATCCTCGACAACTACGTGCTGGCCGTGGACTACGGCAACAAACGCACGCTGGATTACTCGCACTCCTGGATCGCGGTGGACCACGTGCCCTGCGACGGACGGCGCGAGCTGGTCTACGGCGAGAAGGGCCAGCTCGACGTCGAAGAGGGCAAGATCTACTTCAAGGGCGCCGACAAGCCCGAGCGGGTCGACATGGAGCCCTCCGGCGACACCACCCGGCTGGCGATCGACGACTTCTTCCGCTGCATCCGCGAGCACGACCGTCCGATGTGCGACGAGGAATCGGGGCGCAGCGCGACGCTGTTCGCGCTGCTGGGGCGCAAGGCCCTCTATGAGGGCCGCGTCGTGGCCATGACCGAACTGTTCGCCGAGATGTGACCGGCAGGCCGGCGGCGCGCGGGCCGCCGCTGCTTCCGGGCGATCGCCTGATGCCGGAGTGGATCCATGCCGTCCTCGCGGCCGCCCTGCTGGCCGCCTCCGGACCGCCGGTGACGCCGCCGGGCGGCCGCAGTGCCGCTG
>CAZSYS010000178.1:0-9338 GCA_964611365.1 uncultured Planctomycetales bacterium
GGTCGGACCCGCCGGCCGGGCACGCGCCGCCCTCGAGATCGACGCGCGCGGCATGGCCGTCGCGCCGGGATTCATCAACATGCTCAGCTGGGCCGGCGACGACCTGCTGGTCGACGGCCGCTCGCAGAGCGACATCCGTCAGGGCGTTACCCTCGAGGTCATGGGCGAAGGTTCGTCGATGGGGCCCTGGAACGAGGCCATGAAACGCCAGGAACTCCAGCAGCAGGGCGACATCCGCTACGAGATCGCCTGGACCACGCTGGGCGAGTTCCTCGAACACCTCGCCCGACGCGGCGTTTCCGCCAACGTGGCCTCCTTCGTCGGGGCGACGACCCTCCGGGTCCACGAGATCGGCCACGAGGACCGCCCGCCCCGGCCCGAGGAACTCCGGCGGATGTGCGCCCTGGTGCGGGAGGCCATGGCCGAAGGAGCCATGGGCCTGGCCTCCTCCCTGATCTATGCTCCGGCCTGCTTCGCCGACACCGCCGAGCTTGTCGCCATGGCCCGCGTCGCGGCCGCCGCCGGCGGCATGTACATCTCCCACATCCGCAACGAGGCCGACAGCCTGCTGGAGGCGTTCGAGGAATTCCTGTCCATCGCCCGGCAGACCGGGGCAGCCTCCGAGATCTACCACCTCAAGGCCTCCGGGCGCGCCAACTGGCCGAAACTCGACGCGCTGCTCGCCGGCATCGACGCCGCACGGAGCGAGGGCCTGCCGATCACCGCCGATATGTATCCCTACGAGGCCAGCTCAACCGGGCTGGACACGGTCATGCCGCCCTGGGTCCGCGAAGGCGGACACCAGGCCTGGATCCGGCGACTCCGCGACCCCCAGGTGCGCCAACGGGTGCGCCGCGAGATGAACGACCCCGGCGGCTCCTGGGACAACGGTTACCTCTCCGCCGGTGGAGCCGAGGGCATCCTGCTGATCGCCTTCCGTCAGGACCATCTCAAACCGCTCACCGGCAGGACGCTGGCCCAGGTGGCCGCCATGCGCGGAACCCCGCCGGAAGACACCGCCATGGACCTGGTCGTCGAGGACGACAGCTGCGTGGGCGCCGTCTTCTTCTCCATGTCCGAAGACAACATCCGCCGCCAGATCCGCTGTCCGTGGATGAGCTTCTGCTCCGACGGCGGATCGATCTCCGCCGAAGGGGTCTTCCTTCGACGCAACCGCCATCCGCGAACCTACGGCACGTTCGCCCGCCTGCTGGGCAGGTACGTGCGCGACGAAAAGCTCATCCCGCTGGAAGAGGCCGTGCGGCGGCTGACCGGGCTCCCGGCGAACAACCTCCGACTCGCCGACCGCGGCCGGCTCATCCCCGGATACTTCGCCGACGTGGTCGTCTTCGACCCGGCCACAATCCGGGATCATGCCACCTATGACCGCCCCCATCAGTATGCCACCGGCGTGCGGGAGGTGCTGGTCAACGGCGTCCCGGTGATTCGCGACGGGGAACATACCGGCGCACTGCCCGGACGCGTCGTGCGCGGACCCGGCTGGAGGGGATAAAACCGCCCGTTGGCCGGCCCAATCCCCCATACACCGGCTCAGCCTTGCCGCCCCGGATCGACCCGCCGCCCCGGATCGACCCGCCGCCCCGACAACCCGCCCTCCCCGGCCACCGACAACCCGTCCTCCCTGCCCTCAGGCCCCGGCCTCGCCCCGACCCGCCGGGCCCCGCCGGCCGCCTCACCCCCGGAGAACCTCAGGGCCCGGGATCATCGCCCATCACGCGCCTTGAGTTGATCAGAAAGGCCGGTTGAATCGCCGGCCGCCGGCAGGCAGTCCGCCTAAGTCCACAGGTCCAGCATGGACCCGCGGGTGTCCAGCGGAATCCGCTCGGGCGGCCGCTCAACGACATGCTCCACGACGTCCGGCCGATCAGGCGGCGGCCAATCGACCCACGGCCACCAGCGGCGAACCTGAAAGGCGTACGGCGGATACGCCGGCCAGGGCTGCCACTGCAACTCCGGCCGCTCCTCCGCCGGCCCGGGTGCCGATCCGCCGGTCGCTTCCCCCAACACCGACGTGAGACTCTGCGGTGAACCAGGCGGCCCCAGGGCCGCCGGCAGAACCCTGATACCCGTGATGCCGGACCGGGCGGGTTCGCCCGCCAGAAACGCGCGGCAGACAAACGGCGCGACGACACCCCAGGGGCCGCAGCATGCGGACGGACACCTCGCCCGCTGCGCATGCCACATCGCCACCACGCTGCCGGCAACCCCCAGGCCGCCCTGCACGTGGACCGGTTGAACGGCCCTGATCAAATCCTTCCCCCGCGGCGGAAACCGATGTGCCCCTGCCGGAAAACACCTGCCTGATGTGCGGTCAAGCCACTTCAGACGCCTATCCAACATGGCAAGCCTTGTGCCGATAATGCCCCCCTCGGCGCGGGTTCTTCAGCCGTCCCATAACGCCTTTCCGTCAAGAACGTTACAGACGGCAGGTTTTTTCGGACCCCCTGCCCGAGGGTGTCCGGGTTATCGGGGCTGTTGACCTGCGGCAACGCCCGAACGCCGCCATCCAGATCTAACTTTTGCATCAAAATGGGGTTATAACATGGCGTGCACGCCTGGGGGCTGTTGGTTTCCCGCCACAGGCAGACCCATTGGGGGTGGATGGACGTCGTGCGATTCAGCCAGCTGCAATACGATCTGCCCGAGGAGTTGATCGCCCAACACCCCGCGGACCGGCGCGATGCCAGTCGCCTGCTGGTGCTCTCGCGCGCCTTGGGCCAATGCCGTCATGCCCTCTTCAGCAAGCTTCCCGGGTTGCTGCCGCCGGGCTGCCTGCTGGTGCTCAACGACACGCGGGTCATCCCCGCTCGACTGGTGCTCCGCCGGTCCAGCGGCGGCGTGCTGGAGGGCCTCTTCCTGAGCGAGAGGCAGCCCGGCTGCTGGGAGGTCATGCTCACCTCCTCCGCCCGCTTGCGTGCAGGGGAGGACCTGGAAATCGTGGATTCCGACCGCCGGCTGCGGCTGCGCGAGCACCTCCGGGACGGCCGGTGGCTGGCCGAGCCCCTGCCGCCGGGCGAGTCCCTGGCGATCCTGGAATCCTGCGGACTGCCGCCCCTGCCGCCTTACATCCGCAGGCCGGTCAGGCCCCGGCCGGACCGCAGCCAGGCCGCCGAGGACCTCCGGCGCTACCAGACCGTCTACGCCCGCTGCCCTGGGGCAGTCGCGGCCCCGACGGCCGGTCTGCACTTCACGCCGGAAACCCTGGCCGCCCTGCAGGCCGCCGGAGTCGCCCGGGCGTTCGTCACCCTGCACGTCGGCCCGGGAACCTTCGCGCCCATCCGCTGCGAGAACCTGGCCGACCACCCCATGCACGCCGAGTGGTACGCCTGCCCGCCGGAAACCGCCGTGGCCGTGAACGCGGCACGCGAATCCGGACGCGCGGTGGTCGCCGTGGGCACCACCAGCGTCCGGGTGCTGGAAAGCTGCTCGGACGAATCCGGCACCGTGATCCCGGGGGAGGGCTGGACGCGGCTGTTCATCTACCCCCCGTACCGTTTCCGCGTCGTCGAGGCCATGGTCACCAACTTCCACCTTCCCGGCAGCACGCTGCTGGCCCTGGTGTTCGCCTTCGCAGGGGTCGAACCCGTGCGCGAAGCCTACCGCCAGGCCATTCAGCAGCGCTACCGCTTCTTCAGCTACGGCGACGCGATGCTGATCCTCTGAACTGCGAACCCGCCGTCGTCTCCGCAAGTGACAATTCGCGTTCGGCGGCCTAGGATGCCTGCGGCGAGGAGACGTCCATGGCGGAAGAAAAGGGCAAACGGCCGGTCCCGGTGGTGCTGGCGATGGTGGTCTGCGACGCGATCCACCAGGACCCGGCCACCGGAAAGTGCACGCTGCTGGGGACTTTCTCGACGCTGACGGCGCGTTCGTTCCCGGCCGTGCACCCGATGATGGCGGTCCACGTCGCCCTGACCGACGGCCACGGCCAGACCCGCATCCGCCTGTGCCTGGTGGCGGTCCAGAGCGACGAGCAGCGTCTTTTCGACCAGGAGGGAACGATCAACTTCCCGGACCCCCGGGCCGTGGCGGAGATCAACTTCGGACTGCGCAACCTCACTTTCCCGCGACCCGGCGAATACCGCTTCCAGGTCTACGGCAACGATCAGCTGCTGGCCGAGCGGCGCCTGCTGGTCCTGGCGGCGCGGCCGATGCCGCCGATGGCCCCTCCGCAGCCTTGAGCCGGCCTGGGTTTCCGCGAATGGCTGCCCGGCAGGCTTGTGGTCAGGGTTGCCAGGCCACCGCCGGGATGCTCGGCGGCACCGGCAGCGGCGAGGAAGGGTCGGGCAGCCCGGCGATGCGATCCGGCAGCGCGGCGGGCAGGTCGCCGGCCTGAAGGATTCTCCGGACCATCGATGCTTCCCGAGGCACGGCCGGGCGGGGGCGGCGCGGCCGGGCAGGCTCCCGCGCGGAGCCGGGAGACCGACACGCCCAGTCGGCCCGGATCATGTCCTCCAGGATGCCGTCAAGGTTCCGCGTCACCGCCCATTCGGGGTAGTGGGACCGGAACCGGGTGGTGTCGCTGATCCAGCAGGGCAGGTCGCCGGGGGCCGGCGGAACCGGCTGATACTCGGTGCGGGGCGCCCGGCCGGTCGCCTGCTCGAGGCGGGCCAGACACTCCAGCAGCGACACACTGTTGACCCGCCCGCCGCCGAGGTTATACACCTCCCCGTTGCGCGGCGAACGGGCGAAAGCCAGGATCGCCGCGACCGCGTCGGCGGCGTGCAGCGGATCGCGCACCTGCTTGCCTTTATGCCCCCGGATGACGAAGGTTCCGCCGGCCAGCACAACGCGAGCCATGTGGTTGAGCCAGCCGTGCTGCATGACGCCGGCCTGGCCCGGCCCGGTCACGCTGCCGCAGCGCAGCACGCAGGTCGGCAGCCCGAACGTGCGGCCGTACTCCTGCGTCAGCAGGTCGGCGGCCAGCTTGCTGGTGCCGAACACCCCGCGGGCAACGCCGTCCACGGGGCAGCCCTCGCCGATGCCCTCGCGGTCCTCCGCCCGGGCGTAGTCGTAACGGGTGCTCAGTTCCTGCATCGGACGGCTCAGCGGCGCATCGCCGTAGACCCGGCGGGTGCTCAGCGTCACCAGCGGCGCCTCGGCACATGACTGCCGGGCTGCCTCCAGCAGGTTCATCGTGCCGGCGGCATTGACGTCGAAGTCGTCCAGCGGCCTCCTTCGGGCCAGCTCGGCCGAAGGCTGGGCGGCGCAGTGGATGATCAGATCGAACCGCTCCCGGGCCAGCAGCAGGCCGACCGCCCGGCGGCTGCGCAGGTCGATGCTCTCGTGCCGGAATCGCCGGGTCTGCTCCGTCAGCAGGCGGAGGTTGGACGTCGTGTCCGCGGCTGGACCCAAAAAGTCCGCCCGCATGTTGTTGTCGATGCCCACAACCTCCCAGCCGAGCCCGTCGAAGCAGCGCACCGCTTCGCTTCCGATCAGCCCGCTGCTTCCGGTGACCAGCACACGCTTCATCACGAGGGCTCCCTGGGGTGAACGCCTTGGCGCCTCAAGGCGCGGGGACGGTCCTGCGGTCAGGCCGCCGGCCGGATGTCCGGGGCGATGCCCCGACCGCGGCACGGCTGCCCCGCCCCCCGGCGGAGGCAAGGCCCCTTGAGGACCTCCCCGCCGGGCTTCGGCTCGCCGGTCGGCCACGCCGGCCGACGGCAGCGTCCGAGAACCTGCTGCATGTTTTTTCGGCAACCTTCGGCCGGCACTGAAGCTCCCGGTTCGCACTCCGTCCGCCCCAACCAGGGCGAGCTGCTCTCGGCCCTCCGCCGGACATGCCGCCTTACGCCGTTGCCGCCGGCCGTGAGCCCGGCTTCCGGCAGCTGCGGCAGTCCCCAGGCCCAAGGCCTGCGCGCCGTCCGTCGCGAACCAGGGATCGGCGGAATCCATCCGACCGAAGAATGTCGCAGCCGTAATACGGGCAGGGGACTGCGGCCTTACGAAACGGTCGAAAACCGCCGTCCCTGGGCCTGGTGAAACGTCCGCCGCGTCAGACGGAGAGATTGAGTCCGCCGCCGGCATCGACGCCCGGGGCGGTCTGAGCGGTGTTCATGGCCCCCAGATAGGCCGAAAGCCCGGCCTCGCCGGACACCGCGGTGAGCTGGGTGCTCTCGATCGACATCGAGGAGGCGTTGTACATCAGCATGCCGCCGGCCGACGGCTGCTGCATCTGGGAAGCCAGGCCCACGATGGCGCCCAGGAGTTGCTTGCGCTCCTCGGGGTCCCTGGACTGCATGAGCTGAAGGGTGAGCATCAGCAGCACCGCGCCCAGCAGTTCGTTGCTGCTCATCACCGGCCCGTATGTGGCGATGAACGACTCCACCGAGGCGCTGATCGATGTCTGCGACAGCGACAGGATCGAGGCCGCCCCGCCGGCGGCCTGCGCGGGTCCCTGAGCGTCCAATCCCGCGGCTCGGACGGATCCGGCGCCCTGGCCGAGCCCGACCGGCAGACCCGCGCCGGCCGACGACATGGCCGGAACCTGACCCCCGACCGCCGGAATGCCCGAAACACCGCCGTCCATCGCCGATCCTCCCGCATCCGGGCCGCGCACCGCCGGCGCCGCATCGCTTCCTGTCGGTTCCGTCGGCGCAGCAAAGGCCCTCGCGCCAAGGCCCCGGGCAGACGGCGTTCCTCGCCGGCCGCCGCGGCCGCACGTGCCCGGCGAGCAACACAAGTCGCCCCGGCACCGCGTGTTAGACCCCAGGCCCGGCGGCGGTGAGGCTGTAACGCCTGTAGCGGCGCGCTGCCGGCGGAAGCATCGCGGCGCCCGGGAGCGTCACCCGGTCCGCGCCCCGTCGCCGGCGCCCGGGGAGCCGCGTCCGGGGGAGGCCGGAGGCGGCGCCCCGCGGCCCGGCCCCGCCCCGGAGTTGCCGAGGTCCGGGAACTCGGCGATGATGCGGTTATCAGACCGTGGGCGCCGTCGCCGGCTTGTGACCAGATTGTGTCTCCCTGGCTTCCATGCACGCAACGCCGCGAAAGGGTGAAGTGGAACTGATCTGCGGCTGCATGTTCAGCGGCAAGAGCGGGATGTTGATTGCACGCATCACCGCGGCACGGTCCCGCGGCCTGTCGGTGGCGGCCTTCAAGCACGCCTCCGACGACCGCTACGCCCGGACACGGATCGCCGCCCACGACGGGCGTTCCTGCGAGGCCCTGCCGGTGGAACGTTCCGACCGGATCCCCGGCCTCGCCCGCGGCGCAGGCCTGGTGGTGATCGACGAGGTTCAGTTCTTCGACGCCGCCCTGCCGGAGGTCTGCCGGTCGCTGGCCGAGGGAGGCGCCGACGTGGTGCTGGCCGGTCTGGACCTGGACGCCTGGGGCCTGCCCTTCGGCCCCATGCCCGCGCTGGCGGCCGTCGCCGACCGGATCACCCGTCTGCATGCGGTCTGCGCCGCCTGCGGAGCCCGGGCCGACCGCACCCAGCGGATCGCGCCGGTGGAGGGGCCGTCCATGATCGGGGGAAGCGAAGCCTACGAGCCGCGCTGCGCGAACTGCTTTCGCGCTCCGCCGGCGGAACTGCGCCGCTGAGCCGCAGGCGCCTGCGGGCCGGGGCCGTCGCAGTCCGGCGCGTCGTCGCCGAATGCGGGGTTCTGCCCGGGGTGCATGGGACCCATGCCCGCCGCGGCGATGTCCCGGAGCTGAACTCCCCGAAGCGGCGCGCGACCCGCCGCCGGCCATGCCGGGCGCGCGCGGCGGCTCAGCGTTCCCCGTGAGCCAGCAGGATCATCACCTCGCCCCGCGTGCGGGCATCGGACTTGCACAGCCCCCGCAGGGCCGAGGTGACCATCTTCGTGCCCGGCTTCTTGACCCCGCGGCAGGTCATGCACAGGTGATGAGCCTCCAGCACCACGGCCACCCCCTTGGCCTCCAGCCGGCTCATGAGCAGGTCGGCGATCTGGTCGGTCATCCGCTCCTGGACCTGCGGCCGGCGGGCGAACTCGTCGACCACCCGGGCCAGCTTGGAGATCCCCGCGATCCGGCCGGCCGGCAGATAGGCCACGTGAGCCTCGCCGATGAACGGCAGCAGATGGTGCTCGCACATCGAGTGGAAGGGAATGTCGCGCAGCACCACCAGTTCGTCGTACTTCTCGGTGAACGCGGTCTGCAGGTGCCGCGCCGGGTCCAGGGCCAGACCCCCGAACACCTCGGCATACATCCGCGCCACCCGCATGGGCGTGTCGCGCAGACCCTCGCGGTCCGGGTCCTCCCCTACGGCTGAAAGGATCTCGCGCACCGCCGCGGCGATGCGCGGCAGATCCACGTCCGACGAGGCCGGCGAGTGCTGCATGGCGGGGTGTCCTCCCGGGAAGATCAGTCGGGCCGGCTGCCGGCTGCGCCGCCGCCCAGCCGCTTCTGGATCGTCTCCAGCAGGGCCCGCTCCGTCGCCCGGTCGCGCCCGACCGTGACCCACTCCTCGCGGGTCCGCCCGGTAGCCCCGCCCTCGCGGTCGATGGCCGTGGTGTTCGGCCGGTCGTCGCCGCGCTGGACCTGGAACGCAGCCCGCTCGGTGGTGTCCAGACGCTGCAGCTGAACCCGGCAGCGGATCACCACGTTGGGCCCCTCCTGCATGAGGTGCAGCTCGCCCAGCCGGCGGTGGCGGCTGTGGGCGTCGCGGATCATGTCCCGCACCCGCTGCGGCGAGCCGCCCTCGGTCACCTCGGTGGGCAGCGACACCAGCATGTGGGCATCGGACTTCTCGGAGTCGATCCGGAAATGCTGCCGGAACACGTCCTCGGCAACCGGCCGGACTCCGGCGACGTCCGCCCCGGCAATCTGCCGCCCGACGAAGCTCCCGCCGTCGGTGCGCGTCGGACTGCCCGCCCGCGGCGGGGGAAGATCGCAGCCGGTCAGGACCACCGCCATGCAGCCGGCGAGCAGCAGCCTTCCGCCGCGGTCGCGAGCGAATCGCATGAGCGCAAGCTCCCTCGCCGCCGGGGCCGCGGCACGGAACATGCGCACCACGCAGGCGCAGGCAGCGGCGGACGGCGGCATCGGCCATTATCCGGCCTCACCCGGCGGCGTCAAGCCGCATGGCCGGCCGGCGCTTGTCGCTCCTCCATGCGCGCGGTATACGACCGCCTTCCGGCGCTCCGGCGGCCCGGTGGCCGGCCGCGCCGGGGGAGAGGTCCAGCACACGATGGCAGGTCTGATTGCGTTCATCCGGTCGCCGTCGACGACGCCCTCGGCGGACACCGCTGAGCAGGTCCGGCGAATGGCCGCCGCGCTGACCGATCCTCCAGGCGCCGCCCCCCCGGCTGCCGACGCCGCTGCCGCCGACGCCGCTGCCGCCGGAGTCCGGGATGCCCGGC
>CAZSYS010000179.1:0-9323 GCA_964611365.1 uncultured Planctomycetales bacterium
CTTCGTGCCCGCCTCGACGCTGTACTACGCCGCGCCGGTCGTCGTGCTGGCCGCCGTCGCCGGGCTGTCCGGGCTGCTCTGGCGGCTCCGCGGGCGGCGGGCGGCGGCCCGGATCGCCCTGGCCGCGGCGCTGGGCTGTACCGCCTGGTGGCTGACCTCGGCCTGGTACTGGAACTGCCCCGCCCCGGGCACACATCCCGTGCGTTTCGTGCTGTGGAACGTGTGCCGCGGGCGGCTGGGCTGGCCGGGCATCCTCGAGCAGATTCGCGCCCTGAACCCCGACGTGATCGTGCTGAACGAGGCCGGTCCGGACGGCACGGCCCGGCGCGGATTCCTGCGGGCGGCCTTCCCGGGTTACGAGGTCTCCGAGGTGCAGCACGGGCTGGTGGTCATCGCCCGGGGAACAGTCCAGGAGCCGGACTGGGGGCTGCTGGGCCCCAACGGGTGTTACGAGCACCGGCGGGTGGAGGTCCGGGGCCTGGGGTTTCACATCCTTCAGCCGGAAATCCGCAGCAACCCGCTGCGGTCGCGGGCCCAGGCCCTGGCGGCGCTGGAGCGTCTGGCCGCAGGGCTGGCCGACGAACCGACGCTGATCCTGGGCGATCTGAACACCCCGCACGATTCAATGCACCTCGGCGGTCTGCGGGCCGCCTTCCACAGCGCGTTTGAGACCGCCGGACGCGGCCACCACGCCAGCTGGCCGGTGCCCTGCCCGATGCTGGCGATCGACCATGTCTGGGTCAGCCGCAGGCTGCGGGTCGGCTCCTGCATCCTTCCCTGGACATGGCGATCGGATCATCTTCCGGTGATCGTGGAGGTCGCGCCGGCCGAAAGCCCGTCGCCGGCCTCCGCAGCCGGTCCTTGAGGGCGTCTTGTCGCCGCCAGGCCGGGATCCTATGATCCTCGTGAAATACGTAACGAAGTCGACCTTCGGGCGCCTGCCATCATGTCAGGCGCCCCGGAGACGACACAAAGCCTGCGGGTCCGCTGGATCCGCGCTTTAGGGAGCCGGTGGTCATCGTGAGCCCGACGGCCTTTGAGCCCGCTGAGCTGGTCCGCCAGCCCGCCGGACCCTCCGACGGCGGGGAGCTCTGGACGCTGAACTTCGGGCCCCAGCACCCGGCGATGCACACCACGCTGCGCCTGGTGCTGGAGCTGGACGGCGAGAAGGTGGTGGCCTGCACCCCGCACATCGGCTACCTGCACAGCGGCTTCGAGAAGCTCGGAGAGCACCTGGATTACAACCAGTACGTGGTGGTCACCGACCGGATGAACTACATCAGCCCGATGGCCAACAACATCGCCTGGCACCACGCCTGCGAGAAGCTGCTGGGCATCGAGATCACCCCGCGCTGCAAGGCGATCCGGACGATCATCGCCGAGCTGGCCCGCATTCAGGACCACCTGCTGGCCGTCGGGGCCGCGGCCCTGGATCTGGGGGCCTTCACCGCGTTTCTGTACGGCTTCAACGAGCGCGAGCTGATCTATGACCTTTTCGAGGAGATCTGCGGGGCCCGCTTCACCACGAGTTACACCCGCGTCGGCGGGCTGATGTACGACATGCCCGACGGCTGGCCCGGGCGGGTCAAGGACTTCTGCCGCGTGCTGCCGCGGGCCCTGGGCGACATCGAGGCGCTGCTGAACCGCAACCGCATCTTCATCGACCGCACCCGGGGGATCGGCGTCCTGAGCCGCGAGGAGGCCGTCGCCTGGAGCTGGACGGGGCCGCTGGCCCGGGCCTCCGGCGTGCGCCGGGATCTCCGCAAGGACGAGCCCTACCTCTGCTACGCGGACAACTGGGACGGCCGGGGCTCCTCCGGCGTGGCGTTCAAGGTTCCGGTGTCCACAAGCGGCGACGTGCTGGCCCGCTACCTGGTGCGGCTGGAGGAGATGCGGCAGTCGCTGGGCATCATCGCCCAGCTGGTGGACAGCATTCCGCCCGGGCCGGTGGACGCCAGGCCGGACGACAAGCTCACGCTGCCGGACAAGCAGGAAGTCTACTTCAGCATCGAAGGCCTGATCCACCACTTCGAGTCGCTGATGAACAACCGCGGCCTGCGGCCTCCGGTGGGCGAGGTCTACGGGGCCAACGAGACCGCCAACGGCGAGCTGGGCTTCTTCCTGGCCTCCGACGGCGGCAACTGCCCCTACCGGGCGCGTTGCCGGCCGCCGAGCTTCATCCACTACTCGACCTTCGAAAGGCTGCTGGTCGGCCACCAGATCAGCGACGCGGTGGCGATTCTGGGCAGTCTGAACATCATCGCGGCCGAACTGGACCGCTGAACCGGCGCGAGGGTTTCACCGATGGCGTGGAAGGCGATCGATCGGATCACCCGGGCGGACGACGACGGCGACGAGCCGGTGCTCAGCGAGGCCGTCCGGGAGAAGATCCGGGCGTTCATCCCGCGGTACCCCCAGAAGCGCGCCGCCCTGCTGCCGGCGCTGCACATCGTGCAGGATTCGCTGGGATACATTTCCCACCGGGCGATGCGCGACATCGCCGAGCTGCTGGAGATTCCGCCGGCCCAGGTGCTCGACACCGTCACCTTCTACTCCCACTTCTGGACCCGCCCCCGGGGCCGGCGGATGGTCGTGGCCTGCCGCAGCCTGTCCTGCCACCTGACCGGGGCCGACGAGGTCATCGAGGCCGTCAAGCGCCACCTGGGCATCGACGAGCACGGCACGACGCCGGACGGAGCGTTCAGCTTCGCCACCGAGGAGTGCCTGGGGGCCTGCGAACGGGGCCCCTGCCTGCTGATCAACGAGCGGCTTCACGGGCCCGTCCGGCCCCAGGACGTCCCCCGGCTGCTGGACGATCCGGACAGCGACCGGCTCGACGTGCCGCGCAGCGGGCTGTACGACGGCGTCCGCCCCGGGGGGGGGGCGCCCGGAGGGGCGGACATGAGCGGCTTTCAGCCCGTGCTGCTGCGCAACGTCGGCGTGGCCGGGGCGCGGACCCTGAAGGTCAGCGAGTCCCGCGGCGGATGGTCCGCGGCCCGCAAGGCCCTGACGACCATGACCCCCGAGGAGATCGTCGAGCAGGTCCGGCGCTCGGAACTCCGCGGCCGGGGCGGGGCGGGCTTCCCCACCGGCGTGAAGTGGTCATTCCTCCCGAAGGACCGCCGCCAGACGGTGCTGTGCGTCAACTTCGACGAATCCGAACCCGGCACCTTCAACAACCGCTACCTGGCCGAGCACGACCCTCACCTGGTGCTGGAAGGCATCCTCATCGCCGGCTATGCGACCCGCGCGGATCTGGCCTACATCTACATCCGCGTCGAGTATCACGAACTGTTCCATATCCTCCAGCAGGCCCTCGACGAGGCGTACGCAGCCGGCTATTTCGGCACGGACATCTTCGGCACCGGCTACCGGCTGGACTGCCACATCCATCGCGGGGCCGGAGCCTACGTCTGCGGCGAGGAGACCGGGCTGATCGAATCGCTGGAGGGCAAACGCGGCTGGCCGCGGATCAAGCCGCCTTACCCGGCGGTGCGCGGGGCCTTCGGCCGGCCGACCGTGGTCAACAACGTCGAAACGCTGGCCTGTCTGCCGGCGATCATCGAGCGCGGCCCGGAGTGGTTCGCCTCCATCGGGACGCCGGGCAGCGCCGGCCCCAAGCTCTACACCGTCTCCGGGCCGGTCAAACGCCCGGGGTGTTACGAGGCGCCGCTGGGACTGACCGTCCGCGAGCTGATCGAGGGCGACGACTTCGCCGGCGGCATGGCCGGCGGCCGGAAGGTCAAGGCCGTGATCCCCGGCGGGCTGAGCGTCGGGATTCTCACCGCCGAGGAACTGGACTGCCGCCTGGATTTCAGCGACGTGCTCAACTACGGCCTGCTGGGGCTGGGGACCGCCGGGGCGATCGTGATCGGCGACGACGCGGACATGCGGAAAGTCCTGGCCAACACCGCCCGCTTCTATGCCCACGAGTCCTGCGGGCAGTGCACCCACTGCCGGGAGGGCACGGCCTGGATCGCCCGCATCTCCGGGCGGATCGCCGACGGCGCCGGGCGGATCGCCGACCTCGACCTGATCGTCGAGCTCTGCGGCCGGATGGGCATGATGTCGGGCATGAGCATCTGCGGACTGCCCGACGGGGCGGCCTATCCGGTCCGCCTGATCGTCGAGAAGTTCCGCGGCGAGCTGGAGGAGGCCATCCGCCGCCAGCCGCCCGGCCGCGCTGAAGGTTACATCCGCCAGAGGGTTCCGTCGGTCTACAAGCTGCCGGTGCTGGGTGCCGGCCCCGGGCCGGCGCGGGAGCGGGCCGTATCCGCCTGAGGCTCCATGGCCACGATCATCATCGACGGTCGCGAGATCCGCTGCCGCGACGGCATCAACGTCCTGCAGGCCGCGCTGGAAGCCGGCTTCGACGTGCCGCACTACTGCTACCACCCGGGCCTGTCCGTGGTCGCCTCCTGCCGGCTGTGCCTGATGGAGATGAAGATGCCCGACCCCCGGACGAACCGCCCGGAGTGGTCGCCCCGGCTGGTGCCCAGCTGCCAGACCCCGGTCCGCGACGGGATGGAGGTGCGCTTCGACTCGGAGAAGGTGCGGGACAACCAGCGCAGCGTCATGGAGTACTACCTCGTCAACCATCCCCTGGACTGCCCGGTCTGCGACAAGGCCGGCGAGTGTTACCTGCAGGACTACAGCTACCGCTTCGGGCAGGCGACCTCGCGGGTCGTCGATCCCAAGCACAAGAACCCCAAGAAGGACATCGGCCCCCGGACGCTTCTGTACCAGGACCGCTGCGTGCTGTGCTCGCGCTGCGTGCGGTTCACCCAGGAGATCTCCGGCACCTTTGAGCTGTGCCTGGTGGACCGCGGCCACCGGGCCGAGATCGACGTCTTCCCCGGCAGGCCGCTGGACAACCCCCTGCAGGGCAACGTCGTGGACATCTGCCCGGTCGGATGCCTGCTGGACAAGGGCTTCCTGTTCAAGCAGCGCGTCTGGTACCTGCGCACCGCCGAGTCGATCTGCCGCGGCTGCAGCACCGGCTGCGCCATCCGCGCCGATCACCACGACGGCCGCGTGTACCGCCTCCGGCCGCGCTGGAACCCCGGGGTCAACGACTGGTGGATCTGCGACCGCGGGCGCTTCGGCTGGGAGTTCATCGGCCTGCCCGACCGGATCCTCGGCCCCGAGATCCGCCGCGCCGGCGAGATCGACCGCCCGGAGTGGGCCGCCCTGCCGGAGGTGGTCCGTCTGCGGCTCGAACAGGCGGTCCGTCGCCATGGTCCGGCGTCGCTGGCGGCCGTGCTTTCGCCGGAAATGGCCTGCGAGGAGGCCTGGCTGCTGGGCACCTTCCTCCGCAGCCTGGCGCCGCAGGCCCCGCTGGCCCCCGGTCCGGTGTTCGTCGATGGGTCGGAGGAACGCTTTCCGGCGGGCTGCGCCGCCGGCGAGGAAAAGTTCGTCATCCGGCCGGAAGTGCACCCCAACCGCCGGGGCGTCGAGGCCGTGCTGCAGGGGCTGGGCGGCGAATCGGTCGGCCTCGAGGAGATCCTCGCCCGGGTGGACCGCGGAGCGATCCGGGCCCTGTGGATCGTCGGGGGATACCCGCGGCGCGACTGGCCGCCGGAGAACCTCAAGGCCGCGGCCGGAAAGCTGGAACTGCTGCTCGTGCAGGATATGCTGCCCAACGCCCTGACATGCGGGGCCCATATCCTGCTGCCGTTCTGTGCGTGGCTGGAGCGCGAGGGCAGCTTCATGAACCACGCCGGCCTGCTGCAGCCGTTCGAGCAGGCGGTGCAGCCGCCCGAGCCGGCCGTGCCCGACGGGCAGTACCTCTGGTCCCTGGCCGGCCATACCGGCCTGTATCGGGCGGCGAAGGTGCGCGAGCTGATGGCCGCGGGCATGCCGGGCTTCGAGCGCCTGCATGTGCCGCCGAAGGAGCCCCAGCACGCCCACTGACTGCGGACGGGCGCGACCGGGCGGGTGCAGGATCGGCAGACCCGGGCCGCCGACGGATGAGGGGAGCGCGGAACGCTGAAACCGCCGGGCGCCCAGCGGGGTCCGGCAGGCGGCAACGGTTGAGGTCGGCATGATCGAGTGGGTACGCGGACAATTCGGTTTCAGCGTGCTGCTGGCCGCGGGGCTGTTCGGGATGATCCTGACCGCGGTGGCCTACGCCGTGCTGCTGGAGCGGCGCGTCGCCGCCTGGGTGCAGGACCGCCGCGGGCCCAACCGCGTCGGGCCCTTCGGCCTGCTGCAGCCGCTGGCCGACGGAGTCAAGGCCCTGCTCAAGGAGGAGTTCATCCCCGCGCGGGCCGACCGCCCGATGTTTTACCTGGCCCCCTGCCTGGCCTTCGGCGTGGCGGCGGTGGGCTTCGCGGTCATTCCCTGGGCCGGTCCGCTGGACCTGGGCGGGGCCGCGCCGGTGCAGGTCCAGGTCGCCTCGGTGGACATCGGCCTGCTGTACCTGCTGGGCGTCGGAGCCCTGGGCGTCTACGGCGTGGTGCTGGCCGGCTGGGCCAGCAACAACAAGTACGCCTTCTACGGCGGCATGCGGGCCGCCGCCCAGATGCTCAGCTACGAGGTGCCCATGGGCCTGGCGATCCTGGTGGTGGTGGCGACCACCGGCTGCCTGCGACTGGAAGACATGGTCGCCGGCCCCACCGGCCAGATCGCGACCGCCTGGAACCTGCTGCTGCACCCGTTGGCGTTTCTGATCTTTCTGGTGACGGCCTTCGCCGAGACCAACCGCACGCCGTTCGACCTGGCCGAGTGCGAGCAGGAGCTCATCGGCGGCTATCAGACCGAGTACAGTTCGATGAAGTTCTCGCTGTTCTTCCTGGGCGAGTACACCCATGTGATCACGGCGTCGGCCTTCACGGCGGTGATGTTTCTGGGAGGCTGGGAACCGTTTCCCTTCAGCCGGCGGCCCGGCTGGGCATGGCTGGACTGGCTGAACGGCGATCCGTCGCCGCCGGCGGCGGGGCTGCGTTTCGCGATCACCCTAGCCAAGACCGCCGGAATCGTGTTCCTGTTCATCCTGGTGCGCTGGACGCTGCCGCGGTTCCGCTTCGACCAGCTCATGGGCCTGTGCTGGCGCGGGCTGGTGCCGGCGGGGCTGGCCCTGGCGTGCTGGGCCGGGCTGCTGGTGTGGCTGGGCCGGCCGCAGTCGCTGTGGGCCCCGCTGGGAGACGTGATGATCGCGGCCGCGGCCCTGGGCTGGACGGCCTGGCGGGACCGGCCCGGCGCCGCCGGCCGGGTGAACCTGCCGCCGGTCGAGGCGACCTGAGGAAGAGAGGTTTCCGTGTATTCCCTGTGCATGTTCGCGGCGATGTCCGCCGCCGTGGCCGCCGCCGGCGGCACGACCGAACGCGAGATCCTCGCCGGGGCCGACGCCCGGATCGCCCAGCACCGCACCGGCAGCGCCGAGCTTGGCGTTCTGGACGCCGAGGGCAGGCCTCTGCCGGCGGGCACGCCTCTGGTCATCGAGCAGATCCGGCATGCCTTCCTGTTCGGCTGCAACGTCTTCACCCTCGGCGAACACAGGAGTCCGGAGGCCAACGAGGCCTATGCCCGGCGGTTCGCGGAGCTGTTCAACTTCGCCACGCTGCCGTTCTACTGGTGGAGCTACGAGCCCCAGCCCGGAAAGCCCGGCGAGGCCCGGATCGACGAGCTGGCCCGATGGTGCCGGGATCACGGTATCGTGACCAAGGGCCATCCGCTGGCCTGGAATTACCACGATCCCGGATGGCTGCCGGACGACCCCGCCGGGGTGATGCAGCATCAGACGGCGCGCATCCAGCGCGAGGTCCGGCGCTTCCGGGAACTCGTCCGCGTCTGGGACGTGGTCAACGAAGCCACCGATTACCAGCGGCCGGAGCTTCTGAAGAACGCGCCGAAGCTGACGCGGGCGATCCGCGAGGCCGGTCTGGAGACCTTTCTCCGGACCGCCTTCCGGACGGCCCGGGCCGCTGATCCCGGGGCCGTGCTGCTGATCAACGATTACGTCGTCACTCCCGCATACGCCGAGAAGGTCATCCGCCTGCTGGTCGACGACCAGGGCCGGCCGCTGTATGACGCGATCGGCATCCAGAGCCACCAGCACGGCGGGGCATGGACCGTCGAGCACACCTGGCAGGTCTGCGAGCGTTTCGCCGCATTCGGCAAGCCGCTGCATTTCACCGAAACGACCTTCCTCTCCGGCGAGCAGGGCTGGGGACTGGCCGAGAGCCGCCCGGGCTTCCGGTGGGCAAGCACCCCCGAGGGCGAGCAGCGCCAGGCCGAGGAGGCGGCGCGGTTCTACACCGTGCTGTTCAGCCATCCGGCGGTGGAGGCCATCACCTGGTGGGACTTCTCCGACGCCCGCGCCTGGCAACAGGCCCCGGCCGGCCTGCTGCGCGCGGACATGTCCCCCAAGCCGGCCTACGAGGCCCTGCGCCGGCTGATCCGCGACCGCTGGTGGACCCGGGCCTCGGCCGTCGTGGGGCCGGACGGCCGGGCCGGTTTCCGCGGCTTCTTCGGCGACTACCGCGTGACCGCCGGCACCGGCGGGCCGTCCGGGACGTTCAGCTTCCCAAAAGGGACCGACGGCATCATCGAGGTGCGCCTGAAATGATCCGCGACGAGGACATCATCGAGATCGGCGAGCCGCGGCTGACCGCCGCCGACCGGCTCTACTGGCCCCAGATCCTGGCGGGCCTGAAAACCACCTTCGGGCACCTGATCGGCCCCAAGCGGACCGTCCAGTACCCCGAGGAGCAGGTCCGCGTGCCGGTGGACCGCTACCGCGGCGTGCACCGGCTCAACCGCGACGAGCAGGGGCGCGTGGCCTGCGTGGCCTGCTTCATGTGCCAGGCTGCCTGCCCGGCCCACTGCATCCACATCGAGGCCGGCGAGGCCCCCTGGCCCGACCGCGAGAAGTACCCGGTGCGGTTCGACATCGACGAGCTGCGGTGCATCTACTGCGGCATGTGCGAGCTGGCCTGCCCGGTCGATGCCATCGAGCTGACGCCGGAGTACTCGCTGGTCGGCTTCAGCCGCCAGGAGATGATCTTCGACAAGGAGAAGCTTCTGGAGGTCTTCGACCGCACCCGCGACATCAAACAGCGCAAGAACCCGCCGGTGACCGGTTATCCCGGAGTCGGCGGCGAAATCCCGCGATGCGACGACGACGCCGGGGGAGGTGACCGCCCGTGACGCCGGCCTTCGATGCCCTCTACGCCGCCTGCGCCCTGGGGGGGATCGCCTGCCTCTTTCGCCAGAGCGGCGCCTGGGGCATGACCGGCGTGCTGCTGGTCGTGGTGCTCGGGCCGGTGGTCGGGTACTTCGCGCTGCGCATCTATCCGAACACGCCGATCGGACGCAAGATT
>CAZSYS010000180.1:0-9293 GCA_964611365.1 uncultured Planctomycetales bacterium
CGATGGGCCTGCTGGTGCTGGGGTTGCCGCTGGTACGCCGGCGCCGCTGAGGCGGCCAAGCTGGCGGTCCGGGCAGGTGGTCACCCGGTGACGGTTTCCCGGAGGGACGTCCGGCTCGCGACCGGGCGTCCCTCCTGTTGCATGGCCGTCGGCAGGTCGCCCGGCTGCCCGTTTCGAGCCGGATGCCGATACAATAACTGCGGGGAGACAAGCGGGAGTCAAGGAGCAGAGCCATGAGGATCAGCGGACGGCAATGGGGTGGGGTGGTCGTGGGCGTGCTTCTCCTGGCGGCCGCCGGTCCGCCGGCCCGAGGGCAGGAAAGCCCGTACCTGTACGGCATCCACGACGCCGAGCCGGCGCCCAGCGAGTTCCTCACTCACCTGAACTCCGGCGGGGTTACCGGCTGGGTGACGGCCACGGTGGCCATCGGCGCCAACCCCGGCGACATGAGCGGGGCGGACTTCCGGGCCATCTCCAACCAGGGACACACGGTCATCTGCCGGCTGAACTACGGCTACTGCAACGTCGGCACCATTCCGCCATCGGACCAGTACGCCGCCTTCGCCCAGCGCTGCGCCAACTTCGTGGCCGGCAGTCAGGGCTGCAGCATCTGGGTGATCGGCAATGAGACCAACCTCGCGGCGGAGTGGCCCCCGGTCAACGGCCGGAAGGTCTACGTCTCGCCGCAGAACTACGCCGGCTGCTTCCGGCTCTGCTACGACGCCATCAAGGCGGTGGCCCCGGAGCACAAGGTCGTCAGCCAGGCCCTGGCGCCCTGGGCCGGCCCGTACGGCACGGGCACGGCCTGCGGCTTCCCGCACGACGCGATGCCGCTGAACTGGGTGACCTACCTCAACCAGATGCTCACCGCGATCCGCAACAGCACCCCGGGCCCGTATGGCACCGGCCCGGACGGCATCGCCCTGCACATCACCTCGCGGGGCTACGGCTACGACGACATCCACTCGACGCAGAAGATCAGCGCCGGCGGGCAGATGCTCTACTTCAGCTTCTACGTCTATAAGGACTGGGTGAACCTGGGCATTCCGCAGAGTCTCTGGCACCTGCCGCTGTACGCCACCGAGTGCAACGGCAACTACTACTGGAAGGGCGGGCATCCGGAGGCCCCGGCCGAGCACTACGAGCCCGGCTGGGTGCAGGAGATCTATGCCGAGATCAACCGCTGGAACACGCAGGAGGCTCCCGCGGCCGGCAAGCCGCTGTATCACTGCGTGAACCTCTACCGCTGGTGCGCCTACTGCGACCCCTGGAACATCGACGGCGGCGACAACCCCTACAAGGGACAGATCCTCTCGGACCTGGATGCCGCGGTGCAGCAGCGCTACCAGTGGATGGGGGCCCCGACGGCCTCGTTCACCGCCGCGCCGCTGTCGGGGCCGGCGCCGCTGACGGTGAGCTTCACCGACACCTCCTCCGGCTGGGTCAGCGGCTGGAACTGGTCGTTCGGCGACGGTTACGGGTCGACGCAGCGCCACCCGGTCCGCACCTACCTCAACCCCGGCAGCTACAACGTCTCGCTGCAGGTCACCGGGCCGGCCGGCAGCGACGAGGAGGTTCGGCCCGCATACATCACCGTGACCGACCCGCCGGGCTGCCAGGCCTGGCATGTCGCTCACTTCGAAGACCTTGCCCCCGGCACCGAGGCGGTCTTCCAGGAGCCGCGCTACTCGCCGACCACGCGAAGCCACCTGGCGGCCTCCCCCGACGAGGCGGCGGTGACCGACCAGGTGCCGGCCTTCGAGGGCACCAAGTGCTGCAAGGTCCGCTGGGCGTGGGTGGACACGGCCCCGGGCCGCTGGCTGCGCCTGACCACGGCCAACGCGACGAAGCTGCCCAACCCGGCGGTGGACCTGCGCCGGCCGGTGCAGCTGCGGCTGCGGCTGGACAGCGGCTCGCTGCGGGTCTGCGCCGGCATCCGCGAGACCGGAACGGATGTGCCGGTGGGCGTCGATGGCGGCACGACCGGCACGATCGAGTGGGTCGGCGCCGAAGCGGTGGCCTCCGGCGCGCCCCAGGGCGTGCTGATCACCGCCCAGCCGGGCGTGTGGCAGACGGTGCTGCTACCGTTGAACCGCGGGGTGGCGGGCTTCACCGGCGACGGCGTGCTGTCGGCCCCCAACCATAAGGGAGTGTTGGAACACCTGGCCCTGGCCCCGGCCGGCAGCGCCGGACCGTTCACCCTGTATGTGGACGCCATCCGCCAGCCGTGCCCGGCGCGCGGCGATTTCGACCGCGACGACGACGTGGACCTGCAGGATTTCGGACACCTGCAGTCGTGCCTGACCGGCCTGGGCCTGCCGCAGGAGGATCCGGCCTGCCTGGATGCCCGCCTGGATGGCGACCTGGACGTGGACCAGACGGATGTGAGCCTGTTCCTGGAGTGCCTCAGCGGCCCGGCACAGCCGGCGCCGCTGTCCTGTCTGCCGGAGTGAAAACCATGCGCACAGCTGCGCACACAGCGGGTCGGCCTTCCGAAAAGGCCGGCCGGGCCTGCCGGTGGCTGGGGATCGCAATCGCCTTCGCCGCCGCGTCGCCGGTCCGGGCGTGGGACTATCCGATCGTCATCCACCGAGGCAACGGGCTGGCCAACGTTTTTTCGCGGCTGCAGGGCGGACAGTCGGCCCGGCTGGCCTACATCGGCGGGAGCATCACCCAGAGCCCCGGCTGGCGCGACAACGTCACGGCCTGGTTCCAGTCGCATTATCCCGGGCGGATCACCGAGATCAACGCCGGCTGGGGCGGCACCGGCAGCCTGATCGGGGCGATGCGGATGGCGCGGGACGTCCTGGTGCACTCCCCCGACCTGGTGTTCATCGAGTTTGCGGTCAACGACCTGCCCGAGGATCCGCTGGCGTTTGTGGAGCGCAACTGCGAGGGCATGGTCCGCCAGACCTGGGCCGGCCGGCCGTCGGCCGACCTCTGCTTCATCGAGACCATCGCCTGGTACAGCGAGGGCCCGTACCTCTCCGGATACTATCCGACCCCGGTGCAGGCCCACTACAACGTCTGCGATCACTACGGCTGCCCGAGCGTCAACGTCGGCTGGGCACTGTATGAGGTGGTGCTGGCGGGCACGCCCTGGACCAGCCTGGCGCCGGATCGGGTGCACCCCAACGCCGCCGGTTCGCAGATCTACTCCGACGCGGTCATCGCCTACCTGGAATCCGAGCGGCAGCGGGCCGGGGCCCCGGCGGATCACCTGCTGCCGGCGTCGCGGACCGACTTCCCGGTCATGGGCGGGGTCATCACCGAGCTGGCGGACGTCAGCCCGCTCCCGCCGGCCTGGTCGGTCCGGACCAACGAGTTCGGCGTGTCGCGATTCATCCAGACTTCCACGCCTGGGGCGGTCGTGACCGTGCCGTTCACCGGGCCGGCGGCGGCCTGCAAGATCATCCTGGCCCCCGACGGCGGCCCCATCTCGTACGCCGTGGACGGCGGAGCCTACGCCTCGGCCAACGTGCCCCTGGGGGCCGGGCCGGCGCCCTGGGCGTTCCCGGGGGCCAAGATGCTGGCCGACGGGCCCCACCAGCTGTCGCTGCGGGCCGATTCCGGCGTCGTGCGGCTGATCAACGTCGAGGCCGCCGTCAGCGGCTCGACCTGCGGGCTGGATCCCCAGGACGTCAATCTGGCCCGCGACGCCGCGGCCATCTGGGCCGATTCCACCTACGGGCCTTCCTGGGGGCCGGAACGGGCGGTGGACGGACTCACCGCCACCAAGTGGACCAGCACCGCCGCCTCGGCGGAGCACTGGCTGGCCCTGGATCTCGGCAGGCCGGCGCGGCTGCGGGCTTTCATCGTCCGCCACGCCGGGGCCGGCGGGGAGCCGTCCTATTACAACACCACCGCCTACCGCATCGAATCGGCCGCGGGCCAGGCCGGGCCCTGGACCACGATCCTTCAGGGCGCCAACCCCGCCCAGGCGGCTACAACCAGTCACTGCCTCACAGAACCGCTGATGACCCGGTTCGTGCGGCTGTACATCACTGATGCCGGCATCGACGACTACGCCAGAATCCCCGAGCTGGAGGTCTGGGGCCGGCCGGGACGGGCCCCGATGGACTTCGACGAGGATGACGATGTGGACCAGGCCGACTTCGGCCACCTCCAGGCCTGCCTCACCGGACTGAGCATCCCCCAGAATGCTCCTGACTGCCAGAATGCCCGCCTGGACGGCGACCTGGACGTCGATGCCGCGGACCTGGAGCTGTTCTTCGCCTGCGTCGGCGGCCCGAATCAGCCGGTCGAAGTGGCCTGCCTGCAGTGATCGACGGCTCCACGGATTCCGGGGCGTACCCGGCCGGCATCCTCCGCCGGGGGCCCGCGGCTCATTTCCTGGCATCCAGGGTGCGTTCAATCAGCGATTTGCGCCAGTGACGGGCTTGGCCCTGACGCAGCACGATGTCCAGGTGCAATCCCAGGGCCGGCAGAAGCGTGCCGACCAGCGCCGCCCACACCGCCACGGCGCCGCAGAGCGCGGCCGGCAGATTCGTGCCGCCGGAACCGCAGGCCGACGGGCGGCTCAGCCCCAGCCACAGCACGGTGAAGACGACCGCCAGCCCCCAGAACACCAGGGCGGCCTGCACGAACGCGTGAAACGCCTTCCAGGCGGTGGCCTCGCCGGCCCGCAGGGCGAAGATGTCCAGAATGCCGTTGAAGCGCAGCAGATGGTAGCGGGACCGGCCGTGAAGGCGGGGGGCGTGCGGCACGGGCACCTCCGCCACGCGGAAACCCGACCTCGCGGCGATCGCCGGGATCAGGCGGTGAGCATCGCCGCGAAGCTCCAGACGCCGGTAGACGCTGCGCCGCATGGCCTTGAATCCGCAGTTGATGTCGTGCAGCCGGCAGCCCAGCAGCCACCGGACCAGCAGGTTGTAGACCCGCGAGACCAGACGTTTGGCGAGCCGGTCGCACCGCCGGGTGCGCCAGCCGTTGACCAGGTCGTAGCCCTCGTCGAGCTTGTCCAGCAGCGCGGGAATGGCCTCCGGCAGGTCCTGCAGGTCGGCGTCCATGGTCACGGCCACATCGCCGCGGGCGGCATCGAAACCGTGCATCAGGGCCATGGACTTGCCCAGAGGGAAGCCGTGGCGGATGACCACCACATGGGGGTATTCGGCGTGCAGGGCTTCCAGCACCGCAAAGCTGCCGTCGACGCTGCCGTCGTCGACGACGATGAACTCGAAGGGCTGGTCGGGGGGAATGACGGCCCGGGTGCGCTCGAACAGCTCGCGGAGCGTTCCCTCCTCGTTGAGGCTGGGGACGATGATGCTGAGAAGTTCGTATCGCGGCATTCGGGCGGTCTTTCCGGCCTGGCCGGCGCCTCGCACTCCGGGTGCTGGCCGCGCGGCCAGACGCCGCAGGAGCACGGATCAGTCCGCGCGGGCCCGCCCGGCGGGCCCCGGCGACCGGGGGCATCTTAGGGCAACGACGCGGCCTCCACAACCGGCGATCAGGGGTCTGCCGACCCCGGGTCGCCGTCCTGCGGCCGCGTGACCCGGGCGACGGCACGGTTGGCCAGGGCTCCGAGGATGCCCAGCACCACCACCGCGCTGACGATGCTGATGACCAGTTGAACGATGCTGCGCCCCTGTCGCAGGTTCAGCTCGGTCATGTCGGCGCCGATCTTCACCGCCGCCGCCGTGCGCGGGGCGATGCCCAGGAGCGTCCCGGCCAGGTACGTCGGCCAGGGCACGCGCGTGGAGGCCAGCACCAGGTTGGTGATCGCGAAAGGCGAGTTCGGCGGGGCCCGCAGCAGCGTCACGATGGCCAGGGTTTTCAACCGGCCGCCGCCGATGAGCGCGTCGCGGACCGCCTTCCACCTGGGCTGCTCCTCGATCATGCGCACCACACGCTCGCCGGAGGCCCGGCGGGCGACGGCATAGCCGATCAGACACGCTCCGGCAATGCCGGCCAGCGCGGCGGCCGTCCCCCGGAGCATCCCGAACGCAAAGCCCGCCAGCACCGACTGGGCATAGGTGGGCAGCAAAGCCAGACCGGCGGCGACCGCAAAGCCGGCGACGTACAACAGCAACCCCCCGTCCCCGGCGGCCCGCAGCCACTGCCCGGACCACTTCATCGTGCCCAGCAGCACGAAGCCGCCCAGGCCCGGCAGGCTGGCAGCCACCAGAGCCAGCGGACCTACCGGCCCGAGGCGCCTCCAGATCTGGCCCAGGTCCGGCACGGGTTTGGGCGGCGGGTTGGACAGGGCGTCAGGCACGGGCAGGAGACTAGGGGCCGGCCGCGACGCGGTCAAATCGCAACCTTCGTGCAAGCCCGGCGCCGATCGGCTATACCGTCTCCAGACGCGATGAACGGTGTTCGCTACCTCGGAGTGGACCTGGGAACCCGGCGGATCGGCCTGGCGCTGGCCGAGCCGGAGGGGGGGCTCGTTTCGCCGCTGAAGGTGGTGCCGGCCCCCGGACGCATCGACCAGGTGGCCCGGCTGCTGCTGGCGGCGGCCCGCGAGTATGCCGCCGACCAGATCGTCATCGGCCTGCCGCTCAACATGGACGGCAGCGAAGGCCCGCAGGCCCGGCACGCGCGGGCGGTGGCCGAGTCGGTCCGGCGACCGGGCGGCCCGGCGGTTCACCTGCACGACGAGCGGCTCACCTCGCACGCCGCCGACGGCCGGCTGGCCGGACGGGGCCTGACCCGCAAACGCAAGAAGGCCCGCCAGGACGCCGTGGCCGCGCAGATCATGCTGGAATCGTTCGTCGCGGCCCGCGGCCCGGGGATGCCGGCTCCGGAGGGAGGCTGAGCCGCGACCGTCGGTTGTCCGGGTCTGGCGGGCCCGCCCCTGGGCGGCTATGATCGCCGCCCGGATCGCCGCCGGACAGGCTGGGCGCCCGGCCTGGACGGTCGGCGACGAGGGTTCACGACGGCATGGAACCGCTGCGGGATTGCCGGTGGGCACGGGCCGGGATGCTGCTGGCTTCGGCGGTGATCTGCGCCTCCGGCGGATGCCGCTGCGGACGCGAGCCGGGCGCCGGCGAGGCGGAAATCGATGTCCCGGACATCGTCGCCGCACAGCCGGATGTCGACCGGCCGCGGGTGGTATTCCCGGCGAGCCTGCAGTCGGACGATCCCAGCCTCAATGAGTTCATCCGCCGGGCACTGGGGATCTGCGAACGCGGGGATTACGACGGCTTCCGGCAGTTGTTCAGCATCCGCACCACGCCGACCAGCCAGAAGGACTTCGAGCGGGTCTGGCTCAGCGTGCAGGAGATCACCGTGGCCGGGGTTTACGCGGCCAAGGGCTCGCCGGATCAGTTCTTCGTGCATGCCATCGTGCGTTACCGCAAGCCGGACCGCAAGGGCCGGCTGACCCGCGACGCGGCCCTGGCCGTGTTCAAGGAAAGCGGGTACTGGCGGATCGGCCCGGCCCCGACCGGCATCATCCGCAAAATGCGGGCGGCGGCCACCCAGGTTTCGCCGGGGGCGTTGCCCGGCAGCCTGCCGTCGGTCACGCAGCCGGCCGATGAGCCGGATGCCGCGGATATGGAGCCTCAGGCCGATGCCGCCGACGCGGCGTCCGGGGATCCACGGGCCGAGGCTCAGCCCCAGCAGCCTGAGGACCCGTGAGCCGGCGGTCGGCCGCGGGTTGCGTCTGGGTGCGGCCGACGGTGTATAAAGGCGGGGGTTGTCTCGGGCGGATTGAGTCCCAACGTTTTGGGATGATTGAAGTTATGCCTTTGTCCCGCTCATCGGCGGCCGCAGGCCACGAGAGGCTCTTCATGCAGCGACGGTTTGCGGCCGGCGAACCTTTGTGCCGCCCGTGCTCATCCGGCCGGAGCCGGCGGGCTGCGTTGGACACGGTCAGGCCCCCGGCCTTGCGGTGGCCGCTCAGCGCCGGACTGTGCCTGGCGATGGTCCTGTCGGCGGCCGCTGCCGCCAATACGCCCGAGGGCCAGGCTCCGGCGGGGTTTCCCGGCGAGCCTCCGATGGTCCGCGCGACGATGCGCTCGGACATGCCCGTGGTCCAGGCCGGCTCGCCGATCTGGGTGGAGTTCGGGCTGCACAACCTCACCGACCGCGAGCTGACGCTGCGGGTGCCGGAGGCGTCGACCGATGAAACCGCCGAGCCGGTGATGGGTCTGCCCCTGGGGCACGTGTTCAGCGGCCGGGGGTTCTCGGCGGTCACGATCGAGGACGGCTACGGGGAACGCTTCGACAGCCAGACGGGGCTGCGCCCCAGAGGCGTCATTCCGGCGATCCGGCTGGCCCCGCGGGGCGGCGCGACTGTCGGGGTGGACCTGACGCGGCACTACGAGTCGCTGCAGCGTCCGGGCAGGTATCGTCTGACCTGGAAGCCTTATGGAGGACTGCTGGTTTCCGAGCCGCTGTTCGTGACCGTGCTGGCCGAGCGTCAGGCCGTGATCCTCACCGACTTCGGCAAGATGACCATCCGGTTCTACTATGACAAAGCTCCGGCACACGTCCAGAACTTCATCGAGCTGATCGAGCAGCGTTTCTACGACAACCTGACCTTCCACCGCGTGATCCCCGGCGGGCTCATTCAGGGGGGTGACCCGCGCGGCGACGGGCACGGCATCCGCAAGGACGGCAGGCGGCTGAAGGCCGAGTTCAGCAACATCCCGTTCGAGCTGGGCACGGTGGGCATGGCCCGGTCGCCGCGCGACCCGGACTCGGCCAGCTGCCAGTTCTTCATCTGCCTGGGGCGGCAGCCTTCCTTCGACGGCCAGCAGACCGCCTTCGGCTACCTGGCGGGCGACGAATCCTTCGAGACGCTCAGCAAGCTCGCGGCCGTGCCCACCGGCGAGAAGGACCGCCCCCGTCAGCCGGTGTTCATCCGGACGATTTCCCTGGAGAACGTTCCCCCGCGCGACCGCCCGGTCGCCGGGGCCAGAGCCCTCCCGGCGCCGCCCCCGGCCACCCGCCCGGCGCCCGGCGGCGTACCGATGACCCACCCGTCCAGCCATCCGGCTTCATGATCGGCCAGTCCGCTGCCCTCCAGCCCCGGCGCAGTCCGTGACGGCCCGCGCAAGCCTGTCCGTGACCGGCCGCATCCTGTCCCCCGGCACGGTTCTGTCGCTCCGGATGCTTCTTTATTGTCACCCCGGCTGCTGCATTGCTGCCCAGGCGGCTGGCGCCGGACACTGGACGCAGAGACGCCGGCCGCCGCCGCGCTTCGCGCCGCCGAGCGCGTGCCCGAGGGGCTCTCGACCGATTGGAACCCCGACGCTGCAAACGAAGGCCCGAAGTGACCTGCCCCCCATAAACGAGTCCAGATGGGATGTTAGAATAACATCCCATCT